>JASGLP010000036.1 GCA_030156895.1 Eubacteriaceae bacterium | reverse complement strand
TTAATCAGGTGGTGCAATGTTTTTGCCTAAAACATCGCCAGTATGGAAATGTTTTGAGTCTGGTTGCGTAAAAGAGGCTCTTTTGACACTCAAACCAAAATTAAATACATTTCAAAACAGGTGTCAGCTGAAACGCAAGATCGTTTCAAGCTGGTGAAAAGGGAAGTTGGGTGAAAATCCCGCGCGGTCCCGCCACTGTAAGAGAAGAGTCGCTCCAAGAATGCCACTGAAAAGGAAGGCAGGAGTAGATGTTGAAACTCGAGCCAGGAGACCTGCCTGTTTGGTGCCTTAAAGAACTCTACGGTCGATAGAGGGCTATTTTTTGCGCGAAAAATTAAGCCGTGCATAAAAAGACAAAGCAAAATGGATTTAAGGTTCCTTAAGAATCCATTTTGCTTTGTCTTTTTATATAGGGCGCAGCCCGCGACGAGGTGAAGCGTGAGCTACACCGAGTGCACGGCTTAATTTTTCAAAAAGTAAGTGTAAAGGTAAGAAATGGATTTAAGGTTCCTTAAGAATTTAATTTAAAAGCAGAGTGGAGAATAAAGATGTTAAAGAAAAAAAGAGGTGAGATATGATTTCAAGAAATCTGCTGGTCAGTCGAATTTTGCAGATCGTTATTGTCTTGTTTGGGGTCAGCTTCATTACATTTCTATTAACCTATCTCGCCCCAGGAGATCCGGTGACAGCAATGTATGAAGCAGTTGGCATTGTGCCGACCGATGAAATGGTGGCAACTGCAAAAAGTCAAATGGGTTTGGATCAGCCGTTTTTGGTTCAGTATTTTATCTGGCTGTCAAATTGTCTGCGGGGGGATTTAGGAACTTCTTTTTCTCAGCATCTAACGGTTATTGATTTACTGAAAAAAAACTTGGGTGCAACCTTAAAGCTGGCATTTCTATCACTTTTTCTGACCATTTTAACAGCGGTGCCATTGGGAATTATTTCGGCGGTCCGGCAGGATAAATTAAGTGATTATTTTATTCGGAGCCTATCCTTTATCGGGATTTCCCTGCCGGGTTTCTGGATTGGTCTGATGCTTTTATATGTTTTTGCCTACAAGCTGAATCTTGTACCGGTTATTTCTTCGGGCGGTGGTCTTGAGAAAATGATTCTGCCAGCGGTTACTCTGGCAATTGCCATGAGCTCAAAATACACAAGACAAGTTAGAACAGCTTTCCTGGAAGAACTGAGTCATGATTATGTGATTGGAGCCAGAACAAGAGGCGTCAGTGAAGCCAGAATCCTATGGCGGCACATTTTGCCCAATGCCATGTTACCGCTGATTACATTACTGGGTCTGTCACTGGGTTCGCTCCTTGGTGGCACCGTTGTGGTGGAAATGATTTTCTCCTACCCGGGTCTTGGCAAGCTGGCTGTCGAAGCAGTATCGGCCAGGGATTATCCCCTGATTCAGGGAATTGTCCTGTGGATTGCACTGATCTATATGCTGATCAATCTTGCCGTCGATATTTCCTATAGTTATATTGATCCGCGAATCAGAAAGAAGGGCGCTGTATGAAAAATGTGATTGCAATACTGAAACAAAACCCCAAATTTTTTGGATATTGCCTCTTGGCCTTGGGAATTATTCTGATTGCTGTAATGGCACCCCTGCTGGCACCATATGATCCATATTCGGCAGAGCTTGTCAATGCGCTTCAAAAGCCCTCAGCTGAACATTTAATGGGAACCGATTTGTTGGGTCGAGATTATTTATCCCGGATTATCTACGGGACACGGGCATCGGTCTCTTCAGCTCTGATTCTGGTGGCGCTTATTTTTTCAATCGGCAGTCTGATTGGTATTCTGGCCGGATATTTTGGTGGCTGGCTGGACACGGTTCTGATGCGTCTGGCGGATATCATGATTGCTTTTCCGGATCTGATTTTGGCTATTGCCATAGCTGGAATATTGGGACCCAGTACCACTAATGCCATTATTGCCATAACAATTGTAAGCTGGACCCGTTACGCCAGGCTTTCCAGAAGTCTTGTGTTAAAAATAAGGCATACTGATTATTTGGCGGCAGCTACTTTGACGGGGTCAAAAACCGGCCATTTAATCGGCAGGTACCTGGCTCCCAATACCCTGCCGACACTTATTATTACAGCAGCAACGGATATTGGCAGTGTCATGCTGCAGATGGCATCACTCTCGTTTTTGGGCTTTGGTGCCCAGCCGCCAATGCCGGAGTGGGGTTATATGCTCAGTGAAGGGCGAACCTATCTGCAATCCGCTCCCTGGCTGCTGGTTTTTCCAGGCTTGGCCATATTTGTGGTGGTGGTGGTTTTTAATCTCCTGGGAGATAGTTTGAGAGATGTTTTAGATCCCCAAAGGGAACTTAACATAAGTAAAAAAAGATTGTTTGGAAAGGCGAAAAGAAATGAAATTGAAGAAAATCGGTGTATTGTTTGTGATCGCGATTTTAGCGGTGGGGATGCTTAGCGGGTGCTCAAGCAGTGAAACGGAGACTGGTGAAAAAACCCAGTTAAATGTTGCAACAGAATTGTTTTCCGATACCTTGGATCCTGCTGTTGCCTGGGACAGCTGGTTTGTAATGCGTTGGGGGGCAGGAGAAACCCTGGTAAAATTTGCTGACGACTTTTCCTTTGAACCCTGGCTGGCAGAGAGCTGGGATGTAGCGGAAGATAATTTGACCTGGACCTTTAAGCTCCAGGAGGGTGTGAAATTTTCCAATGGCGATGCGATGACAGCAACAAAAGTTGTGGAATCCATTGAAAAGCTTTATGCAGATACGGCTGTTGAAAATGGTGGGACAGGAAATCCCCAGTCTTACTTTACCTACTCGTCAATTACAGCAGATGATGCTGCCAATACGGTTACCATTGTGACCACTGAGCCGGTTCCCGACCTGCCGGGTTGTATGGCCTATCCCTGGATGCTGATTACCAATGTCGATGAATCCAGAGACTTAACGACCCAGGGCCCAATTTGTACCGGTCCCTATGTGATTGAGTCTATGACACCGGATACGGAAGTTACTCTGGTTAAAAATGAAAATTATTGGGATGGTCAGGTTCCTTTTGAAACAGTTTCTATTTTAAAAGTGGAAGAACCTTCTACCAGAACCCTGGCTCTTCAGGATGGCAGTGCCGATATGGCCCTAAGTATTTCTGCGGCTGACCGGGAAACCCTGGAAAGCGAAGGTGGATACGAGATTAGTGTTGTACCAGGTTCACGAACGGGTTTTGCTCATCCGAATCTGAACGGACAACTTGGCAACGATACCCTACGTCAGGCGGTGCTGATGGCCATTGATGGAGAAACTATTGCCGATGTCACGACGAATGGCTCCTATACATACGGTTATGCCGTGGTTTCGTCAGGACTTGACTTTGGCTACGATGAACTGACTTATAAATTCTCCTATGATCCGGAGGCGGCAGCTAAACTTTTGGATGATGCGGGAATGGTTGATAGCGATGGAGATGGTATCCGTGAACTGGATGGACAGAATATTATCCTTGATTACAAGGTGACGGCCAGTCGTCAGATGAATGTTATTGCCGAGGCTCAGGCTGCTCAGCTAGCGGAAATTGGGATTCAGGCAAATGTGTCGATTACCGAAAGTCAGTCAGATGTGCTGAAAAACGGTACCTTTGATTTATGCGCCTCAAATGATGTCACTACCCCAACCGGTGACCCGGCAAAATTCCTGGGATACTGGTATTCGAAGGGTGAAAGAAACTATTCATCTTACTCTAATGCTGAATATGATGCGATTTATGAAAAATTGATTGTTGAGTTTGATACAGAAGCCCGAAAAGGCTATATTACCCAACTGCAGCAGATCTTACTGGATGATGCCATGCCTGTGGTTTATGGTTATTATAACTATAACTTGTGCTCGACTGATGCCATTACCGGGGCTTATTGTCCAACTTCAGATTTTTATTGGGTTACAAAAGATATTAAACCAGCAGAGTAAGGTGTAAAATGATTGAAGTCTCAAATCTAAAAATTCAGTATGCAAATAGACGGCCAGTGGTTGAGGATTTTAATCTCAGCGTGAAAGCTGGCCAGATTGTCTCAATCGTTGGTGAAAGCGGAAGTGGAAAATCGACAGTCCTGAGGGCATTATTGGGGGCTTTGCCGGAAAACGGAAAAGTCACAGCAGGCGATATTCGATTCGAAGGAGAGTCAATCCTGGGATATTCTAAAAAAGAATGGCAGCAGTATCGCGGTAAAAAAACCGCAATGATTTTTCAGGATTCAGGTGCCATGCTTAATCCAATCCGAAAAATTGGCAGTCAGATTGTAGAGTATTTGAGGCTTCATGAAAAGCTGTCAAAAGATGAAGCTTGGGAAAAAGGGAAAGAAGCATTAAGCATGGTAAGGTTACCTGATAGTGACAATACCATGAAGGCTTATCCCTTTGAGCTGAGCGGGGGAATGCGGCAAAGGGTTGGCATTGCCATGGCCATGGCCTTAAATCCTGGCCTTTTGCTGGCAGATGAACCGACGGCAGCTTTGGATGTGACAACGCAGGCGCAAATAGTACGCCTGATGTTGGAACTAATGGAAAAACAGGATGCAGGCATTGTGATGGTGACCCATAATCTTGGTGTGGCAGCCTATATGTCGGATTATATTCTGGTGATGCAAAATGGAAAAATTGTTGAATCCGGCAAGGCGATGGAGATTGTTCAAAATCCCCAGTCGGATTATACCAGGACCCTTATAGAAACAGTACCACGACTGGGAGGGAAACGATATGTCTAATGAACCGGTACTGCAAGCAAAAAATCTCAGCAAGCGCTTTGAGATGGAAGATAAAAGAATTTTGACAGCTGTTGATGATGTCAGCCTCAATCTCTATAAGGGGAAAACCCTGGGCATTGTTGGCGAAAGTGGTTGTGGCAAAAGTACCTTTGCCCGGATGCTGGTTCAGCTTGACCAGCCCAGTGATGGAGAGATTCTGTATCGGGGGAAAAACATTCAAAATCTTAAGGGGAAGGATCTATGGGAAAATCGCCGTCATATTCAGATGGTCTTTCAGGATCCCCTGGCATCATTTAACCCGCGAATGAAGGTGCGAGAAATTATTTGCGAACCCCTTCTTAATTATAAACTGATCAAAAAATCCGAGAAAAATGCGGTGGCTGCCAGATATCTGAAAATGGTGGAATTACCGGAGGACTTTATGGAACGCTATCCCCATGCCCTAAGCGGTGGTCAGCGTCAGCGGGTCAATATTGCCCGGGCATTGGCACTGGAACCGGAGATAATCATTTGTGATGAAGCGACCTGTGCATTGGATGTTTCTTGTCAGGATACGATCGTGCAATTACTGGTCAGACTTCAAGAGCAAAAAAATCTGGCCATGGGTTTTATCTGCCATGATGTGGCACTTGTTTCGTCCCTGGCTCATGATGTAGCAGTCATGTATCTGGGTAATGTGGTTGAAAAACTGCCGGGTGAAGACCTGGTTAACAAGGTGCGACACCCTTATACAAAGGCATTAATCGACGCCATATTCGATTTGAAAATGGATTTTTCAAAAAAAATTGAGGCCATTGAAGGAGAAACGCCCAGCCCTTTAAATGCTCCTCAAGGTTGTCCCTTTCAGGATCGCTGCCCGGAATGTATGGCAATATGCAAGGAGCAAAAGCCGCTTCTGCAAACCATTGATGAAGGTCACCTTGTTGCCTGTCATCTTGAAGTAAATTGATTAAGGAGAGAAAATGGAATTAAGAATTGGAAAGCTGTCAGCAAAATCCGGTGAAAAGGCAATGGGGATGGTGGAAGTTCCGGGAACTTCTTTAAAAATCCCGACCACTTTAATTGTCGGTGAGAAAGAAGGCAAGTTTGTTCAAAGGAGTAATAATGGCAAGTAAAAGTCTGACTGAGGGCGTGGTTTGGAAAAATCTCCTATTTTTTGCCCTGCCTTTGCTGGGAACCAGCCTGATTCAACAATTATATAATACCGTTGACCTGATTTTTGTGGGAAATTTTTTGGGCGCCGAAGAAACCGCAGCAGTGGGAGCGTCCACTTTATTTGTTACCTGCCTGGTCGGTTTTTTTTCCGGTATGTCAGTGGGCGCTAGTGCCGTAACCGCCTATGTGTTTGGAACAAAAGATAAAAAAGCCCTTAACAAAGTTATTCATACGGCTGTTGCCCTTGGTTTTATCTGTGGGCTTGCCGTTACCCTGATTGGCATCATAGCGGCACCGGCTTTTTTAAAGCTGATTAACACCCCTGATCAGATCCTGACCCTGGCGGTTTCCTATGTGCGGGTTTACTTTTTAAGTATTCTGGCTCTGGTGACTTATAATATGGCAGCGGGCATTATCCGGTCTTTGGGGGATGCCAAAGCGACTATGAAAATTCAGCTGATCGGCGGTCTGGTCAATGTCTTAATGGATGCCCTGGCTATTCTTGTTTTCAAACAGGGGGTCGTGGGGGTTGCGGTGGCATCATTCTTTTCACAAACGGTGGCGGCGGGGCTGGCTCTTTTGTATCTGATGCGGCTTGACCCGGAATTTCGGCTGCGTCTTAGAGCCTTGCAGCTGGATCGGGACTATCTTATGCAGATGATCCGGATTGGCGTTCCCAGCGGTTTACAGGCCATGCTTATTACCCTGTCCAACCTGGTTGTCCAATCGCAGGTAAACAGTCTGGGGGTCTCATCCATTGCGGCTTTTGCGGCATATTTTAAGGTGGAACTCTTACTATATTTGCCAATTCTGGCCATGGGTCAGGCCATTGCCACCTTTACCGGCCAGAATATTGGGGCTGGCAAACTGGAACGGGTCAGGCAGGGAACCAAATCCTGCCTATTGATGGGAGGGGCGATTACCATTATCAGCAGCGGTCTGCTGCTGCTCTTTGGCAGCCAGGCTTTTTCCTTAATTATTAAAGATCCTGAAGTCGTGGCACTGGGTCAGGAAATAATAAAGATCACCTTCCCTTTTTACTGGATTTATCTGGTCATGGAAGTCCTGGCTGGCACCATCAGAGGAGCCGGCAAGGCGGGTCCGCCAATGCTGATTATCCTCTTAAATATTTTTCTGATCAGAACCTCCATGGTCTTTGTGATGATGACTTTAAATGGCAGTATCACAGGTATTGCGGCCATTTATCCGATTACCTGGGCTTCAACTGCTGTTTTCATGGCTGCTTACTATTTTAAGGGGAATTGGATCGGAACTTTTGAAGGTTTGAAGTCAGAAAGGCTAAAAGTGTAGTATGCTAATCAACTGAAATGGGTAGGAGGCGAGCAAGGATATTATATCACGATCGATTGATGACCTATCAAAACACTTGACAATACTTATCGATACAGCTATACTTTAAAAGTTGAATATATTTAAAAACGAGCCATGAAGGTTCCGCGTTGGTAGATAATGCCAAAACGGAATCTTTTTTTGTAATAGTCTAAATATTGATATGGAAAACGAAGTCATGAAGCTTGGTTTCAGAACTTTGTTGAAGAAGGGATAAAAGGGGATTTGAATGAAACAATATGTAGCAAAACGTCTATTGCAACTGATTCCGATTATTTTAGGGATCACCTTTCTATCTTTCGCCCTGATGCAATCGGCAACAGGGGACGCGGTGGATGCCCTCTATGACAATGCGGGCTCTAGCGTATCGGAAGCGGTAAAAGATCAAAAGAGAGCGGAACTGGGGCTTGATAAACCTTTTATCGTTCAGTACGTTAGCTGGCTTGGCGGTGTTGTGACTGGGGATATGGGGGTTTCCTATATTTCCAATAAACCGGTGTTTGAAACCTTTATTTCAAAATTACCGGCAACCATTTATTTAACTCTGACTTCGATTGTGCTAACGATTCTTTTTTCAATTCCTTTAGGAATTTTGGCGGCGGTCAGGCATAACCGCTGGGGCGATTATCTGATTCGTTTTCTCAGTTTTATCGGAAATTCACTACCTAACTTTTTTGTTTCTCTCCTGCTGATTTATTTCTTTGCTTTAAAATTAAGTCTCTTGCCGGTGATGGGCAGTGACACGGCCGTTAGTGTCATTCTACCGGCCTTTACCTTAACCATTGCCATGGCTTCAAAATATACCCGGCAGGTACGGGCAACGGTGCTTGAGGAATTAAATAAAGACTATGTTTTAGGTGCCAGAGCCCGGGGGGTGCGAGAAAAAACGATTCTTTACGGCAGTGTGCTGAAATCTTCGATGATGACCATTATTACCTTGCTGGCTTTATCCATCGGTTCACTCTTGGGCGGAACTGCAATTGTTGAATCCATTTTTATGTGGGATGGGGTTGGCAAGCTGGCGGTTGACTCCATATTGATGCGGGATTACCCGATGATTCAGGCCTATGTGATCTGGATGGCACTGATCTATGTGCTGGTCAATCTCATTACCGATTTACTCTATCATTATCTGGACCCACGGGTGCGATTGGAGCAGGAGGCTAAGGCATGGAGCTAATTTTAAAGAAAATTGAAGTTTTTCAAAGCCAGAAAAAGACCAGAAAACAAGTTCAGATTAAACTCTACTTTTTCTTGGCACTGGTTTTAATGCTCTTACTTGTATCGGCCTGTGCGGCCATTATTGTTCCCTATGATCCTTATGCTCAGGATCTGTCCATTGCTTTGCAGGCGCCCAGCTCTGAGCATTTAATGGGGACTGATCGTTATGGACGGGATATGTTATCCAGGGTGATTATGGGTGGGCAGACGACCATTTTTTCGGCTCTTTTGCTGGTGATGATTATAACTGTCTTTGGAACGCTGGTAGGGGTCTTCTGTGGTTACAGCGGGGGAAAAACAGATGCCTTTATCATGCGGGTATCTGATGTCTTTCTGGCCTTTCCGGGAATGGTTTTTGCCATTGCGGTGGCAGGTGTGCTGGGCGGCGGGATTATCAATGCGGTGGTGGCTCTGGCCTGCATTTCCTGGCCAAAGTATTCAAGACTGGCCAGAAGTCAGGTTTTATCGGTTAAAAGCATGCCTTATGTTTCGGCAGCCAAGCTAAGTGGATCAGGACCGGGTAAGGTGGTTTTTAAACATATTCTGCCTAATATCGTAGGGCCGATTCTGGTGACGGCCACCCTGGATATCGGAACCATGATGATGGAACTGGCCGGTCTGTCTTTTTTAGGTCTGGGAGCCATGCCACCCATTGCTGAGTGGGGTTCTATGATGAGTAACGGTCGCAGCATGCTGCAGACAGCCCCCTGGGTGATTCTGGCACCGGGCCTGGCTATATTTGTTACCGTCATGTTATTTAATTTATTAGGAGATACAGTGCGTGATGCCCTGGATCCAAAAATAAAATAAAATTTCGAGGAGAAAAGAATGAAGAAAAAGATTTTGGGTTTGTTACTGACAACTGCCTTGGTAGCCGCGAGTTTTGCTGGCTGCGGCAGTTCTGGCTCGTCTACAAGTACGGAGGAGAAAGTTTTTAATTATGGAACGATGGCTTATGGTGTGGCCATGGGGAATGCTGGTTTAAACCCGCATGATGGTTACAGCGGCTGGTCAACCCTTCGCTATGGTGTCGGCGAGACCCTCTTTCAATTCAATGAAAACATGGAACTGGAGCCCTGGCTGGCAACGGATTATAGTCAGGTCGACGATTATACTGTGACCATTAACCTGAGAGACGATGTTAATTTTTCCAATGGCAACAAGATGACTGGCGAAAAAGTTAAAGCCTGTCTGGAAGATTTAATCACCGTTCATGACCGGGCCCCGTCAGATCTTCAGGTTCAGTCCATCACAGCGGATGGCCAAAGTGTGACGATTGTAACAGCGAATAAGGTGCCGGCTTTAATCAACTATCTTTGTGATCCTTATGGTTGCATCATCGATATGGAAGCGGGCGTAACTGCCGACAATAACGTTGTCGGAACTGGTCCATACGTGGCTCAAACGGTGACAGATACAGAGATCAATCTGACAGCCAATCAGGATTACTGGGACGGAGATGTTAAAGTTCAAACGGTTAATGTCAAGAGCATTACCGATGGCGATACACTGACCATGGCTCTGCAAAGCGGTGAGATTGATGCAGCTCAGGGATTACCCTATGCCAGTCTTGAATTATTTGAGGGGGATGACAACTATACAATCAGTTCGACTGAAACCTCTCGCGTTTATCAGGCTGCGCTAAATTACGACAAAGCAGTTATCCAGGATGATGCCGTTAGAAAAGCCATGGCCATGAGTGTCGATAAAGAAGGCTTTACTTCAGTTCTGCTGCAGGGAAATGGGACACCGGCAGTTGGACCTTTCCCGGCTAACTTCTCTTTTGGCGGCGATGCGGTCAAAGCGGAAAGCTATGATCCGGAAGGCGCAAAAGCGGTTCTTGAAGCAGCCGGATGGGTTGATACGGATGGCGATGGTATTCGAGAAAAAGACGGACAAAAACTGACCATTAACTGGTTGACTTATACGTCAAGACAGGAACTGCCCTTGCTGGCTGAATCGGTTCAGGCATCCTTTAAAGAAGTGGGCATTGATGTAGTGGTTAATGCCACCGACAGTTATAAGGATTTTCTTAAAACCGGGGATTTTGATGTCTTTGCCAATGCATCAGTAACGGCACCGACGGGTGATCCGGAATATTATTTCACCACCCAGGTGATTGATGGTTCGGACTATAATCGAGGACATTATCATAATGACCAGGTTGAAAGTCTGGTGGCTCAGCTGCGGGAAGAATTTGATACCGAAAAACGGGGAGACCTGGCAGTACAGATTGCCCAGCAGGTGTTGGATGATCATGCCTATATTTACGCTTCACATTTAAAAATGTCTTTTGTGATGAAAAGCGGTGTAACTGGGTTTACAGCACATCCATCGGATTACTACGAAATTACTGCCGATCTGGATATTAATTAAGCGATAAAAGGGAGAAAAAAAGATGCAGCAGCCTTTATTGGCCTTTAATAATGTTGAAATTTCCTATGACGATGAAGCAATGATTCAAGGAGTCTCATTAAAAATGAATAAGGGAGAAATTCTGGGAATTGTCGGTGAGTCGGGGAGCGGAAAAAGTACTCTGATTAAAGCTTCGATGGGGCTGCTGGGTCGATCCGGAAGGGTGAGTCAAGGTGAAATTCTTTATCAGGGTCAGAATGTTCTAAATTTAGGCGATGAGGCCTTCAGAAATCTGCGCGGCCCCAAAATGGGGATGATTTTTCAGAATTGCGGGAGTGCACTCTGCCCAATCAGAACCATTGGTGACCAGCTTTGCGAAGCCATGAAAGAACATGGGCAGACTGACCGGCAGGCTATAAAAGATGAAGCACTTGCTATGTTTGACCGAATCCATCTGCATGATGGGGATAGAATATTAAACAGTTACCCCTTTGAGCTGTCCGGAGGAATGAATCAGCGGGTGGGAATTGTGATGGCAATGATTTTAAAACCCGATTTGCTCTTTGCCGATGAACCGACATCCGCCCTGGATGTGACGGTTCAGGCCCAGGTTGTCAAAGAAATGATGGCACTGCGGGAGACCTTTGGGATGTCAATTGTGATTGTAACCCATAATATTGGTGTGGTTTCCTATATGGCAGACAATGTTGCAGTAATGCATAAAGGGCGGCTGGTGGAATATGGTAAGACGCGTGATGTGATCGATCATCCCATTAAAGACTATACCAGACAGCTGATTGGAGCAGTTCCCCGAATTAGAAGAGGATAGAGAATGAGTAAAATTTTGGAAGTCCGGCAATTAGTAAAAGAGTTTTCAAAAGGCTCAAAAACAATTCGGGCGGTAGATGATGTCAGCTTTGATGTTTGTTCGGGTGAGTGCCTGGGGCTGGTGGGGGAAAGTGGCAGCGGGAAAAGTACCATTGCAAAAATGATTACCGCCCTGGAAAGTCCTGATGCGGGTGGGATTTTTTTGGATGGCAAAGGAATTACCGGACTCAAAGGTCGTGAACAGCGAGCGGTTTATAAAGATATACAGATGGTCTTTCAGACGCCTACTGATTCCTTTAACCCCCGTTTAAAATTGGGTGATGGCATTATGGAGGGCATGATCAATCATGGCATTAGTCGGCCAGAAGCCAGAAAAAAAATGCTTGAAACCCTGAAAATCTGTGGCCTCAGTCAAGAATATGCAGACCGCTATCCCCATCAGGTCAGTGGCGGCGAATGTCAGCGGGCTTCTATTGCCAGAGCTATTGTTGTTAATCCCAAGCTTTTGATTTGCGATGAAGCCACCAGTGCTCTGGATGTAACAGTGCAGGCTCAAATTGTTGAACTAATGCGGCAGCTCAAGTCTGAGAATCACATGGCTTACTTGATGATCTGCCATGATCTGGCATTGGTCCAGCAGCTTTGTGACCGGCTTCTGGTGATGTATCAGGGGAAAATTGTGGAAACAGGCACACCGGATGAGATTATCATGCATCCGCGGGAGGATTATACTAAACGATTAATCGACTCGGTTTTTTAGGATGAGCATAATTCGATCTCTATTTCAAGAAGCCTTTTATTATTTTAAGGGGAACTGGATCGGAACTTTTGAAGGTTTGAAGTCAGAAAGGAAAAAAGTGTAAAAACATTCCACGAAACCTTGACGAAAGGCTCAAAAATCGGTAAGATTGTTTAAACGAGATGATGGAGGTGTGGATTTGGAAATAGGAAAATCAGAATTTCCCTGGGCTTTATTTAATCTGGATCATGAAGTGTTTGCGGTTTCCAGTGAATATGTGAAATCGATTTTTATTATGGAACATTTAATCAAAATGCCGGATACGGCTTACTATATAAAAGGGGCTGTTAATTTAAGGGGCGAAATCATACCGGTCATCGATACCCGAAAATTTTATGGCATGCCGACCGTGGAAGAAGAGGTGGCGGAATTTAAAAGTGTTCTGGCGCAAAGAAAGCAGGATCATATCAATTGGCTCAATGAGCTGGAAGATTCGGTTCGTGAAAAACGGAAATTCACCTTAACCACGGATCCCCATGCCTGTGCCTTTGGAAAGTGGTATGACAATTATAAAACAGAAGACCTGATGCTGCAGCAGCTCTTAAAAAAATTTGATGCACCGCATAAGCGCGTCCACTATCTGGCTCATGAGGTGGAAAAGCTGGAAGACCAGGGGGATTACAGCAAGGCCTTTACGCTGATTGAAAAAGCCCGCAATCGGGAACTGAGTCAAATGATTAAGCTCTTCAATTCTTTGTGTAATGAATACACTGACAGCCGGCGAGAGTTGACCATTGTGCTGGAAAGTCAGGAAAGCGGCAAACAGATGGGCATGACGGTCGATAAGGTCATTGGTGTGGAGATGGTTCAGGACGAAACCGAAGAATTATCTCAGAAAATGCCAAGTCTGCAAAACGAGAGTTTAAAATTGGGCAGACGGGAAAAAGATGGAGCACCACTCTTTATGATCGATGAAGAATACATTATCAATCTATAGATGCGTCAGTTTTATCAATAAGTTTTTTAATAAAAAATGAGCAGGGCTAATTAGTAGCCCTGCTCATTTTTTTGAGGGGAGCCTGACAAAATCACATTCGCTGGGCGGCATCGTAAGCCAGCTGTGACCGCAGGCATTCATCGGGCAGCATGGTGAGCTGATAGCAGAGGGGACTGCCTTTCATTTTTTCCGAGGCATAGCTCAAGCCGTTAGTTTTTTCATCAAGCAGGGGATTATCAATCTGCTGGGGATCACCCAGCAGGACAATTTTAGTGCCTTTACCCACACGGGTGATGATGCCCTTCACCTGCTTAGGAGTTAGATTTTGCGCTTCATCGATGATCAGATAAGTATGGGTGATGGAGCGGCCGCGAATAAAGTTAATGGCTTCAGCCGTGATGATACCCTGGTTGAAATAGCTTTCGATTTTCTTTTTGGCTTCCACTTCATTTTGAAAACGGGACTGATTGGGCTTATCCAGGAGGACTTCCAGGTTATCCATAATCGGTCGCAGCAGGGGCGCGATTTTTTCCTGTTCGCTGCCCGGCAGGTAGCCGATATTTTCATCGAACTGGGCATTGGGCCGGGTTACCATGATTTTGCGATAGCTGTTTAAATCCATATTGATGGTCTGGCTCAGGCCGGCAGCCAGTGAATAAAAGGTTTTAGCGGTTCCCGAGGTGCCTTTGACAATAACCAGGGGAGCACTTTGGGCATCTTCCAGCAGGGCCTCCTGCAGAAAACGCTGACCGACATTTTTGGCTTTAACGCCAAAGGGTTCCTGGTTTAAAGTTTTCAGGGGGACGATTTTTTTGCCATCAAAGCGGCCCAGACGGGTTTTGCGGCGATCAAGATCAGATCGAATAATCACAAACTGGTTGATGACTAAATCAACCCCTTCTTTTGCACCATCAGCTTTGAGTAAAAAGGTGTCCTGAGGGTTTATTCCGCCACGGGAAAGCTCATCAAAGAGCGAATCGGGACAATCAATTTCAATTCGACCGGTGTACTGATCCATAAAAGTGGGAGCCTGTTCGGTCAAGAAATCTTCAGCGGGAATAGACATGGTCTGGGCTTTTAGGCGGACGATGATGTCTTTGGTTACCAGAATGACCTTTTCACCTTTGTTTTGCAGGCCTTTACAGACTTTGAGAATCCGATTATCATTGCAGTTATCTTTAAATCCGTAGGGCAGATCAACCGAATCGCAGTTGAGCTCAATGCGCAGGCTTCCGCCATTTGCAAGGGGCGCGCCGGTAATCAGATTGGCTGTTTGTCTAAAATATTCCAGGTTGCGGATGGACTCGCGGGCATTGGCACCGCGTTCGCCGTCCTCGTTTTTTAGCTTATCAAGATCTTCGAGCACTGCGATGGGAAGGACGATTTTATTATCGTCGAAGGAAAAGATAGCAGCAGGAGATTGAATTAAAACGTTGGTATCGAGAATGTATGTTTTCAAGCATTGACCTCCAAGGCTTTTTTTAAATTTAACACAAAAAGATTAAGAAAAGGCTATAAAAAAGTTAAAATTCAAAATAGCTTTAAGAAAATTGCCTTTATTGATCATTTTGTTTTAATTTTAAAAAACAGGGTAAACAGGGTTTATATCAGAAAGGAGGTCTGTAATATGAACTATCAGATTGCAAAAGAATTTCCCCATCCTATCCTGGAAAAGCAGGGTAAACCGGTTGTCTCAATTTACATGGACACCAATACCAGAGTACCGGAGCGCTTTGAAAATCCGATTCGCTTTAAAAACCTTGTCAAGGAAGTCCAACGATCGCTGGATGATAACCGAAATTTTAAAGATTTGTTTGATTTGTTTGGCGTTATGGCAAACGATAGCCTGTTCTGGGATTATGCATCAGAAGGTGTGGCGATTTTAGCGGATGAAGAAGAATGCGTGGTTTATAAGCTGCCCATGGATGTGCCTAATCAGGCCATTGTTGCAGACAGTTTTTATACCAAGCCCTTACTGAAAAATTATCAGTCCAGTGGTTTATATCATGTGCTGGGACTGAATCGTGATAGTTTTTACTTCTTTGAAGCGGATAAAACGCAGATCTATCAGATCCCCGTTGATGAAAAAGATTCGACACTGGTTGGGGTTCTGGGAAAGGAAAAAACCGAGCCGCACTTAACCGCTGGATCCTATGGTGGTGATCAGTCTCTTTATCATGGTCACGGTGGTGCCAAGGACGAAAAAAATTTGGATCGGGATAAATTCTTTCGTTATGTGGATACTTTTATCCTTGAACAGTATTCCAATTCTTTTAAAATCCCCCTGATTTTAATCGGCCTGGATGAGCATCAGGGCGAATTCAGGAAAATTTCCAAGAATCCCTACCTGATTAAAGAAGGGGTCAAAATCGATGTGGATGCTGTGGACACAAAAACCCTTCATCAAAAAGTACAGAAGGTAATGAAAGATCTTTTTGATCAGCAGATTAAAGAACAGGTGGCCTTCTTCTTCGAAGCTCAGGCAAAGGATTTGGCTTCTGATGATATGATTCAGATTGGGAAAGCGATTTCACAAGGAAAAATTTCCCGGCTTTTTTTGAATGGCAATAAGGTTCATCCGGGAAAATTTGATCCAATCCTGGGATCAGTGCAAGAAGATGATCTCTTAAGTCCCTATGTTGGCGATATTTACGATGCCATGGCGGAAGCGGTTCTAAGCCGCGGCGGAATTGTGACAATTTTGGAAGGCGTAGATATGCCAACGGGCAGTGACATTGCCGCCATTTATCGGTATTAAATTGAAAACAAAGTTAATATGGAATGCCTGAGCACCGACAATTGGTCGGTGCCGGGCTTGTCAACACGCTAAAACCCGGCTTGCCGGGTTTTTTTGAGCATAATTTTTGCAAAGCCAGAAAATAAAGCTTAACTGCTTTAAATATGATATAATAGCTCAAAGTATTTTAGGAGGGTGTCATGCCGAAAAATTCAATGCAAGCCTATCTTTTCTGTGTGAACTGCGAAAAGGAAACCCAACATGAAATTGAGTATCGAAATGATCAAATCGACAAAATAACCTGCCAAACCTGTCATATCCAGGTTAAGCTCAATCAGGAATTTGTGAATGCCCATTATAAGGAAGAATTTGTGGCAAGGGTCTTGTCTAAACCTAGTCGCATGACCAGGGAAATGGAGGCGGATTTGAGCGGATTTTTAAAGTCTCTGCCGCAGCGAGTTATTTCAAAACCCTACCGGGTTTATAAAGAATATAGCCATCGGTCTAAAGATTGAAGACTAGCTTAAACAGGAAGATGTAAACATCTGCATTGCTAAAAACCTGTACAAAATGGTCAAACTATGGTTAAATTTAGATGAAGAAATGATTAAGAGGAGACTCATGATAAGAATTGGAACAGGTTACGATGTCCATCGTCTGGTTAAAGACCGGGCGCTTGTTTTGGGTGGCGTAAAAATCAAACACGATCTTGGTTTGTTGGGGCATTCGGATGCCGACGTGCTGGTTCATGCCATTATGGACGCGCTGCTTGGCGCCTTGGCGCTTGGGGATATTGGCGGGCACTTTCCCGACACTGATCCTAAGTATAAGAACTGTGACAGTATGCTTTTGTTAAAAGCGGTGGCAAAACTGGTGGGTGACCAGGGCTATGTGATTAACAATATCGATTCTACAATCATTGCTCAGGCGCCTAAATTAAAAGCTTATATCAATCAAATGGTTAGTAATATTGAAAACTGTCTGGAATTATCGCCGGGTCGGGTCAGTATTAAAGCGACCACCGAAGAGGGTCTGGGATTTTCCGGCAGGGAAGAAGGGATCGCGGCTAATGCAGTGGTTAGCCTGCTGAAAGGAGCATTAAAATGATCGGTATCATTGCGGCAATGGAAAGTGAAGCAAGAGATTTAAAGGCATCGATGACAGACCCCTTTAAAATTCACCATGGTAACATGACTTTTATTAAAGGTAAGCTAAATAAAAAAGATGTTGTGGTGGTTAAATCGGGTGTTGGCAAGGTGAATGCGGCCATGTGCACCCAGATTTTGATTGATCTTTTTAAAGCCAAAGCGATTATCAATGTCGGTGTGGCCGGAGCAGTATCACCGGAACTTAGTGTGGGAGATATCGTTATCTCCACTGACAGTGTTCAGTACGATATGGATGCCCGGGCTTTTGGCCATCCCCGGGGTGAGATCCCAAATATGAATACGACCTTTTTCAAGGCCGATGCGGAATTGGTTAAACTGGCGGCGGAAGAAGCCCAAAAACTTAATCTGACTTTCTTAAAAGGTCGGGTTATGACCGCGGATCTGGGTGTTGATTCGGTCGAATTAAAAGAAGAACTGCTCAAAGAATTTGATGGCCTTTGTGTTGAGATGGAAGGCGCAGCCGTCGGCCAGGTAGCCATGCTCAATCGGGTGCCTTATGTGATCATTCGTTCCATGTCGGATCAGGCGGATGGCAATCTGGCCGAGGATTATCAGAATAATCTTGAAGAATCCATTGCAAAAGGGGTGGAACTGGTTAAAGGTTTGGTTGATAGAATTGTCATGATACACGGGGTGGAATAAGGAGAAAAAATGCTTGATTTGGAGCTTCGGCCCACTTGGGCTGAAATTGACCTGGATGCACTGACACATAATTATCGGGAAATACGAAAAATTGTCGGCGACCAGGTGAAAATTCTGGGTGTTGTTAAAGCCGATGCCTATGGTCATGGCAGTCTGGAATGTGCAAAAGCGCTTATTTCGGCTGGCGCGGACAAATTGGCTGTGGCTTTTATCGATGAAGCCATCGCCCTTCGGCAGAATGGGATTAGGGCTGAGATTATGCTTTTGGGCTTCTCACCGGAAGCGGTAATACCCCAGCTTGTTAAATATGATATCATTCCGGCGGTTTACCAGCTTTCTTTTGCCCAGGCGCTGTCGGACTATTGCCAAAAAGAAGGCCTGGTTCATCCCATCCATATAAAGGTGGATACGGGGATGGGGCGAATCGGGTTTTCTTATCGTGAAGCGGTCGAGATGGTTAAGGCGATTGACGGCCTCGAAGGTGTTTTTATTCAGGGGCTTTTTAGTCATTTTTCTACTGCTGATGCGATTGATAAAGCCTTTACCAGACTGCAGTTTGACCGCTTTTCTAAGCTGATGGCGGGGATCAGGCAAGCGGGAATAGAGATCCCCATCTATCATATTGCCAACAGCGCAGCCATTTTTGATTTGGATGGATTGCATCTTGATATGGTTCGGCCGGGAATTATTCTCTATGGTCTTTATCCTTCTGATGAAGTGGACCGAAAAAAGATTGATTTAAAACCGGTCATGTCTTTTAAAAGTCGGATTGTGCATTTAAAAACCATTGAGGCTGGTGAGTCCTTGAGTTATGGAAACCGTTATGTAGCGAGTGAGGAAAGACTGATCGGCACCCTTCCGGTAGGCTATGCTGATGGCTATACCCGTATGTTGAGTGGTAAAGCGGAAGTTTTTATTAACGGTCAGCGGGCACCGATTGTCGGCAATATCTGCATGGATCAGTGCATGGTTGATTTAACTGATCTTTCTCAAGTCAGCCTTTATGACGAAGTGGAATTGTTCGGCAAAAACTTATCGGCTGATGAAGTGGCACAAAAACTGGGCACCATTAATTATGAAATCACCTGTTTGGTGAATAAGCGGGTTCCCCGCGTCTATTATTCGCATGGCAGTCAAATAGAAATTAAGAGAGAAATTCTCGAAAAAATGTAGGAAATCAAAGGAGATTTAAATGGCGTTTTTAGAAGAAACCGTTCGTGGCATTCGAAAAGACATTGTAAAAATGATTGGTAAGGCAGCATCCGGTCATCCCGGTGGATCTTTGTCTTCAGCAGAAATTCTGACCCTGCTTTATTTTGAACAGATGAATGTGGATCCCAAAAATCCGCAGGATGAAAACCGCGATCGTTTTGTCCTCTCAAAAGGGCATGCGGCACCTGGCTTATATGCAACCCTGGCAGCAAAGGGGTATTTTGACCGAGCTGAGCTTGATACTTTAAGACAGCTGGGATCAATCCTCCAGGGGCATCCAGATATGAAAAAAACCCCGGGTGTGGATATGTCCACTGGTTCACTGGGACAGGGGATTTCTGCGGCAGTGGGAATGGCACTGGGAGCAAAAATTGATCATAAAGCCTATAAGATCTATGCCCTATTGGGAGATGGCGAATTGCAGGAAGGTCTGGTCTGGGAAGCGGCCATGGCGGCATCACACTATAAACTGGGCAATCTGATTGCTTTTGTGGATAATAATAATCTGCAGATCGATGGGCCGATTTGCGATGTGCTTTCACCCTATCCCATTGACGAGAAGTTTGCTGCTTTTGGCTGGAATGTCATTAATGTCGATGACGGCCATAATTTCCCCAAACTCAGAAAAGCGGTTGAAGAAGCAAAACAGGTAGTTGATCAGCCAACTGTAATTATCTGCCAGACCATTAAGGGAAAAGGCGTATCATTTATGGAAAACAATGCGGGATGGCATGGAAAAGGACCGAACCCTGCTGAAGTTGAGCAGGCATTGGCAGAATTGGAGGCGTAAAAATGGCGGAAAAAAAATCTACACGACAGGCATATGGTGAATATCTGGCAAAATTGCGAGACGAGAAGCAGGAGCTGGTGGTTCTGGATGCTGATTTATCGGGCGCTACTAAAACCAATATTTTTGCTAAACAATGTACTGAGCGTCATTTTAATGTCGGGATTGCCGAAGCCAATCTAATGGGTATGTCGGCTGGTCTGGCAGCGGTAGGAAAAATTCCTTTTGCGTCTACCTTTGCAATCTTTGGGGCAGGCCGGGCTTATGAGATAATCAGAAACAGTATCTGTTATCCCAAACTCAATGTCAAAATCGCCTTAACCCATTCCGGTATCTCGGTGGGAGAAGATGGCGGGTCACATCAGTCGATCGAGGATCT
Organism: Eubacteriaceae bacterium; assembly: GCA_030156895.1. Lineage (GTDB taxonomy): Bacteria > Bacillota > Clostridia > Eubacteriales > Eubacteriaceae > Acetobacterium. The sequence continues at coordinate 8,905 of JASGLP010000036.1, read as the reverse complement.
GGCCTTGATGCGGGTCATGCCAAATATGACTGTTTTATGTCCGGCTGATGCGGTTGAAACCGAAAAAATGATCGATGCCGCACTGGCCATTGATGGTCCCGTTTATATTCGTTTGGGTCGTAGTGACGTACCAATTCTCTTTGACGAAAATTACAATTTTGAAGTGGGTAAGGCAACACCACTAAAAGAAGGCCAGGATGTCACTATTATTGCTACCGGCCTGATGGTGGGACCGGCTCTGGAAGCGGTTGAACTTTTAGCAGCCGAAGGCATTTCAGCAGCTCTTCTCAATATGGGCTCCATTAAACCGCTTGACGTAGCGGCTGTTGAAGCGGCCGCTAAAGCGACTGGTGCCATTGTGACTGCTGAAGAACACAGCGTTATTGGCGGATTGGGTTCTGCGGTGGCTGAAGTGTTGGCAGAAACCTGCCCGGTAGCCATGGAACGAATTGGCGTGAAAGACCGTTTTGGTCAGTCCGGTAAAGTACCGCCACTGATGGCAGAATACGGCTTAACCGCAAATGATATCCTTGCGGCCGCCAAAAAAGTGATTGGCCGAAAATAAATAATTGCACGACAATTGTCCTTGCTCAAGTTTTTGTTTTCGGTCTGAATCAGTGTTTTAAAAAGATCTTGACATCAAAGAGATGAAGAACTTTTAAATTAGTTTTCATCTCTTTTTTCATGCGAAAACACTTGATGGCAGCTCATGAATCATTGAATGATGAAGAAGAAACGTTTAAGAATACGATAAAATCCGCAATCACAAAAGGCGGATAAAATCTTGTCATTTATCAATAAGGCTTGAATGGGTGGCGGTTTAATGATATATTTAAAATCATTCTAAGTTATACAATTCTAATTAATCCTGTTTTGAGACAGAAAGGAAAAATCATGATATTAAGAGAACAACTAATCACTCAAGGGGTTTCTGAAAAACTGCTTGATGATGTAGAAAAATTTAAAGCATTTTATGCATTGACAGACCAAAACCTGACCAGCCGGGTGCCACAAACCGAGACGGTTTTTTATGGTAAAGATATCTGGGCCATGTGTATTTCGGCTCTGCTGGAAGAGGAAAACATTTTGCTGTCTGGGCCTAAAGCCACTGGTAAAAATGTCCTGGCTGATAATATCTGCGAACTGTTTGGCCGGCCCCAGTGGAATACCTCCTTCCATGTCAATACCGACAGTGCCAGCCTGATTGGAACCGATACCTTTATCGATAACGAAGTCAAACTGCGCCGGGGTTCTGTTTATGAATGCGCTATTCATGGTGGATTTGGTGTCTTTGATGAAATCAATATGGCTAAAAATGATGCCCTAGTGGTGCTTCACTCGGCCCTTGATTACCGTAAAATCATCGATGTGCCAGGCTATGAAAAAATCGGTCTGCATGAGGCGACCCGCTTTATCGGCACCATGAACTATGAGTATGCGGGCACCAAGGAACTTAATGAGGCGCTGGTATCCCGCTTTATGACCATCGATATTCCCCAGATTAAGGAAGAAACCCTGATGGTTATTCTTAAAAATAATTTTGCTGATGCCAATGAGGAAATGCTGTCGCAATTTGCCGGTGTCTTTCTGGATCTTCAGGCTAAATCCCGCAACTCTGAAATTTCCACCAAATCTGTTGATCTGCGGGGGATTATTGGTAGTCTCAAAACTATCAGGAGAGGTTTAAAACCCATGCTGGCAGTGGATATGGGGGTAATTGGCAAGAGCTTTGACCAGTATGAAAAAGAAATTGTGCTGGATGTCATCAGAACCAGAATCAGAGAGTCTTGGGAAGCTGAAGATATTTTTCCTGAGCGCTAAGTATATAAAAGGCGGCTTAAAGAGAGAAAGCCGATAGTATATCATAAAGGCAATGAAATTCTCGAAAGGAGGTTTGAATGGAATCAAAAAAATGGATCTATGAAAATTATGAATTTGACAATCGGGTTTCCAATCTGATGTGGACAGTTTCCGGTGATTATGATGACAATATGGATCGGGGCGAAAAAAGCTTTATCTCTGAAAATGTGGCCCTTTATCATGCTGTAACCGCCGGTGGTCGACGTAAGTATATCAAATGGGACTCGGTTAAAAAATATGTCATCAGCCGTTACCGGGCTGGTTTTGACAAGGATATCCTGCTGGGTTTAATCGGTCTGGGCAGTGATGTGCTGATTGAAGAAAAGCTGATAGCCGAGCGGCCGGGAATTTATGATATCCGTAAAAAAGCTTATGACGATGTACTCATGAATTATTACAATCTTCATACCGATAACTTGATCGAAAAAACAAGACATGCTATGGTTCTGCAGAAAATCGGTAAAATGCCGCGGGTGGATGTTGAGACCAGAAATCTGATGAATGATTTAAATGCCTTGTCTGACCGTGATGACACCATCGAGTTTCTGCGGGGAATTGAGGATATTTACGTGGATTATTTTCCGCTTTTTGTCAATGCTGATGGTGAAATAATCGATGAAAACGGCAATCCTAAAGGTTTAAGAGGGGACTTTTCCGATTTTATGCTGGAGGAACTGTTTGATGATCCTGCTGATGAAGATATAGAAGCTTCTGTCGAAGAAATAGCTGAAGCACTACTGGGGGAAACAAAAAGTGATGCGACCATGGCCGGAGCCGATAAGGACAACCGGATCCTAAGGGTTCAGGAAGAAGACCTGGAAAAAATCTATGAAAAAGTGTCCTACTATTATGGCAATTCATTTTTATCGTCTGCTGAAGTCAGAAAGCTTGAAAACCGGGTTTGTCGGGGCGAGCATGGCAATTGCCGGATTCATATGACCGATGGCGTCATACGCAGCGAGAGTGAAAATGAGTTTCAGCAGAAATATGTCCGCCGCCACCAGGCCAAAAATATTGATGTCTACCGGGCTAATTATAAGGTCTGCAAAAGAAACATCAATAAGCTGAAAGAAAGCATGGCCAGAACTCTGGTTCAGGAGGAAACAAAAGATACCATTCCCTCGGACAGCGGGGCCATGGTGGCCAATAAGCTTTGGCGGGTTGGCAGAAGCAGCAATAATAAGGTGTTTGTTAAAACGATTGATAACGATAAGGGTTCTTTTGTGGTCGATATCCTAATGGATTCAAGCGGTTCACAAAGGCGAAACCAGTCCAGCGTGGCGATTCAGGCTTTTTTGCTGGCTCAGGCCTTGACCCTGGTGGGCATTCCTAATCGGGTTATGGGCTTTTCAAGTTTTCTTGACTATACGGTGATCAAACGCTTTCGGGATTATGAGTCGCCTTTGTCCCAGAACGAAAATATCTTTGAGTATTTCTGTTCGGGAAATAATCGCGACGGCCTGGCCATCCGGGCAGCCACGGAAGATCTGATCAAACGTAAGGAAGATAATAAAATTCTGATTGTTTTAAGTGATGGTCGACCAAATGATATAAAGGTTGGAAAAGGCCAGAAAGAGAGCCTGGATCAGGCCTACAGAGGTCGGGTAGCCATTACGGATACGGCCAGAGAAGTGCGGACGGCCAGACAATCCGGCGTGATGGTCTTGGGGGTTTTTACCGGCAGAGAGCAGGACTTGATGGCTGAGAAACTGATTTACGGCAAGGATTTCGCCTATATTAAGGATATCAACCGTTTTTCGGATCTGGTTATAAAATATTTAAAGCAGATTATTCTCAACTAGATTAGTGGCGTAACAGTATCAAAATGCTTCATTGATATTCGCAGCACCTAAAGTTGTCAAAAAAACAAACATCGTTTGGAAAGTTTCAAACGACGTTTGTTTTTTATTGATCTAAACCCGAATGGGCAATATTGATAGGAGTTGCAGAGCTTACAGCTAATTCAACTCATCCTTAAGACACCAGTCGATTCTTTTGCCGGGATGATCGTCTTCCCCTTTAATGAAAACATCTAAAACCAGATTTTCCAGCTTTTCAATGGATTCCGTATCGTTTAATTCCTGAGCTTTTTCATAGGCTTTTCTGACCCAGTTGGGAGTGAGTTTTTGAAAATCGCCGGATTCAGTCTGAATATAATCCTGTCGAACATTGAGTTTGCCATCTTTGACCAGGCTTGAATAACGCATTGCCATAATTAATCTCTCCTTCCACTACTATATACTTCATTTATATTACAAAAGCCCAAGTTCTGTCAATGGTTTTTAATAAAATATTGTCTAAAATCGGACAGAAAAGTCATTATGTACAATCAAAATGACAGTGTCAAAAAATAACTAAATAGTAAAAATATTAATTACAATGAAATATGAACATAAAAAGGCAGTTATCGACGACTAAAATTAGTAATATTTAAAAAAATAATATAATATTCTTTACGAAATCGTTTATTAGTGATAATATGAATGCATAAGCTAGTAAATAGGGGATAATTAAGTCTTGAAATTAGTTGAATACAGAGCTTTAAATTTGTTTAGCAGAAGCCTTTCAATATAAGATGTGCATGAAAAATTTTTACGGTAATCGTTTATCTTTGAATAACTGACGTGTAGTAGTAAGTAGCATCCTGATTCTGTTTTATGGGATACCAGTTATCCTTTAAATAAAATTTTTAGGAGGTTTGTAGAATGGCACAGAAGAATTCATTTTTAACAGTTGCATCCATCATGTCGATTTTCTTTATCGCGATGGGTGTTGGTACCATTACCCCAGCACTTAACAGCATTATGATGGCGTTTCCGGATCTGCCGATTTCAACGATTTATCTGACGTCGACACTTCCATCGCTGATGGTTATTCCATCAACTATCATTGCTGGTATGGTTGCGGGCAGTAAGGTGAAGTTTAAAACGCTTGCATCGATTGGTATTATTTTATTCGTAGTCGCAGGGGTTGCGCCAGCTTTTGCAACCGACAATTTTACTTTAATTCTTATTGAACGAGCCGTTTTTGGGATTGGTCTTGGTATTATTTCGCCAATTGGGAATGCTCTGATTTTAGGCCTTTACGAAGGCGATACCCGAGCTAAACTGCTTGGAATGGGAACCGTAATGATGAATGTCGGCGGGATTATCCTCCAGTTTCTGGGTGGTTTTATGGCCGGTATTGCCTGGAATTATGCTTTTTATCCCCATGCCCTTGGAATTCTTTCTCTGATTCTGGTTATCTTCTTCCTGCCGGAACCGGAAAGCATTGAACATCCGGAAGGTGTTGAAAAACCGAAAGCTACTATTCCTGGCAAAGTGTGGCTGGTTTCAATTCTTTTTGGTTCCCTTATGTTTGTCTCTTATCCGCTTCTGATGGGAATGTCTTCGTTCCTGGTGCTAAAAGAACTGGGTGATGCGACAGCAGCAGCAGTCGTGCTTTCCTTCTTTACTGTGGGTGGGATGATTGCCGGAGCGATTTTTAGTACGGTCTTTAAAATCGCCAAACGCTTCACCATTGCGGTCGCGCTTTTAACCTTAGCACTTGGTTTTGTTTTGGTGCTTTACACCGGATCGTTTATTTTAGTAACTGTCGGAACTGCTTTGGTAGGGGTTGGTTTCTCACTGCTGATGCCAGCAGTCTTTATGATTGTTGGGATGCTTGCTGATCCGCCATCAATTCCTATTTGCTCATCAGTTGTGCTGGCAGTTATGAACGCGTTTGCCTTTGTATCGACATACTGGATTCAGATGATTGGTAATATCACCGGCGATCCATTGGTAATGCCAATGTTTGTTGGCATGATAATGGCGGCTGTAGCCGGTGTGATCTTCCTCTTTATCGATCCATTCCCTAAAATGGACGCACCGCCACCACCACAGGAATAGAATTATTTAAACCGGGCTTTGGCCCGGTTTTTTATGTGGAGTATTTTTTTGAGAAAGTCTTGAGGTGTAAATAAAAAAAGCTTAAAGGTTCGATTCTTGATTGTCTTCTAGTTTGAATATTAAATACTACTTATTTTATGGGATTCTATTTGTTAGTTTTACTTGAGATTTTATGTGAAACTGTGCTATACTATTGCACGAAATACAACTCGTACACTTAAATGTATTGATGATACAAAGAGGAGAAAAATGAAACGTATTTATATTTCAGGAAATCTTGCACCAGAAGACAAAGGCCAGATCTTTGATGATATGGGAGAGGCCATTAATTATTTGCAAAAGAAAGGCTACACGGACAGAGAGATTTGTCTGGTTCGGTTTATAACAATAAGTTAAAGAACCATCCCCATAGACTGAAAATAAAAACCCAACAAACGGGGCCTAAATTGAAAAGGCCCCGTTTGTTGGGTTTTTGCTTTTCATAGGATTTATAAATGAGTGTCAGGTGACGTTATTAAAGCATTTTGCCCATTGCTGAAAAATGGTACTATTTTTTAATATACCTTTGATTCTTATTGTTAGGTTTATTGGGAATGGTTCGAATAACCAAACCTAATTTCAAGGCAGGATTAAGATAGTTTTTACGAAACGTCTCTCTTGATTTAATGCCTAACCTTTCCATGATTGCGGCAGCACTATAAGGAACTTGAAAGGCCATTATATCGAGCAGTTTTTTCACATATTTGGACAATGGATTATCAGGTTGGCGGATTTGATTAAGTACCTCATCTTGCTTACTATCTTGCTTATTATCTTACCACATGTAAGAGTAATAATGCTACTTAGTTTTGGATGTTTTTCCATACTAGAGACTTGTAACTGAGTCGGGTTGATAGTGTTTCAAGTAATGGAAACGTGAACGCTTTGATTATAGCGGTTTTTTAATTTGAAAAAATCGCTTTTAGCGATATCGTTAGTAAAAATAGCCAAAATAAATTGAATTTATTCAGGCATTTGAGTATATGACTGTAAAAATTGTTTAAAATAGCGTATAATGAAAGGTAATTTATAAAAATTTACAAGCCTGAGTATGAATGATTAATAATGTTATATAAAAATAGAAACGGATCAAAGGGAGAACGATTCAATGGCTAAAGAGAATAGTACTGCAAATATCGGTTTTGAACAGCAAATTTGGGCGGCGGCAGATATCCTGCGCGGTAATATAGATGCGGCTGAATATAAACATGTTGTTTTGGGGCTGATCTTTTTAAAATATATTTCAGATAAGTTTGAAGAACGTTATCTGGAGCTTGAAGCAGATGACGATGATGTGGAAGATAAAGATGCCTACACCGAAGTGAATGTATTTTTTGTGCCCCCGACGGCCCGGTGGAGCGTCATTGCTGAGGCGGCCCATAAAGAGGAAATTGGAACCGTGATTGATGAGGCCATGCGGGCCATCGAAAAAGAAAACAAACGACTTAAGGATATTCTACCGAAGAACTATTCTCGTAGCGAGTTGGATAAACGCCGGCTCGGAAATGTCGTGGATCTTTTTACAAATATTAAAATGGTCGAACACGGAAGTGATAAAGATATTTTGGGACGGACTTATGAATATTGTCTTTCCAAGTTTGCGGAGCTGGAAGGTAAGCGGGCCGGTGAATTTTTTACTCCGTCTTGTGTGGTGCGAACCCTGGTTGAAGTGTTACAGCCATTTAAAGGAAGAGTCTATGACCCCTGTTGTGGTTCCGGCGGAATGTTCGTCCAGTCAATCGATTTTGTCAGCCATCATGCCGGTAATATCAATAATTTATCGATTTTTGGTCAGGACTCCAATCCCACAACCCGGAAAATGGCTTTAATGAATCTGGCTATTCACGGTATCGAAGCCGATTTAGGGCCTTATAATGCGGATACCTTTCACAATGACTTACACCCCCAGTTAAAAGCGGATTTTATTCTGGCAAATCCACCCTTTAATCTGTCCGACTGGAACGATGGTTCCCTCAACGATGATCCCAGATGGAAATATGGTTTACCGCCAGCCGGAAATGCTAACTTTGCCTGGCTCCAGCATATGATTCATCACCTTTCACCCAAGGGTAAAATTGCCATGGTTCTGGCCAATGGTTCTCTTTCTTCTCAAAGTGGCGGTGAGGGGGGAATCCGCAAAAGGATTGTTGAAGCTGATTTGGTCGAAGGAATTATTGCCATGCCGACCCAGCTTTTCTATACCACCCAGATTCCCGTTTCACTCTGGTTTATCAACCGGGATAAAAAACAATCGGGTAAAACTCTTTTTATCGATGCCCGTAAGATGGGAACCATGGTTAACCGGCGTCTGCGTGAAATGACTGATGAGGATATTAAAAAAATTGCTGATACCTTCGTGGCCTTTGATGACGGTAGTCTTGAAGACGTCAAAGGCTTCTGTGCCGCAGTGGCAACTCAAGATATTGCCAAGCAGGATTTTATTCTGACACCGGGCCGGTATGTTGGTATCGAGGAACAGGAAGAGGATGACGAGCCCTTTGATGAAAAGATGACCCGTTTAACCGCTGAATTATCGGAGATGTTCAAGCGTTCTCATGAACTGGAGGAAGAGATTCGACAGAGACTGGGGGCGATTGGGTTTGAAATTTGAAATGAAAGAACTTTCAAATATTTGTGAGTTTTCCAAAGATAAAGTGCCCGTAGATAAACTTAATTTGGATACGTATGTATCTACTGAAAATATGCTTCCCAATAAAGAGGGAATCACTTACTCATCAGGTTTGCCAAAGACTAAGCAGACTCAAGCTTATCAGGGAGGAGATGTACTAGTTTCAAATATTCGTCCTTACTTTAAAAAAATTTGGTTAGCAGATCGTGAAGGGGGTTGTTCAAACGATATTTTAGTATTTAGAGCGAAAAAAGGAGTCAGTTCCAGTTTCCTTTATTATGTATTATCGGACAATAACTTTTTTAATTATGCAACTGCAACAGCTAAAGGGACTAAGATGCCAAGAGGAGATAAAGCTGCTATTATGCGTTATAACGTGCCGAAGTTACCGATTGATATGCAAAGTAGTATTGGTAAAACGTTGTCCTCTTTAGATTTGAAAATTATTGAGAATAAAAAGATAAATCATCATTTAGAGCAGATGGCG
>JASGLP010000097.1 GCA_030156895.1 Eubacteriaceae bacterium | reverse complement strand
CGATTTTTCCTGGGCGGACCATGTTCTTCTCTTTTTACTCATACGATTATTATAACTTATTTTTTGAATTCTGTGTCCAACCTCTTGTGTACATTATAAATTATGATTTGAATATTATGCAAAAAAGTCAAACATTAGCAAGTATAACAACTGACGCTTTAACAGGGTTAGAGGAAATTGTTGAGAAAGAAAAGCCTGATATGATCCTGGTTCATGGAGATACGACAACCACTTTCGCTGGTGCTATTGCTGCATTCTATCACCGAATACCAGTTGGTCACGTAGAAGCAGGTCTGCGAACTTGGAATAAATATTCTCCGTTTCCAGAAGAAATGAATCGTCAAATGGTAGATTGTATTTCTGAGCTATTCTTTGCACCAACGCAGACAAGTCTCAAAAATCTTCTTGAAGAAGGTAAAAAGAAAGAGAAAATACATATTACCGGAAATACTGCGATTGATGCCCTAAAGGTGACAGTAAAAGAAAATTATTCCCATCCTGAGTTGGAATGGGTGGGAAAGAGACGGTTGCTGCTTTTGACGGCGCATCGGCGAGAAAATTTCGGGGCGCCAATGGAACAAATTTTTAGAGGGATTCGACGGATCACTGAAGATTTTGAGAATGTTTGCGTAATCTATCCAGTGCATTTAAATCCGGCGGTTAGAATAATTGCAAATAAAGTTTTAGCTGGTAACGAAAAGATTCATCTGATTGAACCATTAGACGTTCTAGACTTTCATAATTTTTTAAATGCTTTCTATTTAATTTTAACAGATAGCGGAGGAATTCAGGAAGAAGCGCCTCATCTTGGAAAACCAGTGCTTGTCTTAAGAGATACGACCGAGCGCCCGGAAGGTGTTGAAGCAGGTACTCTGAAACTCGTAGGCACAAATGAAGAGAAGATTTATGAAGAGATCAGCAGATTGTTAAGTGATGACAGTGAGTATTCCAAAATGAGCAAAGCATCGAACCCTTATGGTGATGGAAATGCGAGCTTTAAAATAGTTGCCGCGATTAAGGATTATTTTAATGAATAATATAAAAAGGTGCGAGCAAAAACGATTAAAACCTAGACTTTAAATTCTTTAAAAATTGAGATATACTGGTAAAAGATCATCAAAATTATTGTATTGATTTATAATTAAAAGATTCGAAGGAGCGTAAACAAAGTAACGAAACATCTGTTTGCGAAATGACTTATTCGGGTTTTGAGATAGGTTTGATGATAAAAATATGATAAACTATTTTTGCAATTTAGAAAGAGCCATACATTGTGAAAGGAGCCTTACATGACCCTCGAAAACAACCTAAACCGCTACTTCGGTTACCAGACCTTTAAAACCGGACAGGAAAAAATTGTCCGGGCGGCGGTTAATGGTCAGGATGTTTTGGGCATTATGCCGACCGGCGGTGGGAAATCCCTTTGTTATCAGTTGCCGGCGGTGTGTTTATCAGGCCTGACTCTGGTGATTTCACCGTTGATCTCTTTGATGAAGGATCAGGTGGATGCCCTCAATGAAATGGGGATTCCAGCAACCTTTTTAAACAGCAGTTTGGATCAGAAAACCTTTGATAGTCGTTTAACAAATCTTGAAGATGGTCACTACAAACTATTATACATTGCCCCTGAGCGTCTTTGTGATCCATTCTTTTTACAGCTTATTCAGGAACTGTCCGTTTCATTGCTGGCGGTGGATGAAGCTCATTGCATTAGTCAGTGGGGGCATGATTTCAGACCCAGCTATCGAGATATTCCGGGCTTCATCAAAAGGCTGTCGCCACGGCCAGTTGTGGCGGCTTATACAGCTACGGCCACCGAAAAGGTTACGGAAGAGATTAAAGGACTTTTAGAACTCAACAATCCGATTGAGTCGATTATTGGTTTTGACCGACCTAATCTTTTATATCGGGTTTTAAAAACTGGGGATAAGCTTTCGTTTATCGAAAAAACAATTGACCAGTTTCCCCATCAGTCGGGGATAATCTATTGTGCCACACGAAAAGCGGTGGAAATCGTTACGCAAAAACTTTTACAGCACAAAATTTCGGCGGCAGCCTATCATGGTGGCATGAGCCCTGAATCCAGAGCTCAAAATCAGCATGATTTTATTAATGATGCTATTGATGTGATGGTAGCGACGAATGCCTTTGGCATGGGAATTAACAAACCGGACGTTCGTTTCATCATCCATTATAATATGCCTCAAAATATGGAGGCTTACTATCAGGAGGCTGGTCGTGGCGGCCGGGATGGCGAGATCTGTCACTGTACGATTCTCTATTCTCCTGCTGATATTATCAAGCAAAAGCAGCTGATCCGCCTCAATAACACATCGCCGGAAAGGGAACGGCTTCTCTATGAAAATCTGCAGTATCTGGTAGATTACTGTCACACTGATGATTGTCTGCGGAAAAAAATCCTTGAATATTTTGGCGAAACAGCGGAATACGAGCGCTGCGGGCATTGTGGCAATTGTCTTGATCAAACGGAATTAGTAGATATTACCCTGGAGGCGCAAAAGATTCTTTCCTGCATTTATCGGATGAAAAATCGCTTTGGTTTGAATATGGTAATTGCTGTTTTGCGCGGATCGAAAAATAAGCGAGTGGTTGAACTGGGTTTTGAATCACTTTCCACCTATGGCATTATGAAAGAATACCGACCGGAATATTTGCGGGAAATGATAATGGTTCTGGTTGCTAAGGGTTATATTATGTTAACAGCAGATGATTACCCGGTACTTAAACTAACCGGCAATGCCAGTCGGATTTTAAAAGGCCAGGAGCAAGTTTTTCATAAACAGCAGTTGATTGAGAAGCTCCCGGCAATGAAGGAAAATCAGGATGGCCGTAACGCTGGGCGAATAGCAATTCCTGAATATTATAATCATGAGTTGTTTGAAAGCCTAAGAAGCCTTCGTTCAGAAATTGCTAAAGCAAGAGGGCTGCCACCGTATGTTATTTTTCCTGATGCAAGTTTAAAAGAAATGTCAGCTTATTTTCCCATGGGTCAACAAGCTTTTTTATTGATTAACGGGGCTGGTCAAAAACGTTTTGAGAGCTATGGGGAGCTTTTTATTGAGGTCATTAAAAGTTATGCAAATGACCATCCTGATCAAGTAAAGGAGCGCCCAAAAGTTGTTGGAGCAGTTGCAAATGAGCTTAAGACAGAAAAAAAGAAAATACAGCAGGCATCAAAGATGCCGTCTCATTTTGTAACTTTAGAAATGTATCGACAGGGTAACGTGATACCTATGATTGCTCAAGAACGGGGATTTACAGAGGCTACGATATTGGGCCATCTTTGTCGCTGCCATGATGAAGGTGAGGTCATCGACTGGTCGGGGCTCGTCAAAGATGAGCATGAAGTAAAGGTACTTGAAGTCATCAAGCAAGTGGGGCATGATGGGCTGAAAGGGATTAAAGAGCGATTGCCGGATGATTATTCCTATGGCGAAATAAAAATTGTCATTTATAAGAATGGCTTAAAGCAGGGCAGAGAGCAATAAAAAACATCGTTGATTAAGAACGATGTTTTTTATTGTTTTTGCATTTAGTTTTGTTCTGAATGATACAATAATCTCAAAAATATTTGGATTAATGCGTGGAATAAAAACTGATGGTTAAAATCCATGAGCTCAAATAATTCAAAAATTAAAGTAATTTTTTGAATTAAGCATAAAGGTCAAGGATGTTTTCAACCGGTTTAGTCTGGGTGTTGCTTGTTTGTTCCTGATTGGCGGCCTGAGCTTGTTGTTCAGCTGCGGCTTTTTGCTCTTCCTGTTTTTCAATTTGTTGAATACGTGCTTCAAGCTGTTCGATTTGTGATTCAACCAGTTCAACTTGAGTTTGCTTGGTTTCAGCATCGCCATCGCCAGAGTTGATCTTGGTGATCTTTTTCTGGAGCGTTTTGATCTGGTTCTCCAAATTTTTGATGGTCGTTTCAGTTGAGCTGGTGTTTGATGAGCTACCTGTAGTCGCGGTTGAAGAAGAAATTGATGAAATAGTCATAGGATCCTCCTTAAATTAGATTTTTAATGCATGGTTTCAGGAATAAATTATTAATCGGTTGAAGCTACATATAAATTTGTATATATATACTTCTAATGATAGATTATCACATAAACCACGTATTATTGTGAAGAACAGGTGATGAAAAACTGGTTTTATTGTGAAAATCAATTCACTAGCAATAGTAGCTATTTAACCTTGACTTATAATTGAAATTTCATAAAATAGTTATTGAAGAGGTATCGGCAGAATAAAATGAATCGAATGATCTCTTTTGAATAAAGTTGAACAAAGAGACTGGTTACAATTATTTAGTAATTGTAAGAAGAATTTAAGAAATATAAACGATTATTCTTAACAATTTTTGGTTATGATAATAAGAAGTAAGATATTTAGTGTTAAGCAAAAAAATCCTTGACAGGAGTTGCGGTAGGTATTATTGTATTAACTAAGTAATACAATAACATTGGTTGCAAAATTTTCTAGTCAATGTGGATTAACAAACTGAATCAATTGCTAGTCATTGTTTCAGATAGAATCGCCAGCAGGAAAGAGGTTTCATTATGAATATAGGATTATTTACTGATACATTTTATCCGGAAATCAATGGGGTGGCCAATTCGGCTTATCAGCTAAGTCTGGCACTTAAAAAAAGAGGACATCAGGTTTATGTTTTTACGGTCAGCAACCCCTCTGCTGAAAAAGAAGATGAAACGGTCTACCGGATGGGCAGTGTGCCATTTCTTTTATTAAAGGATCGACGGGTCAGTTATTCTTTGCCGCAATTCTGGACTAAAAAAGTTGCAGCGCTTTCACTAGATGTAATCCATACACAGACAGAATTTACAGTTGGAAATATTGGTTGTCAGATTGCTAAAAAATTGGAAATTCCGCTGATTCATACTTACCATACCCTTTATGAAGAATATACTCATTATTTAAAAGTCCCAGGTAACGAAAATTTCAAAGGGATGATTCAGCATTTAAGCAGAAAATACTGCGACCGAGCTCAAACAGTGATTGTCCCAACAAATAAAGTCAAAACGCTGCTAAAGGGTTATGGTGTTAAACCAAGTATTAACGTTTTGCCAACAGGGATCAATGTTGAAAAATTTGAAAATTATGATGACACAATGATTGAGTCACTAAAAAAATCTTTAAATCTGAACAGTGAGGATCATATCCTGGTTTCGATAGGGCGACTTTCACAGGAAAAAAATCTGGCACAACTCATTGATCTGGTCGATAAACTGTGCGCTTTGGATGAACACGTCAAACTTTTAATTGTCGGTGATGGGCCGGAAAAGGATCATTTGATGAAAATGAGTGCTGAAAAAGGGTTGACAGATCACATTATCTTTGCTGGGGAAGTAGCCTGGGATAGGATCGAAAATTACTACGCGCTTGGGGATGTATTTGTTTCTGCTTCGCAGAGTGAAACTCAGGGGTTGACGTATTTGGAAGCTTTGTCAGCCGGAAAACCCTTGCTGGTACGCAAAGATGATTGCTTGAATGATATTTTAATAGAAGGTTGTAATGGTTATGCCTACGAAACGGAAGCGCAATTTCAGAGTGCTTTTACAAAGCTTTTCAGTAATCACAGTTATAGTGAAATGAAAGCATTTTCACAGGAAATTGCCCATGGAATTTCAATGGAAGCTTTTGGACGGGGCGCGGAAAGAATTTATGAAAATGTTGTATCAGAAAGATCAATATTGCTTGAAGGATGTGAACTCGATGAACAGATTCATTCTGTGGTTGGATAAGCGAAAAAAGATTATTATGGGGCTTGCCGCTGTTATTATTTTAATATTAACAGTTGTTGGCTATCAGGCGGGCATTTTTACCGATCAGGTGAAAATGGAAGCTTTTTTAAACGGCTGTGGGATTTTTGCGCCAATTGCTTTTGTAATTCTTCAGGCGATTCAGGTCGTGGTTCCAATCATGCCTGGTGCCATTGGTTGCCTTTATGGGGTTATCTTTTTTGGTGCAATCAAAGGATTCTTGCTTAATTATGTAGGAATTTGTATCGGTTCAGTTCTAGCTTTTCTGATTGCCCGAAACTATGGCCGGGATTTTGTACAGAAAGTGACCGGCGGAAAATTTTTTCAGAAGTATAGCAAATATCTGTTAAAAGAAAATCAGTTTGAGAAACTTTTTGCCTTGTTGATTTTTCTGCCAGTCGCACCTGATGACTTTCTTTGTTACCTGGCGGGGATCAGCAAAATGAAGCTGAAAAAATTTACAGCAATAATCCTTTTAGGCAAACCAGCTGCCATTATGTTGTACAGTCTGGGACTGACACAGATTTTTCAAGTGGTATTAAAGCTTATTGGACGATAGTGTCAAGTGAGCTATGAAAAACCAGAGCTGAAAAAACAGGCTCAAACAGAACCATAGAAACGTTGGATTTCAGGATTATGGCAGCTCACGCCAC
>JASGLP010000035.1 GCA_030156895.1 Eubacteriaceae bacterium | reverse complement strand
TTATGCTATGATAAATTTTGAAAGTGACATTATTATATTTGGGAAAATAGTCACCTATTCAGCAAGGAATAGTCTGTATAACACCAAAGAAAATGGGAAAGAGTTTCGGTGCCTGACACCAACTTATAAATATATAGACAATAGAAATGCATTATGTTAAAATACAAGAAAAATATAATTGTTTAAGTTGGCGGAGGAAAAAATGGGACGAAGGCCAAGAATTGAATTTCAGGGAGCCGTTTATCATGTCATTAAGCGGGGAAATAATCGCGAGTTTATCTTTCAGCATCAAGAGGATAAAGTCGATTTTTTAAGATGCCTTGAAGCGGCGAAAGAATCCTATCACTTTAAGTTGCTTGGCTATGTAATTATGGATAATCACTATCACCTAATCATTGAGACTCAAGAAACCCCGCTGAATAAAATAATGCAGAAGATCAATAATGCTTACAGCAAGAGCTACAATAAACGGTATCAGCGTTCAGATCACGTTTTTGGCGGTCGCTATAAGGGGATCCTGGTAAACGATGACAGCTATCTGCTGACCCTGCTGCGATATCTTCATACGAATCCGGTCAGAGCAAAAATTACGCCTAATGTAGACTTGTACGAGTGGAGTAGTGATCATTTTTATCGACGAAATCTTACCGGCCAGGTCGAAATCGATACAATCTTAAATATGTTTTCCGAGAATCGACAAATTGCGATAGTTGAATATAAAAAATTTATAGCCCAGAAAGATCTAATTGATAATCCTATGGAATTTTTTGAAATGGCTTCTATGATCGGCAATGATGAAAAAACAAGTGCTAATCAGTCGGGGTCTCGCAGAAGGGAAACGCTGGATCAAATTTTAGAGCGTGTGTCCGACTGTGAAGAAGTTTTCCGGCTGATTAAAAGTGGTTCAAGACAAAGGACTCTCAGTATATACAAAATTTCCTATGTTAAGGAAGCAGTGGATCTGGGGTATACATTAAAAGAAATTGGCGACAATATTAACCTTTCTGCGACAGCTGTTAACAGGATGTCAGTGAATAGATTTGAGGTTGTTAAAGATAATGGAGAAAAAGATGACTTATGATTTGACAGAAAAGAAAACACTAGAATTAAAACTTGAATTTACTCCAGCATTTCTAAAAACAGTCAGTGCATTTGCCAATTACATCGATGGCGAAATTATTTTTGGTGTCAGTGATGTTGGCAATGTAGTGGGTGTTGACAACATGATGGAACTTAAACTGAAGATCGAGAATTCTATCAATGATGCAATTGAGCCGCGCCCAAATTTCAGTTTTGAGGAAATAAGTCTGAGCGATAAAAATATCCTTATTTTAAAGGTGTTTCAGGGCGACAGCCAGCCCTAATTTTATAAAAGTAAAGCCTATCAAAGAATGGAACAGCAAGCGTTCCAATTGATCGATTGGCACACAGAAGGACTTTGATGAAATTCCATCGAAACAAAATGAATTAGAATTTAAGACATTATCAAAGTGGCTGAAGAATGTGCTGGGTATACAATCCTTATCTGATGATGTATTAATTTCAATCGGTCTGTTGGATAAAGGTCAGTTTAATAACGCCGCTGAGCTTTTCGCTGATAATAATCATATCAAAAATTCACGAGTGGATATGGTTCGTTATGGTGATAACACAAAAGGTGCCTGCCACCAACATATAAACATACAGACTGTTAAAAGTCTTTATGCTATAATAAATTGTATAAAGTGACATTATCTCCTTTAGGAAATGAGTCACCTATTCAACAAGGAATAGTCTGTATAACACCAAAGAAAATGGGAAGATATGAAAATAGAAAATCTGAGAAAATATTGTTTAGATGATAAAATGAAGTGGTCACTTCATTGCATGAAAAGATTAAGAGAGCGAAAAATTTCAATCGATGATTTTATCAATTGTATTGAAACAAGTGAGATCATTGAGTCCTATCCAAGTGATTATCCACACCCAAGTTGTCTGATCTTAGGATCATCAACGATGAATGAACCTCTTCATGTTGTTGTTGGTTGCGACGAGAGTGTTGTTTTTGCAATAACTGCTTATTACCCAAACCCAAAAGAATGGGAAATGGATATGAAAACGAGAAAGAAAAGGGAGAGATCATAATGTGTGTTTTTTGTAAAGGTGAATTAATTCCTTCTGTTACGGATTATATTGAAAAGATTGGAAATTATGTCATAGTAATTAAAAATGTGCCTTGTGAAAAATGTGAACAGTGCGGTGAAGAATATTTTTCCACAGAAGTTGCTAAAAAGATCGAATCAATTTTAAATGAAATTCAGGAAATTTCTACAGAATTAACAGTTTCAGTTATTGATTATGAGCATAGAGTTGCCTAGAGCTGGAGAGAAACGATGCCAGACCAAACTTAACTCCAGCATGAACTTCTGTGCCTGACACCAATTTATAAATATATTAGGTTCTTGACAATACTCATAAATCCGACTAAAATAAAAATATAAATTATTTTGGTCGGATTTTTTTATGGAGGTATGGCCGATGTATATTCAAAGAGCGGCAGAAAAAGCAGTTAAACAAATCATTGAGACTTTTCCGGTTGTACTGGTAACCGGTCCCAGGCAGGTGGGGAAATCGACAATGCTTAACCATCTAGCTGAAGACGGAAGAAAAATTGTGACCCTTGATGATCCGGATGTCCGCTATCTGGCTAAAACAGATCCGGCACTTTTTTTGCAACGTTATAAGGCGCCTGTACTTATTGACGAAATTCAATATGCACCGGAACTTTTGCCCTACATTAAAATGGAAGTCGATAAAGAAAAGCAAAACGGCGCATATTGGCTGACGGGTTCACAGGCCTTTCATCTGATGAAGAACGTCAGTGAGTCACTAGCCGGACGGGTTGGGATCATTAGCCTGCTGGGCTTATCAAACAGTGAAGTAACAGGTGTATCATCTGAAGTTTTCTCGACTGATCC
The DNA here is from genome assembly GCA_030156895.1 of Eubacteriaceae bacterium. Classification (GTDB taxonomy): domain Bacteria; phylum Bacillota; class Clostridia; order Eubacteriales; family Eubacteriaceae; genus Acetobacterium. The sequence goes on along the minus strand of JASGLP010000035.1, from coordinate 27,271 downwards.
GCAGAGGCTGATAAATCGGCTGGAAAATGTACCCAAACAGGGTATTAATGAAGTCTTCGCTCGTATATTTAAAGGGTCAATGCCCCGTCTTTATGCTGAGTCAAATGTTGATTGGGAAACTTATTATCGATCTTATGTCAATACATATCTACAGAGAGATATCAGAGATCTGACCCAGGTGGGAGATGAGATGGCTTTTTATCATTTTATGACGGTTGTCGCAGCAAGGACTGGCAAGCCGGTAATATATGAGGAAATTGCTTCGGAAACAGGAATATCCTCGCCAACAGCTAAAAAATGGCTTTCAATTCTGGTTACTTCACACATCATTGCGCTAGTTCAACCTTATCACAACAATGTATTAAAACGGGCAACTAAAATGCCATTACTGCATTTTCTAGATACTGGTCTTTGTGCCTATTTATTAAAGTGGAATAATCCTGAAACATTGGAAAAAGGTCCAATGGCTGGTGCATTTTTTGAAACTTATGTCTTCTCTGAAATTTATAAAAGTTTTCTAAACGCGGCAAAGGAGCCACCGATCTATTATTATCGGGATAAAGATAAAAAAGAAATTGATCTTTTGATTTATGAGAATGGGACGATTTATCCCATCGAAATAAAAAAATCTGCTTCACCGGGGAAGAAAGCAATCAAGAATTTCGATGTCTTAGAACCAGTCACAGAGCCTGAAAAATTTGGGGGATTGAAAGAGCTGAAAATAGAAATAGGAACAGGCAGTGTTATTTGCATAGCTAATGATCTTTTGCCAATTAATGAGAAAAACTGGATTGTCCCGATCTGGCTGATTTAAAATTGACAATGCGATAGGTGCCTGCCACCAACTTATATGTTAAAGCAGCAGTGGACCAGGGGTATACATTTAAAGAAATTGGCGAAAACATTAGCGTTTCTGCGACAGCCGTTAATAGGATGTCTGTGAATAGATAGTATATGAGTGAAGGATAAGAAAGTTATAGATAGAAAGAGCGTGAATCGATTGATTGAAAGTAATCGCTTGGAATTAAAAAGAATTTTAAATGACAGCCTTGAAAAAGAAGTCGTCAGTTTCCTTAACTATCATGAAGGCGGCGAAATTTTTATCGGGATTGACGATGATGGGACGGTAGTTGGCGTTCAGGACTCAGATGATATCCAGAAGCGAATTATTGATCGGATAAAGAATAATATCTATCCGTCGACGATTGGTTTATTTGATGTTGTTATTGTTACCCTAAAGGAAGCGGTCATCAATGCAATTATTCATAATGATTATTCAAATGGGATACCACCTGTTTTTGAAATTTTTGCTGATAGAATTGTAATTACTTCAGCTGGTGGCTTGCCGCAGGAGCTTAGTCAGGAAGAATTCTTTGAGGGGATTTCTGCTCCAAGAAATAAAGAATTAATGAGGGTGTTTAAGGATGTCAGGCTGGTTGAGCAGTTAGGTTCTGGTGTGCACAGAATTTTACGACATTATGATAGAAGTATTTTTAAGTTTAGTCCTAATTTTTTAAGAGTCACTTTTTCTATTAAGAATGTCGGGGAGAATGTCGGGGAGAACGTCGGGGAGAACGTCGGGGAGAACGCGTTTAAACTAAATAACACACAGAAGCAGATTATTCTACTAATTCAATCAAATAAATACATTACCCAGCTTGAAATGAGTGAGCAACTCAATAAAACAGTTCGAACTATTCAAAGAAATATGAGAGCTCTTCAGGAAAATGAGTTAATCTATCGAGTTGGATCTGATACATCGGGGTATTGGGAATTAAGCGATTTGTAGAAATGGTGCCTGCCACCAACTTATAAACATATATACTGTAGAAAATATTTTACAGCAATAAAAACAAGCAAAAGTAAATAGTTTTCATTATTAAAGATGAAAACTATTTACTTTTGCTTGTTTTCGTGTTACGATGTTAAAAATTGAGGTGATTGTCATGATTGAAAGAAAGCACTATATGGACAAACTGAAAAAATTGCGGGATAAGAAAATAATAAAGGTTCTTACTGGGATCAGGCGGTGTGGTAAGTCAACCTTGTTAATGATGTTTCGAGATTATTTGAAAGAATCTGGGGTAGAAGATAACCAGATTGTGTCAATAAATTTTGAGGATATTGCCTTCGAGGATTTGTTGGATTATCGTAAGCTTCATGATTACGTGTCGGAAAGGATTGTATCATCTAAAACTACTTATGTATTTTTAGACGAAGTACAGAATGTACCGGAGTTTCAAAAAGCAGTAGACAGTTTATTTATCAAAGATGGGGTAGATGTTTACATTACCGGATCAAATGCTCATCTGTTGTCGGGAGAACTGGCTACTCTGCTATCAGGCAGATTTATTGAAATTAAGATGCTGCCGCTGTCATTTGCCGAGTTCTATAAACTGGTTGGTGGTGATAAGCGGGATGCCTGGAATCAGTATTTTAAAAATGGGGGGTTTCCATATACAACTGAGATTGAGGATGAAGATATTCACCGGGATTATTTAATGGGGATTTATAATACTGTTTTACTGAAAGATGTGGTTGCGAGAAATCGCATCAGTGATATCCCCTTACTTGAAAGTGTGATCAGATTTCTTTTTGATAACATTGGAAACATTGTCTCTTCAAAAAAAATTGCTGACAGTCTCACTTCATATGGCCGCAAAACGACATCAGTAACCGTTGAAAATTATATTGACGGCCTGATAAATGCATTTATTTTGTATAAAGCCAGCCGCTATGATGTTAAGGGTAAACAGTATTTGAAATCGCTGGAAAAATATTATCTGGTGGATATTGGCTTACGACGAATGTTGCTGGGAGATAAGTTTTCTGACTATGGTCATATTCTGGAAAATATCGTTTATTTAGAGCTGTTACGACGTGGTTACGAGGTGAATATAGGGAAAATTGATGATAAAGAAATTGATTTTATTGCTGTACTCGGAGGTGAGCGGATCTACTATCAGGTTTCAGCAAGTATCCTTGATCCAGTTACTTTTAACCGTGAGATCGCGCCTTTGAAAAAAGTATCTGATAATTATCCCAAATTTATCTTAACGATGGATGAGTTGCCAATTGACGATGAGGGAATTAAGCAGATCAATATCATTGACTTTTTGCTATCTGTTGATGGTGTCTAATGGTATTGTTCCGCCGGTTTGGAAGCATCTGTGCTTGCGAAAGCTCCAGCGATAGGTGCCTGCCACCAACTTATACGTGTTACCGATTATTAGAGTAGCCATTTATAATCCTGGCGTGTATCTACCACGGCATCAACATGAACAAAAGTGCCTTTAATCTGATAGATAAGCAGGTAGCGCTGGTCTAATAATAACTTGCGGTATTTTTTTGAGGGAATGAGTGGATCGGCTAGCCAGGGATTCCGCTGCGGAAATTGTGATAATGACGATGCGGAACTCTGAAATGATTCGATTAATCTTGCTGCTGCAGACTCGCTGACCTGTGCTAAAAAACGAACATGAGACAAAAGCATCTGAGTCGCTTCTTCTGAAACAACAACTTCGTACACATTATTTTTGCGGTCCATCCAATACCTCTTGAAGAGCAGTCTTCATCATGGCTGAGACATCATCGACAGAATAACCGTGATTTCCACTGATTCGCGATTCTTCGGCTGCGATTAGCTTTTCTCTTAGACAAAGCATACTCTCTCTACGGGCATAGGTTTCAATATCCATGACCACTAGGTCACCCTCGCCATTTTTTGTCAGATAAACTGGTTCCCCTGATTGCTTACAAAGATCGGCTATTTTATTGTAGTTTTTTCTAATTGCCGCAGATGGTTTAATATGGATCATCACAAACACCTCTTTTGATAGTATAAATTATCCTTTATTATATGCTTATTATACTATTCCTTGATGAAATTGTCCATTGATCTTGTAAAGAAGGGAAAAGACATGTGCCTGCCACCAACTTATAAACATATAGACAATTGTAATGCATCATGTTAAAATACAAGAAGAATATGATTGTTTTAGTTGGCGGAGGAAAAGATGGGACGAAGACCAAGAATTGAATTTCAGGGAGCCGTGTATCATGTCATTAAAAGGGGGAATAATCGAGCATTTATCTTTCAGCATAAAGTGGATAAAGCCGATTTTTTAAGATGTCTGGAGGCGGCAAAAGAAGCCTATCCCTTTAATTTACTCGGCTATGTGATTATGGATAATCATTACCATCTAATCATTGAGACTAAAGAAGCACCATTGAATAAAATAATGCAGAAGATCAATAATGCTTACAGCAAGAGCTACAATAAACGCTATCAACGATCGGATCACGTTTTTGGCGGTCGTTACAAGGGAATTCTGGTAAACGATGACAGCTATCTGCTGACTTTGCTAAGATATCTTCATACGAATCCTGTCAGAGCAAAGATCACTTCTAAAGCAGACTTATATGAGTGGTCCAGTGACCATTTCTATCGACGCAACATTGCCAGCCAGGTCGCAATTGATAAAATCCTTGAAATGTTTTCAGAGAATCGACAAATAGCAATCGTTGAATATAAAAAATTTATGGCTCAGAAAGAGTTGATAGAAAACCCAATGGAGTTTTTTGAAAATGCTACTGAGATAGGCGATGATGAGAAAACAGGTGAGGATCAGTCGGAAACTCAAAAAAGGGAAACGCTGGATCAAATCTTAGAACGTGTTACTGGAAGTGCAGAAAATTTCAAGTTGATTAAAAGCGGTTCAAGACAAAGAGCTCTCAGTATAGACAAAATCTCCTATGTTAAAGCAGCAGTGGACCAGGGGTATACATTTAAAGAAATTGGCGAAAACATTGGCGTTTCTGCGACAGCCGTTAATAGGATGTCAGTGCGTAAATTAGAGGTTCACTATGATAATGGAGAAAAAGATGACGTATGATTTGATAGAAAAGAAAACACTTGAATTAAAACAGGCGTTTTCACCATCGTTTCTAAAAACAGTCAGTGCATTTGCTAATTATAGTGATGGTGAAATTATTTTTGGTGTTAGTGATGATGGCAATGTAGTGGGCGTTGATAACATGATGGAACTAAAACTGAAGATCGAGCAGTAATCAACATGATAATCTTACCGATCAGGGGAAGATAATGAAAGCTGTACGGGAGAAGAAAAGGGTGACACGAAGGCAAGTACAGAGTATTACTGGCTTAGGTGAGTCACAATCGAAAGTATTGTTAAATCGTCTCATCAAAATGGGGCTTTTAAAACGTGTAGGAAAAGGTAGATCGACAGAATATGAATTAAATGAATAGCTATTCCGGCGGAAAAGCTCGAAAAAATTTATTCCGCCGGTTTTCCGCCGGTTTTCCGCCGGTTTTCCGCCGGTTTGGAAAAGAAATAGATTGGTTCCGGCGGTATCGAAATTCGTTAATTGGTGCCTGACACCAACTTATGAATATTATGATTATGCCACCAAAATAAAAAGCAACTGTGAAGAAATTTCGCAGTTGCTTTTTGCTTTCCTGAATTTTTTCCACCCTTTCAAAAATGTAAGAAACCGCGACCGAATGAAAGATGATACGATGGATGGTTTTGATTAAAAAAACTATACTAAAAATAACTTGACAATCATTGCAATAAGTATTATTGTATTAGTGGTATAGTACAACAATACAGTAATACAATTGATGGATTGTAAGAGAATTTTAAGATTCTCATTTCAGTTTTTGTAAGATCTAATTGTTATGATTCACTTGCAATTGATCATAAGAGACTATCAAAAATAAAGGAGAAAAAGATTTTGAAAAAAAGAGGGATTGTAATCATTATTGTATTAGGTTTATTGGGAATTCTGGCAGGGGGAACCTATTATTATGTACAGGCTCAGGTTTCTGAACCATCACTTGTTGAAACGACGCCACTTTCCAAGGGAAGCCTGCAGGAGACAATTTCGACGACAGGTATTGTTGAAAGTCAATCGGTTCATAAAGTTAGCGACAGTAGCGGCCAGACCATTGATCGCATTTATGTAGAAGTTGGTGATTGGGTTGGTAATGGCGACTGGCTTTGCGAATTGTACAATGAAGCAGAAGATTCTTATACAACTGTTAAAGCCGAAACAAGCGGAACCATTACAGATATTGCAGCTGTCATTGGGGCCATGGCAAATGGTGAACTCTTTACCATTCAGGATACCAATGATTTGAAAGTCATTGGAAAAATAAAAGAAACTGATTTGAACAAGATTTACAAAAATATGAATGTGCTGGTCACATCCGATGCCATTGCCGATCAGGTTATCACAGGTTTGCTATCATCAATAGCGCCGACAGCAATAAAAACGGAAACCACGGATTCAACGAAAGCTTCCGAGTTCGAATTTACAGTTGATTTGCCGGCTGATTCGGCAGGCTTAAAAATTGGTATGACCACAGACTTAAATATCGTCAGTCAGGAAAAAAACGATGTCTTTTGCCTGCCCTTTGATATGCTGGTGATGGACGCTTCCGGCAGTCCCTGTATTTACAGCGCTGCTCCCACAAATGATGAGAGTGGATCGTATATCGTCGAGGCCATAAATGTTACAACTGGCCTGGAGACTGATACACAAATTGAAATTGCCGGTGAGGGTCTAAGTGAAGGCTTACTGGTAATCAAACAGCCACAAATTGTTGAGCCAGGTCAAACAATAAGCATTGGGGACGGACAGTAAGATGGCAGATAAAATCATTGAGATGAAAGACATTATCAAAACGTATTACCAGAACACGGAAAATGAACTGGAAATTCTGCATGGCATCGACCTGGATGTCTTTAATGGAGAGTTTCTTTCGATTGTCGGCGCATCGGGATCGGGGAAATCGACGCTGATGAACATCCTTGGCGCTTTGGATCGCCCCACCAGCGGCAATTACTTTCTTGAACATCTGCCCATGGATAAGGTTAAGGATGATCGACTGTCGGCAATCCGCAATCAAAAAATTGGTTTTGTTTTTCAGACCTTTAATCTGATCCCGCGTTCAACGGCCTTGAAAAATGTGGCCTTGCCCATGCTATATGGCGGTATTTCAAGACATCAACGTCAAGAAAAAGCAATGGAATTGTTGCGATTAGTTGAAATGGAAGACCGCTGCCAGCATCGCCCCAATGAATTATCCGGCGGACAAAAACAGCGGGTTGCCATCGCCAGAGCCATGGCCAATGATCCGTCCATTATTCTGGCGGATGAGCCAACCGGTGCTTTGGATACCAAAACGGGTCGGATGGTGATGGATATTTTTCATCGCCTTAATCAGGAACAGGGTAAAACCATTATTTTGATTACTCATAATCCGGACCTGGCGGAAGAAACTGACCGAACCATCACCCTGCAGGATGGAGCCATCATAGATGAAAAAATAAGCGGACTGCGGGCAGTGGAGGGGATGGCGTGAATATATTTGAAAATATCAGACTGGCGCTGGAAGGCTTAAGAGCCAATAAAATGCGTGCTCTGCTAACAATGTTGGGGATTATTATCGGGATTGCCTCGGTAATGGCTATCTCGACGTTGGGTTCAGCCATGACCGGATCGGTGACCGACACCATGAATAAAATTGGCGGTAATAATGTCATTGTGTCCCTGGCTCAGAAAGATTATGATTCGGATGCAGTGTTAAAAGAAGATGATACCTTTAGTCTGGATGAAATAGATAGTTTCAAAAAGCTTTATCAAAGCCAGATCAAGGCTATAAGTCTATCGGATTCCCTTGGCAATGGTGTCATGAAAAAAGACTTCATTTCTAGTGATGTGACGCTGACAGGTGTCAACCCCGATTATTTGACCGCCAACAATATCAATCTCATTCAGGGACGATTTGTGAGCGATAGAGATCTGGAGAGTCAGCGAAAAGTGATTGTTATCGAGGAACAGTTGAAAACCAGGTTGGTCGGGAGTAACGGCGATCCCCTTGGACTGGCGATCCAAATTGACACCAAAGACACCAGTGAGACCTATACGGTGATTGGTGTTTATCAAAAGCAGGTAATTGATAATCCGCTTTTCTATATGGGCGATGAAAGCCGGGTTGAATGCTTTTTGCCGGTTACGACGGTAAAAAACCTGACAGCAAGTGCCAATGCTCTGCAAGGTTACACACAGTTTACGATTATGGCTAATTCAGATGTGGATGCCACTGCCTTCGCAAAAGAAACGACTGATTATTTCAGTCGTTATTATCCAGAAGGTTCTGATTTTTCTGTGGAAGCCACCAGTTTAGATTCCATGGCCCAGGAGGCGACAGATATGCTTTCGACCCTGTCCTTGGGTATCTCCGTGATCGCGGGTATCTCACTGCTTGTTGGCGGAATCGGGGTAATGAATATCATGTTGGTTTCGGTAACTGAAAGAACCCGGGAAATTGGTATCCGTAAGGCTTTAGGAGCCAGAAATTCAGCCATTCGCAGTCAGTTTATCATTGAATCAGTGATCATTTGTCTGATTGGTGGTCTGATCGGCATGGTTCTAGGTGCGCTCTTGGGTTTAGCGGCCAGCAATATGCTAAATTTCCCGTCAGCTCCACCCTTGGCACCCATGTTGATCGCCCTGGCTTTTTCCATGACCATCGGTGTCTTTTTCGGCTACTACCCGGCTAATAAAGCGGCCAAGCTGAATCCGATTGATGCTTTACGTTATGAATAAGAAGTAATAATAAAGGCTATTTCAATTTACCCAAAACCTCATCAACATCCGGTAAAGTTGAGATTTCATATTTCTTGGCCCAGATGACCATGCCATTTTCATTGATTAGAATATTGGCGCGCTTGGATGCGCCATGTGCTTCACTAAAAACACCATAATCTCGGGCAACAGCACCCAATGGATGAAAGTCTGACAAAATTTTGATATGCTTGAGACTTAAAGCCTTGGCCCAGACAGATTTACTGGGCAGGGGATCGACGCTCATGCCCAAAACAATGGTGTTGTATTTTTCAAACTTTACAATATTTCGATCCAACGAACGCATTTGATCAGTGCAAACAGATGTAAACGCCAGCGGATGAAAGGATAAAAGTAGCTTTTTACCTGGAAATTGCTTTAAACTCACCAATTCTCCATCCTGATCCGGCAAATTAAAAGCAGGCGCCATCGCCCCCAGTTGAATAATTTCGGACATTGCTTTTTCCTCCTCAAACTGATTTTTCTAGAATTTACCCAAAAAATTTGAAGTTAAACATTGAAACTAATGGACATAGGCTTAAAATTTATATATAATAAATTTCATAAACAGTGAAAGTGAGATAGATCATGCGGTTAACAAAAGAAGAATATTTGCGTGAAGAGAAAAAATTTGAGCTTAATAAAAAAACTCAAGAAGCCCATGACTTAAAGGTCGAACCAGTGGTTTTACAAAAAACTGATCAAACAGAAGCGGAAAAGAAGCCAGATGTTTTAGTCAAGAAAAAAACCATATTAAATTTAAATCAGAAATTACCGGATGCAGAAATAAAAAAACGCCTTTATCTGATGGCTGATGAAATTGTATCGCAACTGACAATTCCAGGAAAAAGCCTGGAAGAACTGGAAAACACATATCTGATGTTTAATGGACAGATGTCAGTGGTAAACCGATGCCGCCTATTGACCTTTGAAGAACAACAGGAATTAAATGCGAAAGTTTTCGCCATTTATTATCAGAAAAAAGCGGAGCTAAAAAAATAAAGCGAATGCTGATTGATTTCAGCATTCGCTTTTTACGACTTAAAGAGCTTATCCTGTAAATTGTGATCTTCTGCCATATTAAGCAGAGCGAGATAAATATTCACAACCACCTGATAAAGTTCCGGCGGGACTTCCTGGCCCAGTTCCAGTTTTGAAAGCAGGGTAGCGGCGCTGTCATCATGGTAGATGCTGATGCCGTTTTCCTCAGCAATCCTTAAAATATTTTGAGCGATTGGGCCGGTACCGGCTGCAACGATAACCGGGGCATTGTTTTTATCCGGATCGTAGCGGATTGCGGCAACCTGTAATGGTTCATCACGTTCAATCGTTGTCTGCTCAGATTCTGACATCGAGACCTACCTTTCTTAAAGCCAGTTTAGGGAATCGTTTTAAGATGCTCTGGCTTTCCTTGAATTCATCAACCGAGTATGTGGATAAGCGAAAACCTTGCTCTTCAATAATGCTTTTAATTTTTTCCTGGTTGGTCTGAAGGACTTCAACAAGGGGTGCCGGAGATTTGATGTCCATTTCGATAATGTCGCTGCGGACTTTCATAAAAACCTCAAAAGAACCATAGCGGTCTGATTGAATTGTAAAGAATATGTCAGTGCCCCCCTCAGCTTCAGCGGAGCTGTCTGAAGGATCCTTGTCGATGAAAAATTCACCATAGGTGTCATTATCCAAAAAACGAAAAGGAATCAGAAAATGCATTAATGGAAAGATGGGGCTTTCATTACGGATCAGGGTTTCAAGTAGGGTCTGGGCAGTTACCTGAAGTTTAGAAGGTGTGGCATCGTCCAGCGCTTTTTCAAGTAGTTGGGCAATCTCCAATTTCTCGGTAACCTGATTACCATCCATGCCGGGATGCCTCGCTGTATTAAGACGGTTATAAAGAATTTCGGCTTCTCTGGCATGGTTGAAGACCTGATTTTTCATCTCTTGAATCTCGGAATCAGAAAGGTTTGATAGCGGCTTTAATGCATTTGCTAGTCGTAAAACGGCATCTTCCAGGTTTTCAGCACTACCCTTGTCGTAACGAACAATCTGATTGAGCAGGGAATTTATGGCCTGGTATTGCTTTTCATTGGTTGACGGCAAACGCAGAAGATTCCCCAGAGTGGGGATGATTTCATTCTTTAAAAGCTTATCCAGCTGTGTCGATAATGAACCGTTATTGAGGTTAGGGATACTGGGGCCTTTTATCATTGATTCAAGACGCTCAATTAAATTGACCTTGACGTCTAAAGGATTAGAAGTGCTGTTTTGGCTGGATAATAGGATAGAGATTTTTGACAATTGATGGGTCAGGGCTTCTTTCTGGCTTTGAGGTAAAGAATCCATTAGCTTAAGCGTTTCACTGAGAATTGCCTTAAAGCTCTGATCTTTGTTGACATAGGCATCAAAATATTTAAGGACGGAAACAATGGCATCTTTTAGTTGCGGATAGCCGTCGAGTTTAGAAAGGGTTCTGAGACTGTCAAAAAAAGCACCTTTAAAAATCGTTTCGGTTTTATCGCGCATTAACAGTTCACTGAGCAAATCCTGGGTATCCAAAAAAATCCCGTCCAGCAGTTCTTTAGGAATGGCACCGGTAGAGGATCCGAAAAGTTTTGACATCAAAACCAGTTTTCTTAAGGTATCGGCTTCGAGCGTGGTACTGTTTTTTAAAGGTTTGAGAATCTCCCGCTGGAGATTCTGCATCAGAGCCTCCTTGAAACTGTCTTTGGAGGTGTCATTGCCAAGTTCTTCAACTTTTATGCCCAATTCGGGATTGAGAATGTCGAAAATGGCATCACTGCCACCGGACCTGGAAGGCATATCGGTGACTTTAGGGGAGGGGGCGGTGGAGGTGATTTTTATACTATCGGCCAAATTTTTGTCCTTTCTTGATGCAAGAATCATTTTTTTCTTCAGAACAAGTCTAAGATAATTCAAATTATACTTGATTCCTTTAATGGATGCAATGTTTTCAGGTGTTGAATTATTGAAGAAATGAAGCTATAATATAAAAAGGATAATTAGAATTAAAAAAAGTGTCGCTTCAGTCAGGTTTTTTGAATTTTTACAAACACTTGGGCGATTTTGCGATTAATTTGGGTATAATTCTGTTAAAGATTCTCATTTGCTTGTGCATAGGCCGCTTGGCAGGTGAATCACGCTACGGATTTATTTTGTCAGGATAAAAATCTTTAATCAAACATGATTAAAATCAGCGTTTGTATGTTAACACTAAAATTGTTAGTGGATTAGAAATTTAAAATTTGTATAAAAAAGGATGGTTAAGATGAGTAGTTATGATTCTGGAAATGATTCAATCTTAGAAATGTATATTTTTGAATCCGAAACTCTGCTAGATCAATTGGATGAAATTTTGCTTCAGTCAGAAGAAAATGAGGAGCTCACGCCGGAAGATATCAATGAGATTTTCCGCATCATGCATACAGTGAAAGGGTCTTCTGCAATGATGGAGTTTGAAACCCTGGCGCATGCTGCTCATAAACTTGAGGATCTGTTTTTTGCTATTCGAGAAAACGGTATCGATGAGAACCATTTCGAAGACTTAATGGATCTGGTATTAAACTTTTCAAGTTACCTGAAAGATGAAGTGGAAAAAATAAGAAATGGCCAGGAATTAACAAAAGAAAATCAGGATCTGATTGACGAGATTGATCGATTCCTGGCTGCTTTAAACGGTGAAGCCGTAAGCGTGAATCTTGCTGATAAAGAAGCTGATAGTGCCCCAGTCGAAGAAATAGTGGATGAGACTGAAGTGGTGGTTGATCTTGATCTGGCGGATGTTGAATCGGAAGTTTTAAAAGAGCTGGAAGAAATTGTTACATTGGAAGAGAACAGCGGCCAGGGCGCTTGTGATGGAGAGATTAAAGTCTATAATCTGCACGTGCGTTTTGCAGCAGACAGCCAAATGGAAAATATCCGGGCTTTTATGCTAGTCAATAAGTTGGGATCCCTTGGAAAGATTGTTAAAACCATTCCGGAACAGCTTAACAATAATGCAGATGCAGCGGGGATTATTTTAAAAAATGGTTTCTATTGCGCTTTAGAAACGCGTTGTGATCAAAAAAGAGTGGATGATGCAGCCCACAGTATTTTATCTGTCGAAAAAGTGACCTTTATTGATGCGATGCCAGCCACTGAAGAAGATCAAAAGGCGCTTGTCGAAGAAGTTGAAGTAAAAGAAGACAAACAGAAACAGGAACAAAAAGCAAAAAGCACTGAGGGAAATCAGAAAAGTACTCAAAAAGCTGCAGTGCAGAATCTGATTAGTGTCGATTTGAACAAGCTTGATTCCTTACTCAACTTAATTGGTGAAATTGTCATCACTGAGTCCATGGTCTTTGGCAGTGTTCAGGTAGATAGTATTAAAGACGAAGTATATGAAAAATCATCAGTCCAGTTGCAAAAGCTGACAGATGAGTTGCAGGATATCGTTATGTCGATTCGAATGATCCCCATTGCCGGTACGTTTAAAAAGATGCAGCGAATTGTCCGTGATGTCGGCAAGAAACTTAAAAAAGAAGTTGAGTTTATTACCATGGGTGAAAGCACCGAAGTCGATAAGACCATCATCGACGGTATTGCTGATCCATTAATGCATCTGGTGAGAAACTCGATGGATCATGGCCTGGAAAGTAAAGAAGAGCGAATCGCAGCTGGGAAAAATCCAGTTGGTAAGGTTATTCTTTCGGCGCAGAATGTTGGCGGTGATATTGTTATTTCTGTCTCTGATGATGGAAAAGGACTTGATCCTAAAAGCATTATGGAAAAAGCAAAAGAAAAACGGCTATTGGTAAAACCGGAGGAAGAGTATTCAGAAAAAGAAATTCTCAGCCTGATTATGGCTCCGGGCTTTTCAACAAAAGAGCAGGTAACGGAGTTCTCAGGCCGTGGTGTCGGGATGGATGTGGTCAAAAAGAATATTGAAAAAGTTGGCGGCTCTATTTCCATCGAAAGCGAAAAAGGCTCAGGTACCAACACTTTCTTAAAAATCCCCTTAACCCTTTCCATTATTTCAGGCATGGAAGTAAAAGTCGGGGAAGAGATTTTTGAAATTCCCATCAGTAATATTCGAGAGTCTTTTAAGGTGACTCAGGATCAGCTGATTAAAGATCCTGACAACAATGAAATGGTGATGATTCGTGGGGTCTGCTATCCACTGATTCGTCTCCATGATGTTTTCCATACCCTAGAGGAACCTTACGCCATCGAAGATGGTATCCTGATGCTGGTGGATTCCGGAGAAACACTGGCCTGCCTCTTTATGGATGATCTGCTTAAAAAACATCAGATCGTTGTAAAAGCAATTCCCCGATACTTGATGCGATATGTGGGCGATCAGTCAGGGATTGCCGGTTGTACAATTCTTGGAAACGGCAGCATTAGTCTAATTATTGATGTGCCAAGCATTGTTGACCACTATTAAACAGGAGGAAGCTTGTGATAAAATTAAAGGAAAACGAGTTTCAGGCGATTACCACTTATGTTTACGATAATTATGGCGTTGACCTAAGAAAAAAGAAACATTTGATTGAGGGGCGGTTAAGCCATCACATTTCAACGCTGGGTTTTACAAATTTTATGGATTATCTGGATTTTGTCAAGCAGGATAAAAAGACGGATGAAATCTCAACCCTGATTAATAAATTAACGACTAATCATACTTATTTTTTAAGAGAGAATGAACACTTTGATTTCTATAAAAAAACAGTCCTTCCCTGGATCGAAAACACCCTTAAATCCAAAGATTTGAGGGTGTGGTCTGCTGGTTGTTCGTCAGGACAGGAACCCTATACCTTGGCCATGATCACCAGAGACTACCTGGGTACTAAGCTATCCTCCTGGGATTCTACTATTTTGGCTTCAGATATTTCGGAAAAAGTTTTAACAACTGCAAAAAAAGGAGTTTATTCGAACGAAGAACTTTCAAAGGTTCCCAAAGAATGGATCAGAAAATATTTTAACGACTATGACGAAGAGCATATGATTGTTTCTGAGTCGCTTCGACAAGGGGTGGCATATCGTAAGTTTAATCTTTTAGATCCTTTTCGTTTCAAAAAACCTTTTCAGGCGATATTCTGCCGTAATGTTATGATCTATTTTGATATTCCGACAAAAAATCAGATCGTTAAAAAGTATTATGATGCCCTGGAACCGGGCGGATACTTCTTTATCGGACAAAGTGAATCACTGTCGGCAGTGACCCACTCCTTCAAGTATGTTAAGCCTTCCATTTATCAGAAAGAAATTTAAAACTTTCTTAAAAGATTAAAGAAATGATATTTTTGTCCGATATATATAACAGGAAAAGATTATTATCGGGAAATTTCATTTTCGGATGTTTTAATAAAGTTTGGAGGGATTAAAATGTCAAGTTCAGTTAGTTCTACTACATCATCTTCCTTGACTACCTTGTCAGCCAAAACGGGGATCTCCGGCCTGGTATCAGGTCTGGACACGGAAGAAATTGTAAATAGCATGACCCTTGCTACACAGCAAAAAATTACAAAGCAGGAGCAAAAGCTGCAATTGCTTGAGTGGAAGCAGACGGCATATCAGTCGGTTACAACTGCTTTAAAAGAATTCCAGACCAAGTATCTGGATGTATTATCATCGACTAATTTCACGAGTTCAACAATGTTTAGTACGATCGCTGCCAGTTCTTCTTCCTCAGCAGTTTCGGTTGAAGCAACCAGCAGTGCTGCTGCGGGAAGCATTACCATTAACAGCATCACCCAGACAGCTACAAATGCGAAATATGTTGGCGCCACAGGCGTGACGGATGATCTAGGTGGAACGGTAACCGATTATTCTAATTTAAGTGATAAATCATTTTTGCTAACCCGTGACGGAGTGACTAAAACGATCACTTTAGGGACGGTTACGGATGCGAGCAGTTTAAAAACTTCTTTAGAATCAGCTGTAAGTAGTGCCTTTAGTGATGGCCGTGTGACCGTTAATATGAGTGGTGACTCGTTTAGTTTTACCTGCGATGGTTCCATAATGTCAGTATCGGCCTTGGCTGGTGATACGACAACACTAAAAAGTTTGGGAATGACTTCAGGACTGTCAAATCGTTTAAGTACATCCAAAACACTTGCGGATCTTCCTTTTGCAACTGATTTAACTGGCGATCCAGTGGAATTCTCAATTAATGGTGTGGATTTTTCATTCGATCAAACGACTACATTAGCTTCCATAATATCACAGGTGAACAGTAGCGATGCAGGAGTTACCATGGCCTACTCTTCACTGACAGATGGTTTTACATTGACGGCGGACGACAGTGGAGAAGGAAATGAAATATCGATTGCTGATACATCTGGTAATTTGATGGCAGCGATGGGTTTGACTTCTGGAACCAGTACTGATGGGCAGAATGCGATATTGACGGTCAATAACGTGGCGATCGTGCGTTCTTCTAATGAATTTACAATCGATGGCGTTAAAATTACCTTGGAAGAAGATGTGGATGCAGCTGATCCAATCACTGATCCGATAACGATTAAATTGTCATCGGATACAACAGAGCTAAAAGATAAAATAAAAAGTTTCGTCGAAGATTACAATACAATGATTGATTTGATCAATGGCCTGACTAAAGAAGATAAAAATTCGGATTATGCGCCCCTAACAGATGATCAAAAAGAAGAAATGTCTGATAGTGAAATTGAAAAGTGGGAAGCAAAGGCAAAGTCAGGAATTCTTCGCGGCGATAGCCTTTTAAGAGGAATTGCTTCCAATATGCAGTCGCTAATGTATCGTTCGGCTGTCAGTGGCGGATTATCGCTTTACAATTTGGGAATTCAATCGGCGGGTTATGCAGAAAATGGCAAGCTGGAGATCGATGAAGAAAAGCTGGATCAAGTGCTCGCAAGCGATATACAAGGTGTTAAAGAGCTTTTTACAACAGAGACAACTGGGATTGCAAATGCCTTGGATTCGATTATCGATAGTGCAGCAAAGACTTCGGGAGCCAGAGGATCGCGAGGCAGTCTGATCGAAAAAGCCGGATATGAATCGACAACATCCAGTACGCAAAACAGTATTTATGATAGTATGCAGGATGTTAATGAATATATTGCTAAGCTTAAAGATCAGCTGGAGGATGAAGAATCTCGCTATTGGTCGAAATTCACTGCACTGGAAACTGCCTTGCAGCAGTTGAATGTGCAAGGATCAATGATTAGCGGGTTTGGAACCAGTTCATAAGCGTTGCTATGAGGAGGAATGGAAATGGTAACTCAAAATCCATACAAGGAATCAAAAAAGATTGCTTTGGAGTCAATGTCAAAAGGTGAAGTTGTCATCAAGTTATTTGAAGAAGCATCTAAACAGATTAAATTAGGTATCCTTCTCATTCAGAAAGACGATGTGGCAAAAGCCTACAACGCTGTTGCAAAAGCGCAAAAGGTTGTCAGTTCCCTAAGTCAGTCGCTGGACATGAATTATCCGATATCTGGCGAATTGAGAGAAATGTATGATTTTTTATATACAAAATTAGGCGAAGCCAATGTCAGCAAAGATATTGCTTTACTTGACGATTTGTGGAAACTGGTGAATGAGTTGAAGGATGCTTTTAAGGAAGCAGACAAAATCAATCGTGGATTAAGATAGGATGAGATTTAAATGGGTAAAATAAATTCCTATGAATTATGCGAAGAAAAAATTCATTTATTAAAAGAATATGTTTCTACAGGGGAAGAAATCTTAAACAGCATGACTTCATGGGAAAATCTTGAAGGTATTTTAGCTCAGCGGGATTATCTGATCAGAAAAATGGAGCAAATTGAAAACAATGTTGAAGAATCCAAATTTCTGCACCCCTGTACTAAAGAGCAGGAAAAGGAAATTGATCGTTTGGTCAAGCTGATTCTTGATATTGACAAAAATGCCATGGATCTGATTAAAGATGAACAACAAAAAACGATTGATGAGCTAAAAGCAAATCAGCAAAAACAGCGAGCTTTAAAGTACGATTTAGTGGGTCGCGAAACTCAGGGCCAGCGGATGGATATTAGAAAATAGCTTAAAGTGTTTGTAGTTTTGGCCAAGCTTGATACAATCGTTTCATAATCAATTAAATGAAAGAAATCAGTCTTTTGATTATTTCTTTCATGCTAATGACAAAGGTCAAGAAAACTTGGCCTTTTAGTATTTTTTGAGGAAATGGCTAAGAAATAACTTCGTGTGGTTAAAGGTTTACACATTAAATCTTTAAAAATTCTCTGCCGATCCCTTGAAACAAATTATTAAAGTCTAGATAAACTCAGCTATTATTAAGATTTGGATATATATAGCGAAAATTAAACAAATTTTCAAAATAATTAAATGGAATTAACGTAGAATAAACTTAATGTCATTGTTGCAAAATGATAAGTATGGTATAATACTATTGCTAATAAATCGAAAAGAAGATACAATAATTAAAATGCTTTTTATTCAAAAAATCTATATATTTATTTAAAATATAAATGAAATTAAACATAAAGAACAGGAGGCTCTTATGATTGGAGATTCTATCTCAACTGCAATTTTCCAAAAAGCGCTAGACGGTACCTGGACGCGTCAACAGGCCATCAGCAATAATATTGCTAACTCTGAAACACCGCGTTACAAAGCGCTTGAAGTAGACTTTGAAACATCATTAAATAACGCACTTTATAAGATAAGTAGTGGGACTAATGGTCAGGATAAGAGTAAACAATCGGCTGTGCAGACAATCATGGATTCTGATATAAGAACAGAATCATACGATTTAACATCGAATCAATTGGATCAGAATAACGTCGATTTGGATTCGGAAAATATTGACATGGCAAAAACTGTGACCCAGTATTATTATCTGGTGTCAGGTATTAATTCATCGTTTTCACGCATCAAGTATGCATTAAGTGAAGGGAAATAAAAATGAGTATTTTAAGTAGTTTTGATATTTCTGGTTCTGGAATGACAGCACAAAAGCTGCGCCTTGACATCGTTTCGCAAAACATTGCCAATGCCCAGGTCACAAGAACAGAAAATGGTGAAGCTTACCGTCGAAAAATGGTTGTTTTACAGAGCTCGAATGTCCAGTCCTTTAGTGAGGTACTAAGCTCGGAACTTGGCATTCAAAAACAGGGTGTAGAGGTAGCGGCAGTTGTTGATGATGAGTCAGCGCTGGTACCAGTCTATGATCCAACCCATCCTGATGCCGATGAAAATGGTTATGTGATGTATCCCAATGTGAACACAGCACAGGAGATGATTGACGCCTTAGGGGCTAGTCGCGCTTATGAGGCAAATGTAACGGCTTTCAACGCAACTAAATCGATTGCAATGAAAGCACTCGAAATCGGATAATAAGGAGAAGAGATATGTCGATTAGTCCGTTAACAAGTATAATTTCAGAATCTCTGACTGACCAGGTCAGTTCAACAAGTGGTGCTCAGGGTCAAGCTGCCCAAGGTTTTTCGCAGGTTTTAAATGACGTTATTGCCAATGCGGAAGATACTGATGCTCAAACTAAAGTAGATGCATATAATCTGTCAATTGGAAATATGGATGATATGCATACCATGATGATTAACATGGCTAAGGCAGATGTTGCATTACAGACAATGGTGCAACTCAGAAATAAAGTATTAAGTGCTTATACGGAAGTCATGAGTACAAGTTTATAGTTTCAAACGGTGAGCTTTTTAAGGCGCTTTTTCTTGAAACTTCACTTTTTTAACTTGATTTGAAAGAGAAAAAATTTGATGAGTGTAGCAGAGGAAGTCAATGCCTGAACAAATAAAAAAAATATTTGGAAATATTAAAGAGTTTTGGGGCAAGTTCTCCAAAAAAATGAAAATTGTGATTATTGTCGTTGCCGCGGCTGTAATACTGGGTTCGCTGATTTTAGCATTTGCTCTGAACCAGAAGGAATATGTGCCCTTGTTTTCGGATCTTACTGATACTGAAACAACTGAAATTATGGCGGCTCTTCAGGATCTGGGTGTTGAAGTTAAGCTTGAAGACGGTCAGATTTTGGTGTTGTCCGAAGAAGAGGCAACGGTTAGGATGCAACTGGCTCAGGAGGGTTATCCCAAAAGCGGCCTAAGTTATTATCTGATTCAGGATAATTCGAGTATTCTGGCAACAGATTATGAACGCCAGCAGTATAAAAACCTCCAGTTGCAGGAAAGAATTGCGGCCAGCATCCGGACGATTACAGGTGTCAGCGATGCAGTTGTAACACTATCGATTCCCGACGAAAATGTGTTTTATCTGCAGGAAACAGAACCGACGACGGCATCAGTAATTATCCATCTTGATCAAGGGGTTGATCTTACTGAAGACCAGATTTTAGGGATTCAGAACCTGATCACTAAATCTGTCTCAGGACTGGAAAAAGAAAATATTGCTCTGACGGATGGAGATGGCAATGATCTAGTGGCAGCGGCTGAATCCATGTCGGGGGAAAGTTCAAAAATTGCCCTAACTAGGGAGATTGAAACAGACCTGACTTCCAAAGTCAAAAATGTGCTTAATGGCCCCTATGATCCTGCTCAGTATAAAGTTTCAGTCACGGCCAACCTTAATACTGATGCAGTTAAGCAGGAATCAGTTGTTTATACACCGTCACCTGATGGTGATAATTCAGGGGTTTTAAATCAGGAATCATCCTCTTTTACGATTGATGGTGGTCAGCTGACTGATGGTGGAGTGGCAGGTACAACGGGCAATACTGATACGACAACCTATGCAGAAGAAATTCTAGGTGAAGGTGGCCTAATATCAGGATTCACCAATGACAATTATTATTCGGTCAGTTCAGAAGTTACGCAAACGGAGAAAACGGATCCTGTTGTCGATGCAGTTTCTATTGCTGTTGCGATTGATGCTGCGGAAATGAACGCAGTCGAGCGGGAAAATTTGACACAGCTGATTGCATTTGCAGCGGGTGTTAATCCTGAGAATGTCACGATTAGAAACTTCGAATTCTATTCGGCCGAAGACGAAAATGCCGCGGCTGATGAAACGACTGGTGCGGATCTGGGTCAGATTCTGATTATTGCCGGTATTGCAGGTGGCGTGCTTTTAATTTTTCTTATTTTGCTTATGGTGCTCTTACGCCGACGAAAAAAGAAAAAAGCAGACAAAGAGGCACTGGCACATGCTATCCCTTTGGATGAGGGTGAAGGGATCTTTGAAGAACCGCTGCCCAATATCCCAGTTATGGATATTCAACCGGTTGTAGATGATAAAAAAGAAAAAGTCAAAGATTTTGCAGCTGCCAATCCGGAAATTGTTGCACAGCTTATTAAGTCATGGATTAAAAATGAGAGCGAGTAGGTGAAAATATGCCGGATACAGCAATTGATATCAACAATTTAACCCCACGGCAAAAGGCAGCGCAAATGGTCGTTGCCTTAGGCGCGGATGTAGCGTCTTCGCTTTATAAACATCTGGAAGAAGATGAAATTGAACTGCTGACTTACGAAATAACCCGAATGAGTGCGGTTCCACCTGCGGTCGCTGACCAGGTCATCGATGAATTCTATGGCCTCTGTGTAGCCCAGAAGGTCTACATTGAAGGCGGGGTCACCTATGCCAAAAATGTCCTTGAAAAAGCCTTTGGTGTTCAACAGGGGAATGCGCTTTTAGAACGTGTTACCAAGACCCTGCGGACAAAAGCCTTTGAGTTTATTCGCAAGGCTGACTATAAAAACTTAATGAACATGATCGTTAATGAGCATCCTCAAACTATTGCTCTGATTCTTTCTTATGCCCGATCTGATCAGGCATCAGCGGTTATCGCTGAATTGCCGAAATCTTTCCGGGTTGAAGTAGTTGAGCGAATTGCTCGAATGGATCGCACCTCGCCGGAAATCATCAGACAGATAGAAACAATCCTCGAAAGGAAATTTGAATCTGTTGTTTCTGTTGATTTACTGGAAATTGGGGGTATAAACTATATTGCCGAAGTCATGAACAATATCGATCGCGGGACAGAAAAATACATTTTTGATGAACTTAACAAAACGGATGCTAAACTCTCCGAAGAGATCAGAAAAAGAATGTTTGTATTCGAAGATATTGTTATTCTGGATTCTATGTCTATTCAGCGTTTTCTTCAGGAAGTGGATACAAAAGATATGTCGATTGCGCTTAAAGGTGCCAATAAAGGCGTTATGGATGTTATCTTTGAAAATATGTCGCAGCGAATGGGTGATACTGTTAAGAGTGAAATGGAATTCCTCCACAATGTCCGTGTACGCGATGTAGAAGAAGCGCAGCAGAAAGTTGTTTCGGTCATTAGACGTCTGGAAGAAGAAGGCGAAATCGTAACTTCAAAAGGTGGAAAGGACGAGATAATTGTCTAGAATTGTAAAAGCTAAGTGGGTCACGCATACCAGTAAAGTCTTTGAACCGGATCTTGATAAAAAGACTGTCGTAAGTGAGCAATCAGATGACCAGAACGATGAAGAGCTTGAAAGCAGTCAACAAAATGCGGATTCGAAGGAATTAGAAGAAGTCGAAGAAGTGGATCATCAGTTGGAAGCGATCAAAGCCGCTAATGATTTTATGAAGAATACTTTAAGAGCCAGTCAGGAGATTAAAGAAAAATCTCAGGAGGAAGGCTTTAATAAAGGATATGATGAAGGCTATCAACTGGGTTTTGAAGTAGGTACTCAAAAAGGAATCGATGAGGGAATGTCCCAGGCTGGCCAGAAGATAGAAGAAGCCCTGGCAGAAATCGGTGAGCTTGCCTCTTTATTGCAGGAAGAAAGAAATAACCTGGCTGTTCGGATGGAAGACGACTTTTTAGCAGTTGCTTTGGAAATTGCCAAAAAAATCATGCGGTATGAGATCAGTCTTGATGAAGCGATGTTTACCAGAATTTTCAATGAAGTTATTCATAAAGATGATACTGGCGTAAAAATTTATTTGTCAGAGTATCAAAAGGTATTGGATTTACATCTTAATAAGACGATAATCGATCAGATTAAGGCGCTGTCGCAAAAATCAAAGGTAGTGATTCTTAAAGAAGAAGACCGAATTGTAGTAGAAACAGATCAGTCAGTCATCGATGTAAGTGTGCCTGTACAGTTACAGCAGATTCAGACCGCCATCGAAGAGAACTGAGTGGAGAAATTATGGATACTCAAAAAATGATAAAAGTGATCCAGCGTGCTGAGAGTTTTCGTTACTTTGGAAAAATCGAAAAAGTAGTGGGAATGATGATCGAATCAATTGGTCCAGAGTGCCGTACAGGTGACTTATGTCGAATATTTGATCAGGATGCGCAGAATTATATTATGGCCGAAGTAGTTGGCTTTCGCGGCAATCGGGTCCTATTAATGCCCTATGAAGAACCAGAAGGCATCTCTTATGGTAATATCGTGGAGCCCACGGGTTCTTCATTAAAGGTTGCAGTGTCTGAAAATATGATTGGTCGTGTTGTAAATGCTATGGGTCAGCCGATTGATAATGATCAGCCGATTGAGGCTGATCGGTATTATGATATTCAAAGTGGTGGTGCAAATCCTTTGTCACGACCGATTATTGAAGATGTTCTGGAGTTTGGCATTCGGGCAATTGATGGCCTCCTGACGATTGGTAAAGGCCAACGTATGGGGATCTTTGCCGGCAGTGGGGTAGGAAAATCAACCTTAATGGGAATGATCGCCAGAAATGTAAAGGCTCACGTTAATGTCATTGCGCTGGTAGGTGAAAGAGGGCGAGAGGTGCGCCAATTTCTGGAGAGTGACTTGGGTCCTGAGGGCTTGGCACGTTCTGTGATTGTTGTTGCCACCTCTGATCAGCCACCGATGCAGCGTATGAAATGCGCTTTGACAGCGACTACCATCGCTGAATATTTCAAGGATCAGGGAAAAGATGTACTTCTGATGATGGATTCGTTGACCCGTTTTGCCATGGCGCAAAGAGAAATAGGGTTAGCGACTGGGGAGCCACCAGTAGCCAGAGGTTACACACCATCAATATACGCCATGATGCCGAAACTGCTTGAAAGGACAGGTAATTTTGAAACCGGTTCCATTACCGGGATTTATACTGTCCTGGTTGAAGGTGATGACATGAATGAACCAGTTGCCGATACGGTGCGTGGGATCATTGACGGCCATATTGTATTGTCGCGTAAAATTGCGGCCAGAAATCATTATCCGGCAATCGATGTTTTAAACAGTGTTAGCCGAATTATGACAAATATTGTATCGCAAGAACATCGGGATACGGCTTCCAAGCTTAGAAATTTGATGTCAGTATATGATACCAACTATGATCTGGTGAGTATTGGCGCATATAAAAATGGCAGTAATCCGGCTTTGGATGTTGCCCTAAAAAAGATTGACGGGATCAATCGTTTTCTGCAGCAGGGGATTGATGAAAAGTCGCCTTTTGATCTCAGTGTGGAAATGATGAATAAGGCTATTTTATGAAAAAGTTCAACTTTAACCTCGAAAAACTTCTAAACTATAAAGACCAGAATCTGGAAAATGAAATGATGATTCTAGGTGAATTGAATAATAAATTGGATCAGTGCGAAAAAAATTTACTTGCGGCAAAAAACAGACTGATTCAGAAGAAAAAAGAGTATGAAGATGCACTGTCAGGTTCGATTTCACCAATGGCCTGTCAAGTGCATTTGCATTATATTGACGCGGTTAAAGAAGAAATAAAACGCTTTGAAAAAGAAGTTGAGCAAGCCCGAGTGAGAGTTGAAAAACAGATCGAAGTTGTTAAAAATCTTAAACTGGAGACACGGTCACTTGAAATAATGAAAGAAAAGCGTTATGATGAGTATATGACAGAAGTTAATAAAGAGACGGAAAAAGAACTTGAAGATTTTGTTTCGACTGCAAAAGAAATGAGAAAACACTCACAATTTTTGAAAGATCCAGTAAACGATTATAACTGATCAAAAATGAAGGAAATAAATCCAGATATCCTGCTTTAATCGGTCTGTACTGGCTAGCATGAACAAGATAAAACAAGCGTTTAGAATAATATGATTGAAATTTTGCGCAAGCATAAAAAGAGGTGAACAGATGCAATACGATACAATTATTGTCGGAGCAGGTCCAGCGGGTTTAACAGCAGGCGTATATGCTGGACGGGGAATGTTAAAGACTTTGATTCTTGAACGGGGAGGCATCGGTGGACAAATAGCCACAAGTTGGGAAATTGAAAATTATCCGGGTGCGCCAGCAGAAAGTACCGGCCCGGGCTTGACAGAAAGAATGCGCCAGCAATGTCTTGAGTTTGGTGTCGAATTTAAAACGGAAATCTTCAAAGGCTTTGAAAAAGTGGCGGATACAATTTTGGTTAAAACCGAGCATGGCGATTTGCAAACAAAAACCCTGATTATTGCAACTGGTTCGGAGCCACAAATGATCGGATGTCAGGGTGAACGCGAGCTTAGAGGGATGGGCGTTTCTTATTGTGCGACCTGTGATGCCAACTTTTTTAAGAACATGAAAGTTGCAGTCATTGGCGGTGGCAATACAGCCTTGGAAGAAGCCCTGTTTTTAACAAAATATGCGGCATCAGTCACCATTATTCATCGTCGTCAGGAACTTAGAGGGGCAAAGATCCTTCAAAATCGTGTAAAAGAAAATGAAAAAATCGACTTTATGCTGGATTCAGTGGTTGAAGAGATTATTGGTTCAGGATATGTTGAAGCGATTAAGGTTAAAAATGTTGTAACCAATCAGATTGAAACAATTCCAATGGATGGGGTATTTGTTTTTGTGGGACAGAAACCCAACACTGATGGTTTTGAAGGACTATTAAAGCAAAATGATCGAGGTTATCTATTGACCGATGATGAAATGAGAACTGATATTGAAGGCGTCTTTGCAGCTGGAGATATTCGACAAAAATCTCTTAGACAGGTGGTTACTGCAACTGGTGATGGCGCGATTGCTGCCTCGAATGCCATTAAATTTATTGAAGGATAAGTGACAATCAATAATAATAAACTGGGATTTAGGAACCAGTCAAATATTGAGCGATTGGGGCCGGAGGAATCCGGCTCTTTTTAAGTTATTTACACATAAATGCAGAGGCAAAAAGTAATAAGTAAAAAATCTAACCAGGTGAAAAATGAAACTTGATATAAATATAAGCCAAAGTCAAAAGCTGATTATTACTCAGGAAATGAGACAGGCGATAGAAATTTTACAAATGACAGCAACAGAACTGAACAATCTGATTGAAAAGGAGACCATGGAGAATCCGGTGCTTGATTTTCGGGAAGGTCCAATTAAAGGAGAGCTTGCCGCTGCTGATAAAAGCCGGAATGAAACGCAGGCGAGTGATGTCAAATGGGATGAGTATATTTCCTATATGCAGTCATATCCAGTGATTGGTCAGTCGGGGGCAAGATCAGATGAAAAGGAGTATGGCTTTGAAAACTTTTCTTATCGTGAAAACACGCTGCATGAATACCTTCATTTTCAGTTTAGTGTCTTAAAGAATGATTTATCCATGCAAGAAGGTGAAGTTGGAGATTATCTGATTGATTGCATCGATGACAATGGCTATCTGATTGTTGATGAGAATTATTTGTTGGAAGTATTATCGATCAATTTAATCCAGTATCAAAAGATTCTGTCCTTGATTCAAAGCTTGGATCCGGAAGGTGTGGGTGCCAGAAACATCGAAGAATGCTTAAGTATCCAACTTCAAAATAGAGGTTATGAAAAGGGGTCAATTTATTTAAAGCTCGTTAACAATTATCTCAAAGATTTAGCAGAACGTCATTATAAAAGAATAGAAAAGGAAACAGGTCTGACCTTAGAAGAAATTGCACTTTTTAAAGATGCGTTAAAGACACTAGAACCCAAGCCAGGTCGTGAATTTTCCTGTGCAGAGTCAGTTTCTTATGTCATTCCTGATGGGAAGATTGAAATCAGAGGTGATGAACTGCTGGTCACGGTAAATGAGATTTCAGCACCGAAACTGCATATTAGCCCCTATTATCAAAAGATGCTTAAACAGGAGAAACAAGGTTCCGAAGCCAGTGAATATCTTTCAAAAAAAATGAACGGCGCAATTTTTTTAATCAAAAGCATTGAACAAAGAAGACAAACCATTAAAAATGTTATTCAAGCAATCGCCGCCTACCAAAAGGAATTCTTTTTTAACCCTGTTACAGGTCTAAAAGCTCTAACCCTGAAAGATATTGCGGAAATGATTGAAATGCATGAATCCACCATTAGTCGGGCGATTCGTGGAAAATATATTGAAACGCCCAACGGCACTTTGCCACTTAAATTCTTTTTCAAACGAGGATTCAGCGATGGACAGGATGATTTGTCTTCGGAAGTGGTCAAAAACTGGATCAAAGAACTCATTACCCAGGAAGACAAGAAAAAACCCTTAAGTGATCAGAAAATCGTGGAACTTTTGAAAGCAAAAAAAATTGACGTTGCCAGGCGAACAGTTGCAAAATATCGCGAAGCCTTAAATATTGAGTCTTCATCTAAACGTAAAGAAGTTTTGCTTTAGAAATCTTTTGCTTGTTATTTAAATTAAAATAGGGTATAATCATTTTGTCCCGGCGGGACAAAAATGTCTAGTGCCGAAGGAAGTGATAACGTGTCGA
>JASGLP010000096.1 GCA_030156895.1 Eubacteriaceae bacterium | reverse complement strand
AAATGTTCACTTTTAATGAAGTCTTTCTGGCAAAAGGTCAGGAAGTCACCTTTTTAATGGTCAATCTGACCGACGGACAAAGAGAAACTCAGGACGATGCCCAGGTCTATATCGACTCACAGGGCTTTGCTTTCCCTGTCTATTTTGATCTGGAACAGGATGCCGCCATCCAGATGGGCATCACTTCCATCCCTACCACTTATTTTATCGATGCTGACGGCAACATCCAATCCGCTTATCAGGGAGCCCTTACTGAAAACCTGCTGCTTGACGGTATCAATACGCTTTTAAATCCGTAAATTTAATCTTAACAACTTTGAGGAGAATCATGAAAAACAACCGCTACCTTTATCTGATCGTTCTTGGCTATTTTCTGCTGGGACTCGTTAATATCCATTTTGCCCTATTGGGACTCGTTTGTATGAGCATTCCCTTAATTCTCTTATTTAAAAACACGCAGAAAACCTGGTGCCAGGGTTACTGCCCCCGAGCCAGCCTCTTAAATAAAGTTGGTAAATCGCGCCTGGGCCGCTCAAAAGCGTCGCCTAAATTTTTCAGCCGCGGCAATATGAAATGGATTATGCTGATCTACTTTGGCATCAGCCTGACTTTTATAACCATCTCCACCCTGCGGGTCGCCAGCGCCGGCGTCGCGCCGATGGAAATGTTAAGGCTGCTGATTGTCATCCCCCTGCCCTTTGATATGCCGCAGCTAATAGAGCTTTCGGGTATGGCATCCTGGCTGACTCATTTGTCCTATCGCTTTTATTCGATGATGCTGACCACCACCCTGATCGGCCTGACCTTATCACTGCTTTATAAGCCTCGAACCTGGTGCTCGGTTTGCCCTATCTCCACCATTTCCAGCCAGTATATCAGCCAAAAAACTAAAAAGAATCAGGCTTTTGAATAAGCCTGATTCTTTTACAGATCGATTCCCAACACATTCTTCACCAAAATCCCAATCACAAAGGAAATTCCGGCAACGGTTAGACTGATACCAGCCATAACCAAAAAATCACGTTTAAAACCGGTATTTTTAGCCACCGAAATATAATAGTTGAAAACAGCGATAATTAAAACGGCTACTATCAGGGTAATGGCCAGCGCCAGCATAAAAGCATCCTCGGCAAAGACAAGAAACGGCAGAATCAGCAGCACGACTGTAATCAGATAGGCAAAACCGGTATAGACCGACGATTTTAATGGATTGTCCTCGCCATCCGTCTTGGCTTGCAGATAACCAGACGCTGACATTGACAGCGTGGCCGATATCCCGGTTATAAGTCCTGCCATGGCAATCACTTTGGTATTCTGCATGGCAAAGGTATAGCCAGCAAGCGCTCCGGTTAGCTCGACTAAAGCATCGTTCATGCCCAGAACCATACTGCCCACATACTGCAACCTTTCTTCATCAAGCATATTCAAAAGCAGTTCTTCATGGACTTCCTCTTCGTCGATGATCTGTTTCAACTCCGGGATTTTTTCAATTTGTTCACTGTAGCTGTCCAGACCTTTTTCTTCCCCTTTTTCCAGTAGTCTGACGGCAAAGGTAAAACCAAAAATTCTGCTCATCAGAACAAAGAAAAAGACTTTTATCTGATTGGCTTTAACCTTCTGTTTTGAATATTTTTCAAATTTTTTCGCATGGCTTCTTTCTTCACTGGCAATCTGCAACAATATTTTTCCATTTTCGGGATCTTTTGATCGCTCTCCAATTCTTTTGTAAATCTCATAGCTGTCAATTTCATCCTGCTGAAATCTTAAAAACATTTTTTGATCCATAAATACTCCTTTCAAGTCTGCTTTTTAATTTTTCATTTCCCGTCCAAACAGATAGCCGTTTAACCAAACCACGTTAATTAAGCTTACAAAGGCCAAAAACAATCGTGCCACTTTTAAGTTTTTTTGTTATACTATTGAAAAACGAGGTGAACCAATGCTAGATAAAGCTTTAATCCCTTTTTTTCAGGAAAACATGACTTTCTGGCCCCATCTGACAGAAGATGAAAAAAATCTGCTGCTCGATCACTCCATGCTTAAAAACTACGCCCAGAGCGAAAACATCCACAGCGGTGATAACGATTGTGTCGGCGTTCTGCTGATCCAGTCGGGCGAGCTCCGTACCTACATTTTATCAGAAGATGGCCGGGATATCACCCTTTATCGACTGACCGAAGGAGAAGTTTGTATTTTATCAGCCTCCTGCATCCTTTCCAACATCACATTTGATGTTCATATCGACGCTGAAAAGGCCTCCCAGGTTATTTTAATCAACGCGTCCATTTTTCAAAAAATCTGCACCCAAAATATCTATGCCGAAAATTTTTCCTATAAATCAGCCATTGACCGCTTTTCCGATGTCATGTGGGCCATGCAGCAAATCCTTTTTATGAGTTTTGATAAGCGCTTGACGATTTTTCTCCTGGATGAAGTCTCAAAAACCGGCTCCAACGTCATTCAGATGACTCATGAGCAGATTGCAAAATATGTCGGCTCTGCCCGGGAAGTGGTTTCCCGAATGCTAAAATATTTTGAAAAAGAAGGCTATGTGAAACTTTCAAGGGGAAAAATCGAAGTGATTGATAAAGTCAATCTGAGGGAAATGATCTGACAGCAGTTGGCTTTCCAGCAATTTAGCTGCCTGAGTACCGACACAGCCGCGTACTGACTACGAAATCCAAGGGTCTGACCCCTATTGGTTGGAGCGGATGGCGTAAAATTAAAAGCTGATCCTTTACGGATCAGCTCAAGAGAGGAGTGTGTAAATATGAGAAATCGTCCTTATGCTTCCAGCATTTTTAGAATGTCTGCTTTTGGTTTAGCCCCAACAACGGTTTTGACAATTTTCCCGTCTTTAAAAACCGCCAGGGTTGGGATGCTCATCACTCGGAATTGTGAGGCAAGTTCCGGTTGTTCATCCACATTAATCTTGCCGACTTTTGAATGACTGACTTCGTCAGCGATTTCATCAACAATTGGTGAAACCATTTTGCATGGTCCACACCAGGGTGCCCAAAAATCGACCAGTACCGGTTTATCTGATTGAACAACTTCTTTTTCAAAGTTTTCTTTTGTTACAGTTAATACGCTCATTTGTAATCTCCTTGTTCTTCATTTGATGAGCTTATTATACCGTCTTAAAAGATTTATCTCCGTAACAAAGTCACATTCTAAAATTATTTGTCTTTTTTAAGCTTCAATGTTTATATACGGCGCACCTTTTACTTTGGTGTCTTCAACAATATAATCAGCGATACCCAATAGCCTGCCCATATTTTCAAACAACATATCAATAAATTCTTTTTCCGACACTTTAATTTCACCAATTAGATAGAGTTTGATCAACTCTTTAAATCCAGCAAAAATATAGACATTGCGAAGCCGCAATTCTTCTTCTGTTAATGGCAGATTTAAAAATTTAACGATTTTGTCATTTAAAGGCAGAAATTTACCATAAATATCGATATTTTCCTTTGAAACGCGACCAACCCAACTGGAAAGCATATTATGATACTTTCTACTAATAAGGTTCGGAAAAAAATAGAAAAAGCTTAAATAAACCATTAAAATTTCATTATCTTTAGCGACTTCTCTTGCTTCTTGCTGGGCTTCTTCAATCATTTTGCCAAAGATTGCAAATAAGATTTCCTGCTTACGGGGAAAATGGTAGTTTACCAGACTCAGATTAATTCCCAACCGATCGGCAATTTCCCGCATCGTTGTTTTATCAAAGGTTTTTTCCATAAAAAGTTCGTAGCTTACCTGGCAGATTTTTTCTCTTGTTGATAGTTCCTGTTTCATCTTCTCAGTCCTTTTTAACATTCAGAAGTCTTAGTTCCGAATAATCAATCTGATTAACAGCGTCCATGCTTGCATCAAGATATTTGTCCATCTCGATTGTTGGAATGCCAATCATAATCAGGTTGAGACGATTAATCTCAACAATTATTTCCTGCCAGTTCATTCGATCAATACCCATAAAATAATTCTTGAGCAATTCCAGGGCACAGCCATAGATAAAGACCTTTCGGCCAAAATTATGGGCTTCATCTAAACCTTCGGTTTCCACCAACGGATAATAAAATAGCTCAAAAAAATCTCCCAGTTTTAAAACCCGCTCATCTCTGGACAAGACTTCGGCAATAAAGGTTCCCGTTTGCTGATCTCTGTTGGCAACCTGATAAAAAACATGATTAAAGACCAATTGTTTGATAATCGGATTATCCTCGACGTGTTCATCGATCAGATCGGCAATTTGCTCCATTAAGCGGTTTACAAGCTCTTTTACCAGGTCTGCCTTAACCGGAAAATAATAATTAATCAGGCTCTTGGGTTTACCGGTCTTTTCAGAAAGTAACGAAAACTTCGTTTCTTTATATCCTTTTTCATAAAATAGTTCTTCACACCCCTGAATAATTACATCCCGGGTAGATAGCCCTGTTTTTTCTGATTCCATTTTCCCCCCATATAAATAAATTAAAAACATAAAACATGTTTCTACAAAAACACATTGATATTACATTATTATAATATCCTTACATTCAACTTGTCAATGCTATTTTTTGTAATTTAAGCAAAAATATACAAAAAAAAAGAAGAAGCATTCACTTCTCCAATTCTACTTTTAGCCTATTCTCTCATCATAAACAATCAAATCTGAAGCCATTTTCCAAACAATATTTTTTAATACAGGAGTGGTCCAAACCTCTAATCGTTGTGTCTTTTTTGTTGATAATCCATTCCCCAATGAACTCTGGCTCACCCATGAAATCAAGATATTTTAAGCGATGGCAGCCATGAAAAACCCACTTGCCCATAACCTTTACTGAGCTGGGGATGATTACGCGTTCGAGATTCTTACACCGATAAAAAGCTGCCTCATCGATTTCTTCCATTCCTTCTGGCAATTCCAATAATCCTTCAATACCGGAATTATAAAAGGCTTCTTTACCAAGATATTGCAAATTACAGGGAAACTTGAATTTCTTTAATTCCCTTGTCTTATAAAAACTTCGGCGCTCAATCCGCCGAACCTGATTGGGAACCCTAACAGATCTTAAACTTACACACTCTTCAAAAACACGTTCTTCCAGATTCTGCAAACAACTTCTTTGCGAAATGACGACTTCTTTTAAATTCAAACAGCGCTCAAAGGTTTTTGCTTTTAAAACCGTTACAGGATCGGGAAGAATGATTCGTTCAATCTTCGAACAGCCACTAAATCCTGCTTCACCAATCTCCTCAACCGTTGAGGGTAAAACTACTTGTCTTAAGGACGTGCAGCCACGAAATGCATTTCTTTCAATTATACTAAGGCCTTCCGGCAGAACAATCTTTTTAAAATGCGAAAAATTTTCAAAGGTACCAGCCTGGATTGTCTGGTACTTTCTCTTAATGTTCACCTTCGTTTCCCGAATTCCTTTAATTTCGTTCCTTTCAAGCACATTTTGATAAGTCACCAGTCGATTATTTTCATATTCTATCGCACTCTCCATAATTCACTCTTCCACTTCATAATTCTTTAAAGCCTCTGTCTGATAGCCAAATAATGCACAATACTCTTCCAGCATTGAGCCTTTTCGACAGACAACTGTTACATTGTTTTTATTAAAAATCCAATCGCCAAGTTTTTTTGGTTCACCTTTAAACACGACCTTTTTCAAATGATTACAACCATGAAAGTCCCATTTATCAATTTGGCTGACACTTTCAGGAATTTCAATATATTCAAGTTCCCGGCATTTTGAAAACGCCGCTTCACCAATATATTCCAGTTCACGATTCAATTTTATCCATTTAATGCCACATTTTGAAAATGCTTCACGATTAATCGTTTTTAAAGCATTGGGCAATACCACTTTTGTCAAATTTTTACATCCATAGAAGGTTCTGAAATGAATCTCCTCAATTTGCTCAGGTATTACAATTTCTTCCAATGTTTCACAATCCAAAAAGGCATTTGCTCCAATATAATTAATTGCCCTATTTAAATTTAGACGCTCCAAAGCACGACATCGTTTAAAAGTCTTTTCTTCAATTCTGTCAATACTCCGTGGTAGTACTATCTCTTTTAGTCTCAAACAACCGTAAAATGCCCCCGCTCCGATTCTTTTCACATTTGCCGTCAATTCAACGGATCTTAGCATTGTGCAGCCACGAAAAGCCTCACTTTCAATATATTCAACCGTTCGCGACATTGCTACTTTTCTGATTTTTGTGACATTATAAAAAGCTCGATAGCCGATTTTTGATATTCGCCAATCATCATTCTCTTATCAAGCTCTTTTTTCACATCTGCTCGTTTAAAAATCTCCTGGCTGCATCCATAGCCTGATGCGTACCAGACTTGTGTTTTCGCTCTTACAGTTTCACTGTTCACCCTTCTGCGCTCCTTCCCCTTTATAAAACTCTTTTGTCACTCAATCAAACCATATTTCACCTTTATCCTCTCTAATTTTTCAATCATCGGCTGCGAGGCCACCCAAAGGAAAAACACTGTTGCCACTGCATGAATCAGATCAAATGGCGCCCCGGAAATATAGATGGCCAGAATCGATTGCCAATTGATCACTTGAGTAAACATCAACAATGATGCCATATTCATAATGCCACCATAAATAAAGAAAGTCGTCAAAAAACCATAGATACACAATGACAAGCGATTTGTCTGTAAAATATTTTTTTG
>JASGLP010000095.1 GCA_030156895.1 Eubacteriaceae bacterium | reverse complement strand
CGATTTTTCCTGGGCGGACCATGTTCTTCTCTTTTTACTCATACGATTATTATAACTTATTTTTTGAATTCTGTGTCCAACCTCTTGTGTACATTATAGGATGCTTCTCGGAGGAGTCTGGCACATCCGGGACAGAAAGTTATCGCCAAACGGGCATTGATACGTCTGTCGATAGGAGTACGGAGTTGAATCTATCCGATGACGGCAGTTTTTCAATCGACCGGGTCTCCCGAAATGAGATCATTAGTATGGGAGATTCCGGAACCTGGACGATTTTTGTTTATATGTGTGGGACTGATCTGGAAAGTGAATCAGGCCTGGCAACTAATGATTTACAGGAAATGATCGATGGTACCGCCAACAGCAAGATTCGTTATATTGTTCAAACAGGTGGAACTTATCTCTGGGATAACGATTTGGTTGATGATACGCTCAATCAGCGTTTTCTGATTCAAAACCAGGATATAGAACTGTTAGAAGAGTCTGATCTAACTAATATGGGAAGTGCTGCAACCCTTAGTGAATTTTTAAATTGGGGCCTTGCCAATTATCCTGCTGAGAATATGGGCTTGATCTTCTGGAATCATGGTGGCGGCAGTATTGCCGGTGTCTGTTTTGATGAAATGAGTGATTATGACTCTTTAACCCTTTTGGAAATAGAGAATTCACTAGCTTCAGTTTATTCTCAAATGACGGATTCTTTTGAATTTATCGGTTTTGATGCTTGTTTAATGGGCACGGTTGAGACTGCAAACGTTTTGGCTCCTCATGCCCGCTATCTATATGGATCGGAAGAAACGGAACCAGGTGAGGGTTGGGATTATGTCGCAATTGGAAATGCTTTAAGTGCAGACACCATGCAAACCGGTGCCCAGCTGGGGAAAACAGTGATTGATTCTTTCTATGACAGTTGCGCCCAGACTGAAAGCGAATCGGAAGCAACCTTATCATGTGTTGATTTGTCTAAAATAGATGAGCTGGTTTACGCTTTTAACACGGTGGCAGAAAATGTATATTCGAGCAGCGATGACAGCAATCTTCTGTCGACAATTGTCAAAGGCTTTACTTCAGCCGAAAACTATGGCGGCAATAACAAATCCGAAGGTTACACCAACATGGTTGATCTGGGATCGATACTAGAAAACTTATCGACTTCAGTTTCAGGTTGTGAAGAGGCGCTAACAGCTTTGGATGAGTGCGTGGTTTACATGCGCAATGGAGAAAATAAACCAAATGCCCACGGCCTTTCTATCTATTATCCGCTTTCTATCCAGGGGACCATGGAACTGGGAATTTTTAAAGACATTTGTATCAGCCCATACTATATGACTTTTGTTGACAAGATGGCTTATGCCAATGATAGTAATGGAATTTTGACCACTTATAACGATTCAGATTGGCTAGGTAGCGATTCTCCATATTGGGGACAAAATTATTCTGAAACAATCGATGATTCTTACTGGTCAGGCTATAGTTACGATGCTGAAGAGACTTATAATTTTGATGAAGAGAGTTCCTCCATCACTTATGCTAGTGAACCATCACTAAATGAAAATGGCATGTATGGTTTTACTATCACACCTGATACTTTGGATTATGTTGATGCTGTTTACTGTGATGTTTTTATGGATATACCTGAAGATGAGACCCTGGTTGAATTAGGGCTGGATGATAATGTAACAGCAAACTGGGATACTGGTGAATTTGAAGATAATTTTAGCGGATACTGGTTCGCCCTCCCTGATGGACAGCCTTTGGCTACTTATATTGTCGAGCAGGGTGATACCTATAATATATACACTTCCCCGGTAATGGTTAATGATGTGGAAACTAATCTGCGAATCAGGCTGGATTTTTTGGATGATGGTGATTATGTCATTCAAATTATCGGAACCTGGGATGGTATTGATCCGGAAACAGGTCAAGCATCACGTGAAATTGAAAAACTAAAAACGGGTGATGTGATTATTCCGATGTATGATGCCTACACCTATGACGGGGATTATGCGGATTTATATGTAGGAGAAGAATATTTGTTTGACAATGACCCGATTATTTATGAAGAGTTATTGCCTGTAGGTGATTATTATTATTCTTTTCAAATTGATGATATTTTTGGCGGTTCCCTATATACAGATTTTGAAGTATTTAATGTGGATGTGGATGGAGAAATATATTTTTATGAGTAAAATATAGTCGTTAGCCACGTTTGCACAGGTTATTAAAAAAGATTATCAAATTAAAAGGTCGGTTTGTTTACAAATAATAAACCGACCTTTTAAAAATATATGAAATTCGACAGCTTGCATACATCTCATAAAGTCAAAAAGACTTATTAAGACCAAACATAAATTGTTTTTTATTCTGTCATTATCAATTGAGCATCAAGATGGGTCTGATAAATAAGCGCATGTCCCAGTGTTGTAGGATGGGGATCTATTTGACCCATTGTCCAGTTGAAATTGACCAGTGCTTCTGTCCCTTCATAGCTGTTAAAAGCTGAATAAACATCTGCGACCAGATAACCGGTATTTGGGGTTGAAATGATAGCATTCATCTGTTCAATAATCGGTTCGAATACAGAATATAATGGATCGGTGGTGCTCAGCGGATTATAAAGTGTTGCGACATAAATATTAGCCTCTGGTGCCATGGTGCGGACAGCAGCAATTATTTGGGGGAAATCTGTGCCGAATTGTGTTGCGCCTGCGATAAGATTTGTCTGAAGTTGTGGTAGTGCCGCATTGATCGTTGCTTGAGCATTAGGGTCTTGTAGAGCGGTTACCAAATCCGATGCAAAAGTTTCAGCGTTAGGATCAAGACCAAAAGCCCCGGCCATGGTTGTGATTAATGGTTGCAGAAGATTGTTGCCACCGATACTGATGGTTACGACTTGAGCATTTGCCAATTCCTGCATCACTTCAGGGTTGATTTGCACTTGCGTTAATAATTCAGATGAAGTGATACCTGGAATGCCTTCGTTATATAAAGTTAAAGACTCATTTCCTTCGATCGTAGTCAGATTATTATAAAAGAGATCTACATAGCCTGATCCGGGATCGGCACTCATGCCATAAGCAATTGAATCGCCCAGCGCCACATCATTAGATTTTTCAACAATTTTAATTTCAATAGCTTCTAATCGCTGACCTTTTCCGGTACTTCCCAGTTCTTCGCCATTTTTCACCCACAGCCATTGACCGTTTTCAGATGGTTGATTACCTTCATTCTGGATATGTCCGCGATAATAAACATCATAATTATCGAGACCTTCAAGATTTATTTTAATCGCTTCAATTTGAAGACTTTCACCAGTAGTTCCGGCAAGCTCACCATCTGAAACGGCTGCCATCCAGCCTATATTCTGTACGTGAACCTGATTTGAATCGATAGGGAAGAGTCATATCATTAAAAAATGGTAGTTTTCAAAGAATTTTCCTAGAAAAGATTTTTGACATCAAACTGCCATAATAATGCTCTAAAATTAAATCAATAAATGATAGCTGATAAATTTATTTGAAAGGAGCATTGTCATGAAAAAGAAGTTTTTTGTTTTACTCGTTGTGTTATCCTTGGTGCTTAGTGCAACAGGAGCGGTTTTTGCTTCAGAAAGTGGTTTTGGGGCGGAGGGAGCTTTAGCGGATCAGGATTTGACCCTGGAAGAAATGCTTACCTATTCAATTCAGGATGAGTACATCGCTCAGGCTGAATACGCTGAAATTATCAGTGTCTATGGTTCGGTCAAACCTTTTACAAATATTATTAATGCAGAAGGTCAACATATAGCTGCATTAGAGCCCTTATTTGCTGATAACGGTTTTACAGTGCCTGTAAATGATGCAGCCTCAAGGCTTGTTTTACCGGCGTCACTGCAGGAAAGTTATCAGGTTGGGGTTACGGCCGAAATCAATAATATTGCCATGTACGATCGATTTTTAGCAGAAGACCTTCCGGATGACGTCCGCGCTGTATTTGAATCATTGAGAGAAGCGTCAGTCAATCACTTGAACGCTTTTCAGAAAAATTTGGATAAAACCCCTGGCAGAGGCCGGAGATAAAAGTGACTTAGCAAATGAATTAAAAAAAAGACCAGGAAAGCTGGTCTTTTTTTGATTAAATTATTTGAAATTTGAAGAAAGAAAAACATATAATAGCACGAAATAATATTTCGCGACAATTAAATGAAATTAATCTTGCTCAAACTGTGCTAGTGGATTATTGTTCATGGTTTCTCTTAAAACTTCCTCGTTAGTGTGGGTGTAAATTTGGGTAGTTGATACATTTTCGTGACCAAGGATTTCCTGTACAGAACGAAGATCGGCATTTCCGTAACGAAACATTAAGGTAGCAGCAGTGTGGCGCAGTTTATGGACGCTAATTTCCTCGGTATTGAGTCCGCACTCGGCAAGATGTTTTTTTACCATATGTTGGACCGCACGATTACTGATGGGACCATTTTTTTGGCTAAGAAAAAGAAAGGGAGAATCTGATTCTGGCCGTACAGCTAAATAGGAATTAATGGCTTTTAGACAGGCTCGGTTTAAAAAAACCGTTCGCTCTTTATTGCCTTTACCAATAATTTTTAATGAATCATTTTTAATGCTTGTCGTTTTTATTTGTGTCAGTTCAGATAATCGCATTCCACAGTTTAAAAATAGAGTGATTATGGCAAAATCCCGCTCTTTATGACGGCCACCGATGCTTTTTAAAAGATCCAAAGCTTCATCCCATTCCAGATATTTAGCATGACGCGCAGGTAATTTTGGCATTTCCAGATCGGTTACTGGGTTGGGGGAAAAGTATTTTTGTTTGTTACACAGGTAATTAAAGAATGAACGCAGAGAAGAAACCTTGCGACTCCTGGCATAATCGGAATTATGACGTTCCTTGCTGACAAAGGACAAAAAGGCATAGAGAATACCTAGATTAATGGGTCTAAGCTCGTCAATTGAAACGTCGTTAATGGGGATCTGATCAAAATCAAGGGACTGAGGCACCATAGCAAAGTAGCGCTTAATAAATCGGAAAAAAATAATCAGATCATATTCATAGGCTTTTGCAGATCGTTCGGAGTAACCTTTTATCGTCAGCAAATAATTTAAAAATTCGTCGATGATTGGATTTTTGAGTTCTTGCGGTTTAGAAATTTTATCAGATGTCATAAGTAACCTCGCAAATATTTAGTTTAGGCAGAATTGGATCAATCTACTTAATCGAGTTATTATAACACAAAATAGCAATAATGTCACGAAACTTACATTTAGCGACAAAATATTTTTACCGATTTGATGGAACTTATTTTCATATGTCCCTCTTAAGAACTTGAAATTATAAGTTTACGTGATATAATTATTTTATCAGAAAAACAGATAGAATAAAATGCTTTATAATAAATGAAAGGAGAATGAAAATGGGAATGGAATTATTTCAAATGGATGCTGTAAAACTCCAGCCAAATTCAAGTACATCTAATCAAGTTGGAGTCAATGAAATTAAAGCTGATTCTGGGAATCAAGAAAGTCTTACTTCAGCAACTGAAGCCAATAGTTATTATCGATATGATACCTTGGATCTCAGTCAAGGTTATTTGAGTTTTAAGACTAAAGGCGAAAATGCCACTACAGACAATGATACAAATTTACAGAATTCAGATCAGGCGCCAGCTCAAAAACAGGAATTAACAGATGAGATAAAAAATGCTTTGGATCAGTTGACTGCTGGCAGTGAAAATACTGATGACAGCACTGAATACAATGACTTATCGTCCTACACAAACTCCGAATTAAGAGCGCTTTTTCAGGAAGGGATCATAACTGCAGCACAATATACTAAAGAAGCGGATTCTCGCCTGGAAAATTCTACAGAAATATCAAATGACTCTCCTACCCTGTCACAATCAGCCAAG
The DNA here is from genome assembly GCA_030156895.1 of Eubacteriaceae bacterium. Lineage (GTDB taxonomy): Bacteria > Bacillota > Clostridia > Eubacteriales > Eubacteriaceae > Acetobacterium. Next base: position 791 of record JASGLP010000095.1, on the reverse strand, counting down.
CAGCAGTCGCAGGCTCAGTCAAATCAACTATTTTGACAGAAGACAAAATATATTTTAGCACCTGAGCACCGACAATCGGCTTTTCTCTTGTCCGCCTCAGGGTTTGTCGAAAAATTAAAAAGAACAGTGCAAACTGTTCTTTTTGTATGGTATCAATTAATTGTGGTTGCTTATTTAAATAGTTACTTATTTAAACTGTTTTTGCATACATGCATGAATCCAGAATTTCACCATTTTTAAAAATACTTTTCTTAAAAATTCCTTCGAGTTCGAACCCGGCATTTTCCAGCGTTTTTCTGGCGGCGTGATTTTTTTCAAAAGGTCTGGCGTATATGCGGAGCATATCAAAATCTTTAAAACCTTTATCACAAATTTGCTTGATAGCTGAGACCATAATTCCTTTTCCCCAATAAGGTTCACCTAGCCAAAAGCCCAGTTCCCCACTACGACAGCTGACATCATCCTGGGATAGAAGACTGATGGATCCGACTGGACTCTCATCAACTACGATGGCTTGATTCAATTGTTTACGCTTATTAAGCTGAAGGCTTTTGGTGATAAAAATATGCGCATCGTCTAGTGTATAAGGATACGGGAAGGTATCTCTGAGATTACCTGCAATTTTTTTATTGTTAGCTAATGGTACAATGCTTTCTGCATCACTAAGTTTCCATGGTCGTAAAATATAATCCACTCAACTTTCCCAGCCTAATTGAACAAACAAAGCCTGAACAAAAGAGGCCTGAGCATTGATCCAATGCATAAGTTGATTTTTTAATAGAGCCGATTTC
>JASGLP010000094.1 GCA_030156895.1 Eubacteriaceae bacterium | reverse complement strand
ATAAATTTTAAGGAGAAAAAAATGTCAACAATTGCAGAAGTAAAAACATTAGTCGAAACTGGTAAATCAAAAAAAGTAGCCGCAGCCGTACAGGCCGCTTTAGATGCGGGTGTAGCTGCTCAGTCGATCCTGGATGGCATGATTGAATCAATGGGTGTTGTTGGTGAAAAATTCTCAGCCGGCGAAATCTTTGTACCGGAAATGCTGATTGCCGCAAAAGCAATGTCAAAAGGTGTTGAAGTCTTAAAACCAGTGATGGCTGGTGACAACTCAACTTCATTAGGAACCTGTATTATGGGAACCGTTGCCGGCGATTTACATGATATCGGTAAAAACCTGGTTGTCATGATGCTTGAATCTTCAGGATTTGACATGGTTGACCTAGGCGTTGATGTACCAGCTGATAAATTTGTGGAAGCGGTTAAAGAAAATGAAAACGTCGTATTAGTTGCTTGTTCCGGTCTTTTAACAACAACCATGCCAGCCCTTAAAGAAGCGGTGCAGACAGTTAAAGCGGCTTATCCTAACCTGCCTGTCATTGTAGGTGGCGCACCTGTCACACCAGAATACGCAGCTGAAATCGGGGCTGACGGTTACGCTCCTGACGCTGGTTCTTCTGCCGCCAAAGCTAAAGCACTGATTGGCGCATAAGCAAGTTAAGTATTAAATAAAGACCAAAGTAGCAATTTGCCTTAACGCAAAGGCGGATTGAAAAATTCACTAGCCTTGTTCAGGATAGTGAAAAAGGCCTGTTATAATAAGTAAACTATTATAGCAGGTCTTTTACTGTATAGTGCAGATTTGTGCCAAAAGTTTAATCATAATCAGGACACTTTATATAAAAGCAATAAATTTTTATTGGTTATTTTGTCAGCGGATGTTATAATCATATGACAGCTACAAACACAAGGAGAACCATCATGCGTAAAAAAACAAAAGGCGAAATGACGAAAGACAGGATCTTTCAGTGTGCAAAAGAGCTCTTTTACAAACAGGGCTATAATGCAACGACTATCGCACAGATTGCCAAGGAGGCTAATTCAACTCTCGGTTCGATGACCTATCATTTTGCCACCAAAAATCTTTTTATCGATGAGATTTTTAGAGACTATCTAGATAATATAGAGGAGTGCCTGAAAGAGCAACTGATCGGACACCGCCCCATAAACGCCTTTGAAAACCATTTTTATTTAACCATGGTTTATTATCATTATCTTTTAAATGATCCTCAGGTAAGGAAATTCTACTACGAAATTTCTGAAAGTGAATCCAATTATCATGCCCTGCATAAGAGTATCGGAGATATTTATCAGCGCATTGTAAAAGAATATCAGTTGCGTATTCGGCCGATTGAGTTTGATGCGATCTTACTGGCAGATTTTGGAGCCCGCCGGGAGTTGACTAGAAATTATCTTAAAGGAAATATTAAAATGCCTGTGGAGGACTTTTCTATTTTTTTGATTGTCAATACGGCCCGTTGTCTTGGTGTTCCCCAAAAAGCGATTTATAAAGTATCTTATGAAGCTCTGCTCTTTTTTAGGGAGCATGATTTTTCAGGTATTAAACTGCTGGTTTAAAAAAGACCCCGAAGGGTCTTTTTTTAATGGTCATCCAGCCCCGCCACCACTGCCACAAAGATTTTACCAGCTCCGGCTTCCTTGAGTGTCGCCGCTGCTTCAAAAAGCGTTGCCCCAGTGGTCATCACATCGTCAACCAGTAGAATATTCATGTCGAAAACGGCAGCCGGATCATGCAGGTCAAAAACCCCCAGCATATTTTCCTGGCGCTTTTTAAGCGATTGACCGATCTGGTGGGGGTTATTATGGCTGCGATAAAGGTTTTTGTTAACTGAGGAAAAAGAACACTTCTGCCCCAATCCGGACAGGATACCGTCAGCGATTTTCTCACTCTGATTGTAACCCCGTTCTTTTCGCCTTTCCGGATGGATGGGGATGGGAATAATCAGATCAACCTGGCTAATCCAGGGAAGTGCTTTCAGTTCCTTAGCCATTTCTTCACCCAGGTAAGTACCCAGAGCCGGCCGGTTCTTAAATTTAAGGGCAGTGATCATGGCCTTGGATTCAGCCTGATAATGAAAGAGACAGAAACCGCTGTCAAACTTAATTTTTGCCTGGCGACAGTGTTGGCAGGTCCTTTTTTCGGCATCTGTTAGGGCTCGGCCACAAGAATCACAGACCGGGCCACTATTAAACGGTTTACGACCAGCACACTCGGGGCAAAGAAAGTCATTGCCCGCAAAAAGCACCTTGCCACAGACCGGACAGCTACCGTTTCTTAGAAATAGAAATTCTGACAGCAATTCTGATAGAATGTGAGAAATAAATTTCATAAATCCCCTCGATGAAACTCAAAAAATTAGATCTGTAAAATAGATAATGACTTCAGTATGTAAAATGATCGGAGATCCAAGTGTCTGCCCCTAGGGCATTTTCGCTTCGGAGTAACCTAAATCAGTGGATTATTGAGATAATCCTCAATTCGCATTTTAAGAGCAGTCTGCCTTTTTTGGGCATTCTCCGACTTGATCATCTGCCGAAAGACATACTGGTTACCCATTAGAATTAAAAGTTTCTTGGCCCGGGTTACCCCGGTATACAAGAGCTTGCGGTTTAAAAACATGGGTGGTCCGCCAACGATGGGCATAATCACCACTGGGAATTCGCTGCCCTGGCTTTTGTGAACCGTCATGGCGTAGGCGTGGGTTATCTCATCCATCTGGTCAAAATTATAATCTGATTCCCGACCGTCATTAAAATGGATGGTAAAGGTTTTGTGGACGCTATCAATTTCTGTCAGCATACCAATATCTCCGTTATAAACCCCTTCACCTTCGACGGGGCCATCTTCCCACTTTTGCCGGTAGTTATTTTTAATCTGCATGACCTTGTCGCCCTCGCGATAAATAAAGGCGCCAAACTCCCGCTGGTTTTTATTGGTGGCGGGCGGGTTTAAAACGGCTTGCAGCGCTTTGTTTAAGTTGATCACCCCCACCGTTCCTTTTTTCATGGGCGAAATAACCTGAATGTCAGACAGTTCGGTAAAACCTTTGGCGTTGGGAATCCGGTTTTTAACCAGATCCAAAATATCCCGCAACAGCTTGTCATTGTCGTTCTTATTAAGGAAGAGAAAATCAGTCTGATTGTCAATGTCGGGGTAGCGACCCTGATTAATCTCGTGGGCGTTGAGAGAAATATAGCTGTCTTCCGACTGCCGGTAAATCCGTTCAAGGGAAACCACTTTAACGGCTCCGCTTTCAATGATATCCTGGAGGACATTCCCCGGCCCTACCGATGGCAGCTGGTCGGCATCACCCACCAGAATCACCCGGGTGCCCGGGGATAGAGCGGACAGGAGGCTATTCATCAGGAGCACATCAATCATCGACGATTCATCGACGATCAGGGCATCGGCTTCCAGGGGGTTGGATTCATCACGGGTGAAAAAGGGATAGTCGTCATCGCCGCCAAATTCGTACTCCAGTAAGCGGTGGATAGTTTTGGCCTCGGCTCCGGTGGTCTCGGACATTCGTTTGGCCGCCCGGCCAGTGGGGGCGCAAAGCACGGTGTTAAGCCCCAGATCCGAAAATATTTGCAGGATACCGTTGATAATGGTGGTTTTTCCAGTTCCGGGACCGCCGGTAATCACAATCACGCCGTGATCCATGGCGGCAGAAATAGCCTCCCGCTGTCGGGGGTCAAGGCTGATGCCCATTTCTTTTTCGTAGTTGGCGATTTTGTCATCAATCGACAGCTCCGGTATCTGGTATTGCGACTGGCTGACACGGGCCACTAAAAGGGCGGCATTGTCCTCGGCTTCATAAAGGTTTAGGGGATAATAGGCTGGCTGATCATCGATCTTTTCCATCCGCACCTGACCGGCAAAGATCAGCTCACTTAAATGGCTGTTGACCATATCCGGATCAACCCCCAGCATTCGGGCAGCACCGCCGATTAGTTCGTCCTCGGTCATATAGGTGTTGCCCCGGTTGTAACAGTCCTGCAGGCAATAGCTAAGCCCCGCCAGGATGCGGCCGGGACTGTCGGGATCAAAACCCAGCTGGCTGGCGATATGGTCGGCGATCTTAAAACCGATGCCGCGGATATCCTCAATCATTTTGTAGGGGGTGTTTAAAAGCACCGAAATGGTGTCAGATTTATAGGTCTGGTAGAGCTTCATGGCCCAGTTGGAGGAAATGCCGTATTCCTGAATCTGCAGCATAGTGTTTCTGATTTCCCGCTGCTCGGGATAGACTTCTTTAATCCCGGCCAGGGTTTTTTTACCGATGCCTTTAATCTCTGAAAGCCGGTTCAGATCCTTATCGAGGACTTCAATGGTCTCCGGGCCAAAGCGTTCAACAATCAGGCGGGCGGTTTTTTCACCAATGCCAGGCAGAACCCCGGAGGACAGATAGCGGATGATACCTTCGGTGGAGGTGGGGATTTCAAAGGCGTAGGTTTCCACCGCAAACTGTTCGCCGTAATTGCGGTGCTCAGTAAAATAACCGGTCAGCTTTAAAAATTCCCCGTGATTCAGTTCGTCAAAATTACCAACAACGGTGACCAGGTCTCCGTTGATATCAAAATGAGCCACCGTATAGCCGTTCTGACTGTTGCGGTAGACGATGTGCTCAACCGTCCCTTTTAAGGTTTCCATGCGCGCTCCTGTGTCTTTTTTTTCATTATAACATTAAAGCTTAAGGCTGGGTAGGATAAAAGTTGGGGACACTGAATTTACACCGTCCTGACAATGCCTCGGGGTCAAACCCTTGGATCTTGCAGGCTGCTGTGGTTCCGGACACTTGCGTATTTATAATATTTAAGTGGCATATATAGAAGAATTGATTTTAAAATGCTTGTGGTGCAGGTTTTAAGGCAAGTGTTCGTCCCAATGCAGCCAGCTAAGAAGCCAAGGGTTTGCCCCCTTTGAGGCATTGTCAGTCCTCAGAAAAATAAGATACTTTATGCCGCAATATATTCAATTCTGAGTCCTGGGCTGAATGTCAGGGCAAGCCTTCGTTCCGATGCAGCCAGATGAGAAGCCAATTGTCGGTACTCAGTAGAAATAATATAATTGTGCCGTTAAGCTTAAAAAAAAGTTGAAAAAGCCGGGTAATTGCGGTCTTTGGCCAGTTTTATATGGAAATTTAAGTTTTTGCATGGTAAAATGACCATTGAAAAGAAAAAACGGCCTGCCGTAAAAGCTAAAGAGAAATTAATTTTAGCACCTGAGCACCGACAATTGGCTTTTCAGTTGTCTGCCTCGGGGCGAACAGTTGCTGGTAGACGCTGATAATTTTGGCTTGCAAATTGGGCAACTGTACGAATCCGCGCGCAGACTACGAAATCCAATTGGTCGGTGCGGGGTTTATCTTATCTGCAAACTGAAACGGCTGCCGTTAAACACTTAAATAAGCAAAATAGATAGGAATATAAATGGAAAAAATAATTAGCGATCTGCAGGCTGTTCTTGAGCCAAGTCAATTAAAAGTTAAGGAACCCATGAAAGACCACACATCTTTTAAGGTGGGGGGACCGGCAGATCTTTTGCTGATTCCTGAGTCAAGGGATCAACTGCTGGCCGTGCTTAAAATTTTAAAAGGGATCAACCATCCGGTTTTTATTATCGGCAATGGCTCAAACCTTTTGGTTAAAGACAAGGGCTTTCGGGGTATTATGATTAAAACCACCGGTCTTAAAAAAGTGGAAGTGGTGGGTGAGACCTTAATTGCCGAACCAGGTATTTCTCTAAAAGAGCTGGCTGATGTGGCACTGTCTGCTGGCCTGACAGGCCTTGAGTTTGCCTCTGGTATACCAGGCTCTTTGGGTGGTGCCGCCACCATGAACGCCGGTGCCTATGATGGCGAGATGAAACACTGTATCAAGTCACTGGAGGTGCTGACCGAAGACGGCAGTATCAAAAGCATTCCTTTAGAAGATTGCCAATTTGGCTACCGTCAGTCGGTTCTGCAAAAAAACAAGTGGGTGCTGCTGGCCGTGACCATCGGTTTAAGTCATGGCAATCAGTCAGCCATCCGAGATAAGATGGAGGATCTTAATAGCCGTCGATCCGACAAACAGCCGCTGGAATATCCCAGCGCCGGTTCAACTTTCCGACGACCGGAAGGCTATTATGCCGGACAACTGGTTCAGGATGCGGGATTTAAAGGCTATCGTCTGGGCGGAGCGCAGGTCTCTGAAAAGCACAGCGGCTTTGTAATCAATAAGGATAACGCCACCGCCGCCGATATTTTAAACCTGATTGCCGCAATTCAAAATGGGGTCAAAGAACAGTTTGGGGTGGAATTAAAAACCGAAGTGATTGTGATTGGAGAGTAAGAGGATAAAAGGAGGGGGATTATGAAGCCACAATTTACGCCTCAAGAAATCAGTCGAAAGACAAAAAAGATTTTTTCTGAAAATGATGTCAAACGCGCCGTTCTTTTTGGTTCTTACGCCAAAGGCAAGGAAACGTTAAAAAGTGACATCGACATTTATGCTGAATTCTTTCATAAGAAACCCTTGTTTGAGCTTTGCGGAATATTATATGATTTAAGAGAGGCTTTAAATAAAGACGTTGATTTTTTCGATGAAGATGAATTGAAAAAGAATCCCGATCTATATAAGAATGCAAAATCAGAGGGAATTTGTATCTATGAAAATCATTCACGATATGCACACCCATACTAAATACAGCCATGGCAAAAACACCATCGAGGAGATGGTCATAAAGGCCCGCCAGATTGGTTTGAAGGCCATCACCATTTCCGATCACGGTCGATCCCATCCGCTTTTTGGCGTTCGTAAAAAAAAC
>JASGLP010000034.1 GCA_030156895.1 Eubacteriaceae bacterium | reverse complement strand
GTGGCGTGAGCTGCCACAATCCTGAAATCTAACGTTTCTATGGTTCTATTTGAGCCTGTTTTTTCAGCTCTAGTTTTTCATAGCTCACTTGACACTATCTATAATTTCAGAATGCGCCAGGAAAGGCCCGCTTGAATTACTTTGGTCTAAAAATTTACACAAGCACTTATCTTCCAGACTTTTTCTGATTTTAACGTTTTCATAATATTTTATTTTATTTTTCACAGGCGACTAGCCCAAAACTCAGACCGAAAACAAATTTTCTTTTCACATCTGAGTCCTGACCAGTCGCGCTTTCAAATTACGCAGTCATCTGCCAGCAAAAGCCTGAACCAAACAATCTATAAGCTTTCAATCGCCAGCTTTTTAAGAAATTTTTTCGACTATTTGACGCATGATTTCCTGGATATTTTGGATTGTGTTTTCAATCACTTTTTCATATCGCAGTGAATCACCTTCTTTTTCTATCTGTTTCCTCATTGCCAAAACAGCCCCCAACGCAATTTCTGTATTAAAGTTAATTTTTTGAATCCCTAAACTGATTGCTCGCTTCAGCTGATCATCGGGAATACCCGATGCTCCGTGTAAAACCAGGGGCAGGCTTACATTTTCATTTATTTTCTCCAGGGCCGAAAAATCAAGTCTAGGCACGCCCCGATAAAGACCATGGGCATTGCCAATAGCAATCGCTAACGCGTCAATCCCAGTTTCAGCAGCAAACTGCCGGGCCTGCTCAGGGTCTGTGGCCTTAGTTTGACCCATTGAACCATCTTCCGGATTAAGATAACCCAGTTCACCCTCAACACTGACACCGCAAGGCGAAACCAGATCCACCACCGCCTTTGTTTGCCTGATATTCTCATCAAAAGACAAACCGGAGCCATCAAACATCACCGATGTAAAACCGGTATTAACAGCTTTTTGAATACTCTCCACGCTTCTAGCGTGATCCAGATGCAGTGCCATGGGGATGGGTGTCATATCAGCCAGATAAGAAACCATTTTGGCAATCATCCCAATGGGCATTAAACCCATATAGGATTCACCAAAGGCAAAAACTACCGGTCTTTCCTCTTGGACTGCCACCTGATAAGCCGCCAGAACAGTCTCGGCATTATAGACATTAAAAGCTGCTACCGCCCGCTTTTTATCTTTCAAAACAGTTTTCAGGTCAGTCAGCATCTGCTTTTCCCATCAGAATTTCAACTGCTTCTAAAAGCGTCGTTTCAGTTCCCACATTGCCCGGGAAGATAACATATGGCAGTCCCGGAAACAGGCTTTCCTGCCCCGTCATCCAAACAGGAATACCCGGTCTGATCTGTCCCATTACCTTGGCTCTTTTTACCCGCAAGGCTTTTGTCCCGATGTCACTGGAAGTAATACCCCCTTTGGCGATAATGAAATTAGGACGGATCGAAAGATTGGCAATAATCGCCGTGACCGCATCAGAAATTTCAATTGATATTTTCAACTGCGCTTCTTTATCGTCGGTATCCAGATCAAAGCGTTCTCTTTTTGTGTAGACAGCAACCAATTGTCCATCTTTGATTTTTTCTTCAACCAGACTAATCACACGTTTGACTTCTTCATCCAGGCCACCTTTTTCCAAAACCCGATGCTGATTAAATTCGATAAAAGCCATGGGCAAATCACTTTTTTGCAGCGCTTCCAACTGCATGGTCGTCTTATTTACGTGAGAGCCAACAATGACAATACCGCCATTTCTATTCTCAGATAAAATCAGTTCATCATGGGTCAAAAGAGCCTTATCCGGCACGCCACCCAGCACTTTGGTGACCGCCGCCGCCGAACGAAAAATAAATGTTTTACCTTTTTTAATGGCTTTAACCAGGGCAATCACAAATACTTTAACATCTACATAATCAATGGCGTTGACGACAATCTTATTAAAATCGGAAACGCCAAGCAGCTGGTCAGCAATTGCATCAATTTTTAAGCCCCGCAAATCGTCAAGGCTGATAAAGGTAACCTTTTCTGCTTTAAAGACACCCTTGGTTTTTTCTTCGCACCATTCACCCAGATGGGATTTTGTATAGCCAAAGGTTTTATCTTTAGCAAATTCGGTATCTGCCGCCGGCAGCAGATCTTCACCTTCCTGAACATAATGGATATTATTGATGGTAAAGCGTCCGCCTTCCTTAAAAAAGGGAAAAATAATCTCACCATCGATTTTTTTGTCAGAACCATTCTCGATGACATTGCGAAGCACTTCCGTTTCCAGCGGATAATGACCCCTCAGGGTTGAGTCGCTGCGGCTGATTAAGATAAATGGCTTGCCAGTTTTTTGCGATACTACCAGCACCCGCTTAGCAATTTGTTGGTGAACCGTCTTTGTTTCTTGAGCTGTTAAACCCCGGGAATTGGTTAAAATGAAAAAGATCGGCTGATCTTCAGCAAAAGCTTTTTCAATGCTGTCAATCTCCCAGTCAGTATAAACTGAAACGTCATGCACTGTCTGAACACCGGTAGGATCATCATCAAGAACAACGATTTTCTGATCCAAACCTGCCAAGGCTTTTTTCAACGTTTCCTCCACCCATTGCCGGTCAAGATCCGGAAATAATTCTAGCAGTTTTACAGTCTGCCGGGATTCATTCATATATTTCCCTCTTTTCGCCTTACTTCTACCTGAGCCAATTTTTCAAAGTACTGAACAATACCACCATGGTCATCGTCGACATGACCATCCACTTTTAAAGCCTGCATAATTTCCAGAAGCTGGCTGCTCATTGGCATCGGCACATCAATGGCATGAGCCGTCGCCATAACATTTTTTATATCTTTTAAATTGATGGATATTTTCCCACCGGGAGCAAATTTACGATCAATCATCAGCGGAGCCTTGGCATCTAAAACTGTAGAACCGGCTAAACCGCCGCGAATGGCTTTATAAACTAATTCCGGATCCGCCCCGGCTTTAGTGGCCATTACTAATGCCTCTGATACAGCCGCAATATTTAAATTGACAATCACCTGATTGGCCAGCTTGGTTACTGACCCACTGCCGGTTCCACCCACTAGCAAAGCACTGGCACCCATTTTTTCAAAATAGGGCATGATGCTGTCAAACGCTTTCTGCGGACCACCAACCATAAAGGCCAGGCTTCCATCTATAGCCTTTGGTTCGCCACCGCTGACCGGCGCATCCAGAAATGCGACCCCTTTTTTTTCCAGCTTATCAGCACAAGTATGAGATTCCACCGGTGTTACTGAGCTCATATCAACAATGATGCTACCCTCCTTGATCGACTCAGCTACGCCACCATCCTCAAATAAAACACTCTGGACAATCGCGCCATTAGGAAGAATCGTAAAGATCACTTGACACTTCTCTCCAATTTCTGATAGTGATCCGGACTTAGCCCCAAGCGATACCAGTTCAGCTACAGCATCCTTATCAAGGTCGTTGACCATTAGTTCTACGCCCTTACTCAGTAAGTTTTTTGCCATGGGTTTACCCATAATTCCTAATCCGATAAATCCAACCATCTGATTCATAAAGACCTCCTTGCATCGGTCATCCTACCTATATCGTTGAAAATAAAACATACGAGGTACGGATAACGTCCTATGTTTGAATTCCTTTTCATATCGTAATAGATTCTGTGCGGTTTGTCAACAAAAAATTTGAACTTGTCAAAACTAATTTTCACGAATACTACCTGTCCAATCGAAAAAACAAGCCATGAGCGCGAGCTTGCGTTCATGGCCTGTTTTTATTTACACTTTTATCGTCTGCGTAAACTTATTTAACGATCTGAATATTTTCAGCTTGTGGTCCTTTTTGACCCTGAACAACATCAAATGTTACTTCCTGGCCTTCTTCTAAAGTTTTGAATCCGTTTGCCTGGATCTGAGAAAAATGTGCAAAAACATCTTTTCCATCTTCTCCTGTAATAAATCCATAACCTTTTTCAGAATTAAACCATTTTACTGTACCACTCATGTGTGTACCTCCTAATTTTTGTTCCCTAAATCCAGTAAAACTGATAACAATGCATTTCAAATCAGGATAATACGTTAACACATAAGTATCGATTAAAAATAAGGCTGTTACTAATTTACCACATATTTAAGTTCTTGTACATAATAACACGAATGCTGTCAAGAAGCAATTTATTTCGACGTATTCTTAAGAAATAAATTATTTGTCCACGCTCATAATCACCTCATACCAGGTGACTTGCCTGACATGACAAGCTATCTGCTCTCTAAGCTCCGCTTTCAATTTCCGATTCTATTTTGATCAGTTCCATTTCTTTCAGAAAACGATTCGAATAGGTTTCTTCAAACCATTCCGGAAAGACCACTATTCGATAATGCCGACGCTTTTCAATCGATTTTTCTGTAAACAAATGACCTCTGAAACCTTTTTGCAGGGCAATATCTCTATCTTTTAAGAAGGCCGGCAAAACAGTCAGCAATTTTTCCTGAATCCGTTCCGGATGAACCAAGATCATTCCCATGGCCACCAGCAGCTCACCTGAAAAAGAATCATGCCCCATCCAATAGACATCAAAGCGGAGGGGATAATTTTTAAAAACGATTTGAATTTCACCAAGCAGGGTATAGGCGGATTCCTGATCTTCAATAACAGGCTTCTGGCCAAACAGACGTTTCTTTAACTGCGTCAATTTATTAGGCGGAAGTCTTCTCCCGGGAAATCTTAAGATGATATCCCCTGCCGGGAAATTCAGATCCCGTACCTGACAAAATTCTTCAAGCAAAAGGTGCAGGCATTCTTCTTTTAAGCCCGAGTCACAGTCTTTCACTTTAGGTGTTTTTTGCCGTCGGACTCTTTTTTTCATGTAAGTCCACACCTCAGCCATCTGTCCATCGACTTCAACCTGAATTCGCTCCCGCTCATAAACAGGTACTTCTTCCCATTGATCCGCCCTTAAAAGATCACTATTCGTTAACTGAAGCACCCTGCCATAAACGCACTGATTCCCCGGGATTAGATGAAAAAAACCATCAGCATCCATTTTCACCTGATAATTCTCAAGTTTAGCCGCCTTTGATGGAATGCTTTTACCAAATATTTTTTTTTGCACGTATTCGTCTCTTAATGTTCCATATGAAAAAAGTAATTCCACTCTGACCTCGCCCTATCAGCAAACTAATGTTCGATTGCTGAATCTATAATCTGCATTATTTTCACTCTTTATTACACCTGATTTTTTAGCTCACCGACTAAGAAAGCTATATTTCTGGTATTTAAATAAAATTCAGTTTTCAAAAACAAAAACAGCTACAGCGAGGTTTTGTATCCCATTTTTACGAAAAAAAGGTGTTACATCTGCACTCAATGTAACACCTTTGTCATTGTTTTATATGCTTATTATAAATTAAGTTGGCCATCTTTTCAACTGCCTTTTTAAAAATTCCTGAGTCTTCATGACCATTGCCAATCATGTGTTTTTTAGCTAAATCGCCAAACTAGTTCACATCGCGAATTAGTTTGCTATGTCAACAAACGCCGAGCGACCAATTGGATTTTCCAGGCTGCTGCGATTTCCTGCAACAATTAATGAATAAGGACAATGTTTTTTAAATATACATTATAAAAGTGAAAAGCACTTGAATCTGTCGTCTGATTTCTGTTAAACTGAGACTAATTGCTTTTCACTGATCATCATGTCCTAATTTTTCACAGGAGACATTATGAAAAAACATAAACAAAAGACAGGTTTTTTTTCCCATAAGATCGTAGGTAATCTTATGATCTATCTACTCGTTTTGACTGTAACCATCTCTGGTGGCGCTTTTGCCATATCCAGAATTGTATCGGCCACTGAATCCGAACAGGAAGTCACCCAGGTCGAAGCAAGCGATAATCAGGAAAGCTCACAAGCCTCCGCGATCGAAGAAACTCCCCCTGTCATTGAAAGGCCAATCGAAACCGACCCCTATTCAGATATTAAAGAGCGCCTGCGAAACAATGACACCCAAAGCCTAAAGGTTGTCTTTCTAACCTTTGACGACGGACCCAGCACGCATACACCGGAAGTCCTTGACCTGCTGGCAACTTATAATATCAAAGCCACTTTTTTCACTAACTTACACGATAGTGATGATCTAGCCGCCTATTATCAGCGCATTGTCGCCGAAGGTCATACCCTGGCAAATCATACCTCCAGCCATGATTACGATCTATATACTAATTCTTCCGCTTTAATGGCAGATATTCAAAGCCTGCGGGACTATCAAATGCAACTAACAGGGACTGAACTTCCTAAAATCTTTCGCTTCCCTGGCGGCTCCCTTAATGCCAATGAGACTTGTATTCAAGCGGTTGTCAATGCTGGCTACAATTATGTCGACTGGAATGTCTCATCCGGTGATGGCAGCTCTACGGTCCCGGAAATCCCAGTTATTGAATCAAACATTATCAATGGCTGTCGTCAATATGATGTATCGGTGGTGCTTTGTCATGCGGAGATCAAAGATAATACCCGCGCCGCATTACCAACAATCATTGAAACGCTGCTGGCCGAAGGCTATACCTTCTTACCAATGGAAGCCGACTATACTTATCCCCGACAATTAGAAATATAGCATGCTAAAATAAAGAACCCGGACAACTTAGAAAAACAGCTAAGTGTTCCGGGTTTATTTATTACTGCTCGCCGAGTCTTCTATCGCCAAAAATATTTCAAAATATAACACAAATAAGTAAAAAAAACCTTGAATACCGCCATTAATCTCTGATAGACTAAGTATAACAATTACTTTATACCGATCATCCTGACTGTTAATCTTTTTTTAGAGGATACAATGAAAAAGCGAAAAAAACTTCGAATAAAATCATGGAAACGGTTTGTCAGCTACTCGCTGGCCTGCCTGATTCTTATTTCTGCATCAATAATCGGCTGTGGCTTTGCCATTGCTCATATTGTTACCGCCACCGAATCTCAAGCCGCAACATCTTCCGATGAAACTCAGACAGCGTTGGCAGAAAACAATACCAGCTCGTCCGAAACGCAATCCAACGCCCTCCAGTCCATCGCACAAAATACCAGTCCAACCGTCACGCTTGACGCCTCTGAGCCAGCTCAAGATGACCCCTATGCCGATATTAAAGAACGGCTGCGCAATAATGATACAGAGGGTTTAAAAGTAGTTTTTTTGACCTTCGATGACGGCCCTACTCCCTATACACCTGAAGTTCTTGATATGCTGGCATCATTCGATCTTAAAGCCACCTTTTTTACCAATCATCATAAGGGTTCTGACGCGGCGGCCAATTATTGTCGAATCGTTAGCGACGGTCATGTCCTGGCTAATCATACTAGCAGTCATCTCTACGATTTTTATTCCGATCCCACTCTGTTTATGGGTGATGTCCAAAGCCTGCGTGACTATCAGATCCAGGTTACCGGTGTGGAGCCGCCAAAGATTTTCCGTTTTCCCGGCGGGTCTGCTAATGCCAATACCGCTTGCGTTCAGGCCATCCTTGATGCCGGTTATACTTACGCCGACTGGAACGTCATTGCCGGAGATGGTTCCTCCAGTGTCCCCGAACCGTCAGTGATTACGCAAAATATCATCGACGGCTGTCATGAGCACGATGTTTCGGTGGTACTCTGCCACGCCGAGTTAAAAGAAAATACCCGGGCTGCCCTACCCGCTGCCATTGAAACGCTGCTGGCCGAAGGCTACACCTTCCTGCCCATGGAAGAAGGCATCCCATACCCTCATCAACTGGAAGTATAAGGAAAGCCCCTGTGAAAACAGGGGCTACAGTGTGTAGACAAACCCCGCACCGACCAATTGGATTTCGTAGTCCGCGCGCGGATTCGTACAGTTGCCCAATTTGAAAGTGCTAATTATCGGCGTTTTTAAGCAACTGTTCGCCCCGAGGCGGACAACTGAAAAGCCAATTGTCGGTGCTCAGGTAGTAAAAATTAACTTTGTCTTCAGTCTGAAGCCCCTGTAGAAAACAGGGGCTAATTTTTTACATCAGTTTAGAGATATTTTGGGTGAATGAAACCACGTCTTCGATTGGCAGACCAGCAATCAGTCGGGCCTGGTTGTAGAGGACCTGGGTGTAGAGTTTAAACTGTTCTTGATCCTGATTATAAAAGCCTTTCAGCTTTTCATATACCGGGTGGTTTTTGTTGATTTCCAGTACCTTTTTAGCTTTAGCCTGTTCCCCGGTTCCCATGACGTTCAGCGTTTTTTCCATCTCGATGGATAAATCGCCTTCGGTGGACAGATAAGCCGCATCATCCTTCAAGTGGGTGGTAGTTTTTACTTTTACCACTTCCTCACCGATTAAGCTTTTCATTTCATCCATCATGGCTTCTTCATCTTTGGTCAGGGTCTGATCTTTTTTGCTTTCCTCAGATTCATCAAGTCCCAAGTCATCACTTGATACATTTCTGAATTCTTTGTCGGCATAAGTACGGATCATCTGAATGACAAATTCATCAATATGGTCGGTTAAATATAAAAGTTCATAGCCTTTATCTTTGATGATGGATACCTGGGGCAATTTATCCAGAGATTCAACCGATAGACCTGAGGCATAATAAATATATTTCTGATCCTCTGGCATCCGATCTGTATACTCTTTTAAAGTAACCAGTTTTTCTTCTTTAGAAGAATAGAAGAGCAGGAAGTCCTGAAGTTTATCTTTATTCTGTCCCCAATTATCATAGGTTCCAACTTTTAGCTGATTACCAAAGGCGGCAAAGAATTTTTCATATTTTTCCCGGTCATCTTCCAGCATCTTTTTCAGTTCTTCGGCAATTTTTGAATCGATTTTTTTGCTGATCATTTTCAGCTGACGATCCTGCTGCAGCATTTCCCGGGAAATATTTAAAGACAGATCTTCTGAATCCACTACCCCTTTTACAAAGCTGAAGTAATCCGGAAGCAGTTCACCGCATTTTTCCATGATCAGAACCCCGTTAGAGAACAGTTCCAATCCTTTTTCATAGTCACGGCTATAGTAATCGTAAGGGGCATTGCCAGGAATATAAAGAATGGCTTTATAGCTGAGCATGCCTTCAATATTCATGTGCATGTAACCCAGCGGTTCTTCATAACCAAAGCGTTTTTCATGATAGAAATTCTTATAGTCTTCTTCGGTCAGCTCATTTTTATTTTTACGCCAGATCGGCACCATGGAATTAAGAACTTCATCTTCCTGATAGGATTCATATTCGGGATTTTCGGGATCAGACCCTTCTTTTAACCGGGTTTTTTCCGACAGCATTTTGATCGGGTAGCGAATATAATTGGAATAATGTTCCACCAGTTGACGCAGGCGATAGGATTCCAGGTATTCATCATATTCGTTGTCTTCAGTATTTGCTTTGATCTCAAGGGTGATTTTAGTTCCATGACCTTCTTTTTGGCTTGCTTCGATGGTATAACCATCAGTTCCTTCCGAGACCCAGCAGTAAGCCGTTTCTGAATCGACGGCTTTTGTTTCAACCGTTACTTTGTCAGCCACCATAAAGGCGGAATAGAAACCAACCCCAAACTGACCGATAATGTCAAATTCCTCGTCCATTTCCTGACCTTTTTTAAAATCAAGGGAGCCGCTTTTGGCAATGGTTCCCAGGTTATCTTCCAGTTCCTGTTCGGTCATTCCAATTCCGGTATCTTCAATCACCAGGATTCTTTTTTCTTTATCTGGAGTAATGCGGATATAATAATCCTCTTTATTAAAGGTTTTATCCGTATCGGTAAGGGTTTTATAGTAGACTTTGTCAATGGCGTCCGAAGCATTGGAGATCAGTTCTCTTAAAAAAATCTCTTTGTGGGTGTAAATTGAATGCACCATCAAATCCATTAAACGTTTTGATTCCGATTTAAACTCTTTCTTTTGCATTTGCTTTTCCTTCCTGTATTTACTATCCGTTAGCACTCGTTTTGCAAGAGTGCTAACAATATTTATTGTAATCACTTTTTAAAGCCCTGTCAAATTAAATTTGAACTTTTTAAGATTCAATGAGTAGACAAAGCTCGCACCGACCAATTAGATTTCGCAGTCAGTGCTTAGCTATTAAACAATGCCGGCTATCAACTCTTATAAAGTTTATAACCGGCATTTTTATGCTCACAGCACTATTATTTAAATTAAAACTCAGTTTAAAGATCCTGGCGGCCTGGCACAAATATCTCCAGAAATTCCTGATCGGTTTCAGACAGCAGAAATCCGTGTTCGATATTGGCGGGAATATAAAGGGATTCTCCTGCTTCTAAATGAATGACCTCTGATCCAACTTTAACATCCGCACAACCATGTAGCATATATTCAATCTGGGCAAAAGGATGGGTGTGAAAGGGTGGTTTGGTGCCTGCCTTAACTGTCATTTTAACCAGGCTCACATCTGCCTTGTTTTCAAGAATTTCTCGTATCGCCCCAGCTGGCAGAACCTTTTTATCTTGACTCATTTACCTACTCCTTGAGATGATAGAGGGTTCGCAGGCCCTCCACAGTCAGATTTTTCTTCTCTTCACCAGAAAAGTCCTGACCAATCACCCCGCTATCCATCATAATCAGGCGATCACCATATAAAATCGCATCTTCCAGATCATGGGTAATCATCAGCGCGGTCAGTCTGCCTTCTTCCACAATCTTTTGCGTATATTGCATGACATCCACTGCCGTTTTAGGGTCAAGTGCCGCCGTATGTTCATCAAGCAGCAAAAGCTTAGGCGGATTAATGGTACACATGACCAGCGCCACCACCTGACATTGACCGCCGGATAAATCCTTCATTGGGCTATCTAACTTTTTCTCCAGCCCCATATTAGATTCTTCCAACTTTTCATAAAACAATTTCTTCAAATCTCTGGTCAAGGCCCAGTTTAAGTTCTTGCGTTTTTGCCGCCCATAGGCCAGAGCCATATTTTCGGCAACAGTCAGGTTAGGCGCCGTTCCCATCATGGGACTCTGAAAAACCCGACCGATAAACTTGGACCGTTTATGTTCGGGCATAAAGGTTATATCAATCTGATCCAGCACAATGCTGCCATCATTTGAGAGAATGGTTCCGGAAATCAGATTAAAAAGGGTTGATTTACCGGCGCCATTATTGCCCAAAACGGTAACAAATTCACCTTTGTCCATTTTTAGATCAAGCCCTTTTAGGATATGATTTTCAATGCCGCCTTCTTTTTTAAAATGTTTTTTTAGATTCTTAATTTCCAGCATGGCCATCCCTCTTCCTCAGTTCATAGTTTTCCCGATAATATCGCACTGCTGGAATTGCCAGCGCAATGGTAACGATAATCGCTGATAGCAACTTCATCGCGTAAGCTGGGAAAATCCGTGTACTGATTGCTGCTGCCAAAATAAAACGATAGACGATTGATCCCAGAACGCAGGAGATCATGCCCGCCAAAATTGTTCGCCGTCTGATAAAGGCTTCTCCAATAATGACCGCAGCCAGACCAACCACTAGCATCCCAGAGCCGGATGTCATGTCCGCATAGCCTTGGTCGCAGGCAATCAGGCCGCCGCATAGGGCTATGAGACCATTACTGACCATCAGTCCGATAATCTTGTAACCATCAACA
The DNA here is from genome assembly GCA_030156895.1 of Eubacteriaceae bacterium. Taxonomy (GTDB): domain Bacteria; phylum Bacillota; class Clostridia; order Eubacteriales; family Eubacteriaceae; genus Acetobacterium. The sequence goes on along the minus strand of JASGLP010000034.1, from coordinate 19,249 downwards.
TTCATCGATGAAGCTCTTGCCATTTTTTCGTTATCGCCAATAGCCCGAATACATAAACCGCAGTTTGTTTTAAAAAAGAGCACCATCAAAACAATCATAATCAGGGCAATCAGTACCGACACAATGATTTTCGAAACATTATAAGAAAAAGGCAGAATATTCGCTATCAGATCAAAGATCGAATTAACGCCCAATAGGGTCACATTGGAAGATCCGCCCATTACCATCAGGTTGATGGTATATAAACCGGTCATGGTTAAAATCCCAGCTAAAATTGGTGGTATCCGAAGCTTTGTCTGCAGCAGGGCTGTTATGATCCCGGCCAGTGCCCCAGCCACTAACGCAAAGAATATCCCTATAAAGGGATGTCCGGCGACAACAAAAACCGTCATGACTGCCATTCCCAGAGTAAAGCTTCCTTCCGCCGTTAAATCCGGCGTATTCAAAACGCGAAAACTGATATAGATCCCCATCGCTAAAAGGCTGTAAATCAAGCCCAGCTGCAAAGAACCAAGTAAAAGTGTCATAATGTGCTCCTTTTTAAAATGGTAAAAGGGCGACTTGGAATCGCCCCAGTTTGCTCAAAAGCAGATTTTCAATCAGCTCGATAAAACGGATTTATTTGTCATCAAATTGAGCTGATCAATCTTCCTGTCAATTATTCGACATAAGTTGCTGATGTAATTGAATCCGGAACAGTAATGCCTAAAGCATTCACGGTCGTTTCATTAATAACCGTTTCCGTCGCTTCCATATAGATAGCAGGAATCTCTGCCGGTGTCTTCCCGTTTAAGATTTCCACTGCCATTTTAGCTGATTCTGCACCAATAGCACGATCACCAATCGCGACTGTTGCCAATGCGCCAGATTCAACCATTACAGCAGAACTACCATAAACCGGTTTTTTGGCATTCTTAGCAGCTTCGGCAACCGTTGGCATGGCATTCTGGATCACGCTATCATTTGGAATAAAGACAGCATCTACCTGAGTTAGAAGGCTTTCAATGGCCTGTTGCACTTCAGAAGAATTAGTGACCACTGCTTCTTCGATGGCATAACCATCAGCCGTCATCAGCTCCTTGGCCTTATTGACTGTACTGACAGAGTTGACTTCGCTGGTATTATAGATAATCCCAAAAGTTTGAATGCCTGGAGTCAGTTCTTTTGACAGATCAATAATGTCCTCAATCGGAATCGGGTTTGATGTTCCGGTTGCATTATGATCCGGTTCTTCCATGGTAGTCACGATGCCCGCCTTGATCGGATCAGATACACAAATAAAAACCTGCGGGGTCTCTGACTTCATATTGACAAATGCCTGAGATGCCGGTGTTGCAATAGTTGCCACTAAATCGTAGCTGCCATCTGCCATTTCCTGAGCAATTGTATTAAGTGTTGAAGCATCGCCCTGGGCATTCTTAACCACAATTTCCATTTTATCTTCAGTGTAGCCCTGAGCCCGCAATTCATCGATAAAACCGTCGCGCATATCATCGAAAGCACCGTTTTCAATCATCTGAATGATCCCAACTTTTAAAACCTCATCACTTGCCGTATCTGTTGTTGATGAACAGGCAGCCAGCGAGACAACCATTGTCGCCATCATCACCAGGGCTAAAAACTTTTTAAATCCTTTTTTCATTTCCTTCTCCTTTTTTTTATTTAACAGCCGCTTGTAAAAATCATTTTTACCGCTTGCTTATTAATTCATTGCTTCCAGTTTTACAAATGCTTCTCTGAGCATTTCTACTGTAATCTGATAAGGGTTATGGCGGATATCTCCCATTTTGGTAACCGCTTCAAGATAGTTTTCCATTGTCTGTATATCCAGTTCCAGATCCGCTAGTCGACAGGGCAGTTTTGCTTCTTTATTAAAATCATAGACTCTTTTAAATTCAGCTTGCTGGCCATCCACTAGTAACAGAATCAGAACACCAAAGGCCACCATTTCGCCATGCAGATGCTTTTCCTCATCAAAGCCCGGAACGGTTGTTAATGTATAGTAAATGGCATGCGCCAGACCACTGTTATAATCCGGGGTATGGGACAGGGTTACTAATATTGATACCCAGGCCGTTGTAACAATAATTGTTAAAGCTGCCTGTTCAAAATCATCGTTAACTTCCCTCTCCTCATTGGCTCTTAAAGCACCAAGTCCATGCTTTAAAACCGACTCGGCACACTGTTCGCTGATATGGACGCCCAAGCTCAAAGGATGATCCAGTTCATCTCCTCTGGCTGAAATCGAGGCTTCATAGTACTTGGCATAGGTATCACCGAGACCCGCCCAGAGGTATTTGATTGGCGCTTTGGCTAAAAGTGGCGTGTGAATAAACGCGCAGATGGGGGGATCTTTTAAAAATTCCGGTCGGACAAAAGCACCGTTTTCATCGTACATAATTGATACACTGGTACAAGGCGAGCAGTTTGAAGCGATTGTCGGAAAGGCAAAAACAGGCTTTTTAACCTTTTCTCCCAAGAGCTTTGCCGTATCGACAACCCGACCACCTCCAACGGCAAAAATCATATCCGCCTCAATGATCGCTGTCATTAGCTTAAGTTTTTCAATATTTTCATAGGTACAGTTGCCGCCGTAATAGATCGGTTGCGATAAATTCAGACGACTATCTTTCAATGCCTCCTCAAGATAGGATTCGGCCTGATAATAGCCATGGTTTCCAATGATCACTGCCACCTTTTTTCCGTATTCCGAGCAGATTGCATCAACCTGATCATAGGCTGTTAGACCAACTCGGTAATTTGATATGTTTACATTGTATGTCATAATAACCCTTTCTAGACAATTTTTAATAAAGTAGTCTGACTTCACAGATTTGAAACAAAAATCTGGGCACTGCGTGGAGCTAATGCTCCACCTCGTCGCGGGCTTCGCCCGATGAACAATGAGCTCTGGTCATAAATTTTTGAATAAATCAAATTTATGACCAGATCTCATTGTTCGGCCGGTTTCTTTTTCGCGAAAATAAAAAACTCCTGTCCTTTATATACAAAGGACAGAAGTTAACTATCTGCGGTACCACCTTAATTGATGCACAAAGCACCCTCTCATAACGTACTAACATACGCTTTCCTGTGATAACGGACGGAAACCCCGTTGAACATTACTCGGCTAAAGCCTTTCTTTTCACCCTCATGAATCCATTCATCCAAGCGATCACTATTGCATTTCCACTATCTGCAACTCACTGAAGCATCGTTCAAAGACTACTCTTTTCAGTCAAAGGTTTATCTGATTGGAAACTATCATAACATAATGTAGTGCTTTTGTAAATCATTAATTAAATTCTATTAGCTTCTTCATCTCCCCTGGTGTTAGTGCATTTATGAATGACTTAGTATATGTATGGTTTTCTATCTGTAAAAACTGTCATTTTATCGCGCACCATTTTGATCTGGGTCAGATCAAGGTCTCCGATGATCATTTTTTCTTCTGGATCCCCCCCAGCATCAGCAATAATCTGTCCCCAGGGATCGATCATCAGAGAATTACCGCCGTTTTGAATGTCTTTATTGGCTTTACCACAGCCATTGACTGAAACCATAAAAAGCTGGTTTTCGATAGCACGCGCCTGATTAAGAATCCGCCAGTGATCAATGCGGGGAACCGGCCACTGGGCCGGCAGAAAAATAATTTGGCTGTCATCTAAAGCCTGTTTTCTGAATATTTCCGGGAAGCGCAAATCATAGCAGATCATCACTGAACATTTAATCCCATCCAACACAAAAGAAAGCAGTTTGTCGCCAGATGCGTACCTTTTTTCTTCCCCGGCAAAAGAAAAAAGATGAATCTTGTCATATTCGGCAATGATTTGACCCTGCCGGTCTGACACATAAGCGGTATTATAATAATTACCCGCCTTTTTTGTCGCCACCGAGCCGCCGACTATGTTGATGTTTAACTCTTTTGACAGTCTGGATAAAAAAGCTTTTGTGCGCTGACCATCCGGATCAGCCAATTCCGCCATCGAAAGCTTTGATAAAAAACCACCCACAAACATTTCCGGAAGCACAACAACATCGGCTCCTGTCTGAGCCGCTTTTTTTATCCATGCCTCTGCTTTATTAAAGTTTTCCTCGATCTGGCCCGCAACCACAGCCATCTGAATTCCGGCAATTTTCATTCCTTCACCTCTGTTTTAACCCACTGTATCGGGATTAAATAATCACGACTTGTTTCCTCAAGAATACTTTCATTCTTAGCAATGGCAAAATAAATAATCGTCAAATTGGTATCTAAATCATAGCGCATATATAAGCGGCCTACCATATCGACTAAAGGGAAATCTTGACTCTGATAGTTTTCAGGCGGCTCCCCATACTGCAGATAGCCCTGGTGAAACTTCGTCTTTTGATGCAAGGGTGAATTGGTTGTTATTTTCGCATCGATTTCGATCCAGTCATCAAAGCCGGCCATGCTGATTCCATTTTCAAGACCAACAAGCTCTGATTCAAAAACTCTTTTTGACCGCGGACATCCCAGCGAGGTCATGACCAGATTAAGCTGATCATAGGCTACCAGCTTTGTGATGGCGTCAACATCAGCTTCATTGTTTTCAAAACCAAAAATCCCGTTATCTAATTCAACCGCATAAACTCCATAATGAGCATTAAAAGTGTCCGCATCGGGATCAAAAAAGCTGGAACGTCCATTTTCAAAATCCCCAAAATTATATAGAATACTGAGCCGCCCTGTGCTATCGCCATGGGGAAAATCCTGCCCCGGTTGAAATGATTTCATCGTCTCATCCCATTGCGAACCGGGTACGGTTTTGGCCGTCGGAATAATTAATTCTAGCCCCGAACTTTTTAGAATGTTCTGATCGTTTAAAAAAAGACTTTGCATAAACAGAACCGTTTCGCTGCGGCATTCCGGCACTCCAATGATCATCAGGATGAAAACAATGGTCGCCAACAGCATCAGCCACCTTGCTTTCATTTCAGGTCAGGATGAATGTAACGTCCTCTTTTTTGGGTGTTTTTCCCATACTGAATCGCTTTTTTAGGGCAGCGATTAATACAGGCCAGACACATGGTGCAGTCTTTTCCCCAAACCGGTTTTTGATCCAATGAAATGGTGTGGACGGGGCATATTTTTACGCACAACCCGCACTGGTTACAATTATCATTAGTATAGAATTTCCCCGTATCCCGGGCAAATTTGTTAAACATGGTTCCAGCAAGTTTTGATTTAACACCGGGCATACTGCCGGGAATGGTATGATAGACCCCTTTTTCTCTCCTGATAATCTGCTCACCAATCTCTGTCAGTTGCTGATCAGCGGCTCGAAGCTTTTGAGTTTGTTCTTCATCTGATTCCACATCATATCCAATGATATAATTACTGGGCATTTTCAGGGTATAAGAAGCATTTAGAGTAATCCCCTTTTTTTCCAACGCCTTTTTCAAAATACTGGTCGTTCTTCCTTCATTGCCACCACAGTTTACAATCACATAAGCATAAGAGATTTCACCCATAAAACTTAATCGACTGATAAAGTTAAGCACAATCTCCGGCGGTGCCCAGGCATAAACCGGAAAGACAAAACCGATCCCTTCGTTTTTCTCAAGTTCAAATTCAAACATTTCTTCATCGATTGCTTTTGCTATGCTAATCAGGCGATCATCGGTTTTCTCGGCTAAAACTTTTGCCGCATGCAGCGAATTACCGGTTCCAGAGAAATAAAAAATCATTGGCAGCCTCCTATTTAAAAATTAGTAAAATTTAAAACTCAGCATCATATAAAGTAATTCTCCATAAGCAATTGGATAACAACTTATCATTGCTTACTCAATCGCTTTGTTCCTGACACAGTCCCTTAAAACTGTCCTTATCCAATTTCTACCCCATCTTCTGCATAAAACTAACAGCTATATAAATTTATTCCGATCCAGTCCATTCTTATAGTAAAAAATCGCCAGCTGGGTTCGATCCCTTAAAGAAAGCTTCTCAAGGATCAGACTGATCCGATTACGGACGGTTCCTTCACTTAAGAATAACATCCCGGCAATCTCCCGATTGGAAAGACCTTGAGCGACATGGCCAATCATCTCCAGATCTTTTTCATTAAGATCATAATCATCCAGAACAATTTTCTCTTCATGCCCCATCAGTTCCGGAATTTTAACAATAATGTCCGAGCCAAAAACGGTCTGACCCGCCGCAACGGCTTTTAAAGATGGGACAATACTTTCAAAATTTTGTTTGACCATATAGCCTTTGGCGCCAATTTTTAAAGCTTTAACAATATACTCATCATCCAGAAAGGTTGTCAGATATAAAATTTTGGCACTGGGATCTTCCATTAAGATTTGCTCACCGGCATCCAGCCCGGTCATCCCCTGCATTCTGATATCCATCAACAGAATATCCGGCTTCATCCGGTGAAAAAGATCGATGGCCGCTTTGCCGTCGTGCCCCAGGCCTATCACTGATATATCATTATCAGCTTCAATAATGGTTTTTAATGACGCGCAGACCAGCTGGTCATCATCAATTACTAATACTTTCATGCTTGTTCCTCAAAATCTTTCGGTATTGAAATGAAAATTCGAAACCCGTCGGTTGCCATAATATTAACATTTCCAGTCAGGGCTTTAACCCGATCTTCCATATTCACAAGGCCAATGCCCTGTCCCATCTTTTTAACTGTGCCGTTATCCCAGAAGACCAGTTGGAAAAAGCCCGGATGCTCGCGAACGGATATTTTTACCTGGTTACCATTTGAATGCCTGATCACATTGGATAGAGCCTCTTTAACCACGGCGATAAAACAGTATTTAATGGCTTTAGGCGGATTGTTACCAAGGTCGTAATCAAAAGTAACCGGACAGAAAGTAAACTGATTAATCAGGCTTTTAATCTCCACTTCCAGATCAAAACTTTCTTCATGAAGATCATGGACACTGTTTCTGATTGAGTCCATGGCTTCGGTCAGGGTTTCTTTCATCTGCGCCAGCCCTTCTTTTGTCGCTTCTTCTTTTGTCGTTGCCAAGAGGGCTCCGGTTTGTAAAAGACTTCTTGATAAAAGATGTCCAACATTATCATGGATATCCCGGGCAATCCGATTTCTTTCGGCAAGGGTGGCCAGATTCAACTCATAATCCTGTTTTTCCATTAAATCACGATTTTTCTTTTCCAGCTGCAGAGCAGCCTCTTTAGTATTGTCACGCAAACGGTAATAGTCCGTTTTCATCGTCTCGAGTGACCTTGTTCGCTCTTTTAAAAAATATCCCAGCCCTAAAAAAAGCGGAATCATGACCAGCCCGGAAGCCTGTAAACTTGACAAGGCCGACAAATATGGCAGAAAAACCATAACTGTAATCTTGGGCACCTGACCACTCATCATATCATAAGCAATCAGGGGCAAAAAATAAATCAATCTTTGATCATAAAAGCATAAAGCAACAAAAGCAATGAATAAGCCAATTGACAGATTTTTCCCTTCAACATAGCTTAATAGAGCAGAGAAAATGATGACAATCAAAACTGGTACAATCTTGTATCCAGCTTCAACGGTGCTGACAAAAAGCGCCAGACAGCAAATAAATAATATTAACTTATCCACTAATTTGTTCATCTGAACCCCTCACGATTCCTGTTGATTTTTCACAGTCTACTTTAAAACATTATGCTTGTCCATACTTTATCATAAATCATGACATTTGTCATACCTGATCATTATCCTGCTCACTTCAACTTTTTTACTGACTGCAGTACAATTTATTTAAAGAAAACGCGAAGGAGAAAACACATGGTTATCAAAATAAAAAATCTGGTCAAACGATATGGAGATCTGATTGCTTTGGATCATCTAAACCTGGAAGTTCAGAAAGGCGAAATTTTTGGACTACTGGGACCCAACGGCTCCGGCAAAACTACCGCTATCAACTGTCTTTTATCCCTGCTTAAATATGATAAGGGAGAGATCGAAATTTATGATACGCCCATGCATCCCGAAGCCTATGAAATTAAGAAGCGGATTGGCCTGGTGATGCAGAATGTCGCCGTTTTTAATGAATTAACCGTTTATGAAAACATCGATTATTTCTGCGGCCTCTATATTTCCGATAAACAAAAACGCCGCCAGCTGGTTGAAGAAGCCATGGATTTTGTGGGAATCAAAGATTTTAGAAAGTTCACGCCCAAAAAACTCAGCGGCGGACTTCTTAGAAGACTCAATATCGCCTGTGGCATCGCTCATAAGCCTGACCTGATCATTATGGATGAGCCGACGGTAGCTGTTGATCCCCAAAGCCGCAACAGTATTTTGGAAGGTATCCAAAAACTCAATGCCGCCGGTGCCACCATTATTTATACCTCCCATTATATGGAAGAAGTGGAACAGATCTGTTCGCGCATCGCCATCATGGACAAAGGGAAAGTCATCGCCTCCGGTAGCAACGATTCATTAAAAGAAATCATCAAAACCGGCGAACATATTTCCATCGAAATCCTCAACCCCCAGAATCTTGATCTGGATGAAATTAGCGATTTTGCTAATATTTTAAGCGTTGACCTGTCCGGTTCACAACTGACCATCAAATCCAGTCGCGGAAAAAATAACCTGATTCCCATTCTGGATTTATTAAAACACCGTGACATTCAAATTGGCAAAGTTTTTTCAGAGCCCCCAACTTTAAATGATGTTTTCCTGGAAATCACCGGGAAAGAACTTCGGGATTAAGGAGGAAAAAATGTTTCTGCACAATTATTTTTATCGGCTAAAATGTATTTTCAGAGATCGTCAGGCTATGTTCTGGACTCTGGTTTTTCCGATTATCCTCGGTAGCCTTTTCTATCTGGCCCTGTCAAATATTGGAAATATCGATAATTTCGAAAAGATCAACCTGGCAATCGTCTTAAATAGTGATGAAGCTGAGAACACTGCTTTTTTAGAGACGGTCACCGAAACCGATCTTTTTAACATCACCGAAACTTCAAAAGATCAGGCCCATGAACTGCTAAATGACAACCAGGTTGACGGTATAATATTATTTGATCAAAACCCGGAACTGAGCGTTTCCCAGTCAGGCATTAATCAAACCATCATCAAAAGCTTTCTGGATCAGTACCTGCAGGTTTCATCAACCCTGAACACGATCATAACGGATAATCCTCAGGCGCTGTCATCCGGCCTGATTGATTCATTTACTGACCCAACGGAATACGTCACCGAAGTTACACCTACCCGCAACAATCCCGATCCGGTTGTCAATTATTTTTATACCCTGATTGCCATGGCCTGTCTTTATGGCGGTTTTCTGGGCCTTAAGGAAATCACTACCATTCAGGCTGATCTCTCAACCGAGGGTGCCAGAGTCAGTGTTGCCCCGGCCAACAAGTTGAAAATATTTTTATCTTCCATCCTTGCTGCCACAACAATCCAAATGGTGGTCATTGCCCTGCTGATGTGTTTTTTAGTTTTCTTTCTTAAGGTCAACTTCGGCGATCAGCTGGTTTACATCGCCATAACCTGTGCAATCGGATCAATTACCGGCGTTTCCTTTGGCGCTTTTATTGCATCTGTTGTCAAACGCGAAGAAGGCGTGAAAATTGGAATTCTAATCGGTTCAACCATGGCCATGAGCTTTCTATCCGGGATGATGGTTGAAAACATAAAGTATACGATTAGTCAAAACATGCCAATCCTGTCTTACTTAAACCCTGCCAACCTGATTACTGACAGCTTTTACGCCCTCTATTACTATCCTGACCATAGCCGTTTTTTTACCAATATTCTATTATTGTGTGCTTTTAACATTGTTTTTTCAACGATGACCTTTTTCGTGATAAGGAGACAAAAATATGCAAGTTTATAAGGCTTTCTTTAAGATTATTCTCAAAAACAGAATGCAGATCAGTATCTATCTGATCGTCTTCATTGTTTTAGCAGTGGCTTTTACCGCTTCTTACACCTCCCCAGTGTCGACCGATTTTACAGAGAGCAAAATCAACATTGCCCTGATTAATGAAGATGAAGACTCTGTTTTTCTCGATGGCTTCATCGCTTATCTGACTGTAAATGCCAACCTGGTGAACCTTCCCGACGATCCCCAGAGCCTGCAGGATGCCCTGTTTTTTCAGGAAGTGGACTATATTCTAAGAATTCCTGACGGATTCAGCCAGGACTTTTTAGCTGGCCAAACCGTCAGCCTTGAAAAGACCGCCGCCCCCAATTCCACATCAGCCACTTTTATGGATCTGCGCATCAATCAGTATCTGAATACCGCGCAAACCTATCTAAACTATGGAAATGTTGTCAGCCAATACGAACTGGTTTCGTCACTTCAAAATGATTTCTCCAATAGTTCATCAGTAACCCTGAATAGCCATACAGACGAAAGCGATAGTGCTGAAAAAATGGCCTACTATTACAACTTTATGGCCTACTCGCTGTTTGCCATTCTGATTCTTGGGGTTTGTGCAGTCATGCTGGTCTTTAATGATTCGGACATTAAAAAAAGAAATTTTGCTTCACCCTTAAAAACCCTCAATTACAACAGCCAACTAGTGCTGGGAAGTCTTAGTTTTGCCGTTCTTGCCTGGCTATTGATGGTGGCGCTCAGCTTTATTATCAACAGCGACTTTATGTTCAGTGAAAAGGGCTTACTTTTAATCCTTAACTCTTTTGTCTTTACCATGTCAGCATTATCAATCAGCTTTTTTATCAGTAATCTGGTCAAAAGCCGAAGTGCCATGTCCGCCGTCGCCAATGTCTTTGCCCTGGGCACTTCTTTTATCAGTGGGGTGTTTGTGGAACAGGTTTACCTCGGTGATACGGTATTATCCATTGCCAGCTTTACTCCCACCTATTGGTATGTTAAAGCCAATAATGCCATCACATCTGCCTCATCACTTTCCGGCAGCACTTTAACAGATATCCTCACCTGGATTGCCCTGGTTCTGGGTTTCGGAATCGCCATTCTTGGGGTTACCCTGGTGCTGTTAAAAAACAGAAAGGTAGAAGCCAGATAAAAAACGGCTTTAAGCCGTTTTCTCTAGACAAACCCCGCACCGACCAATTGGATTTTCAGTTAAAAAAAATCATTCCGAACCAGGTAACCACATTATGGCCGTTTAAAAAAGATAGGTTGTTCTTTTCACAGATATCCGTCACACTGATAGCATGACTTTCCACGCAAGGGTACATTTTATGCGGGTGACGACATTTAGCGTCAGGATAAGCACAATCTTCACAGATAGCACAGGATTCAGCTGTCAGAATTAAAATCTCGTCCGAATCTTCAAAAACTTCCTTTTTAAGCGCTTCAACAACTTCAATATGCTCGCCTCTGGTGGACAGCATTTCTGCCATATTCAGCAGATCAGTGACCTCTGAGATGGTACTAAATATTAAGGCGTTAGGGTAGTCTTTAATTCTGCTTTCACATTCCTCAAGACTGCCCACCGCCGGCGGACAGGACCAGGACTGGCCAAACTGGGGACATTCAATCTGACAAATGCTTCTAACCGCTGGAAAACAATTTATTTCCTGGGGATCAATAAATGCATATTCAAAAATAGGGTATTGTGCAATTTTCTTTTCGATGTTTTCGATATTCATAATGGCCTCTTTGTTCTTAAATTTGTTATGATTATTACACACTTATATTGGGTTTTAATTAAAAGACACCTAATGTTGATACCTACAAAAAAGAACACAGCATAATCATTATGATCTACCGCGTTCTAATTATTATTCTTCAATTTAATTTTTTTCTTTAGTGTTTTTGCCGCTACAAATGATCTAAATTTTTTACAGATCAATCTCAACCTCAGTTACTACACCAGTAGAAGGGCTATTACCTTCAAAGGAGACCTCTAATTGGGTTTCATAAGACTTCCATTCGAAGTCTGCCCATTCGACGCCCTCAACACTTTTATCTTCGGCCGGTTTTTCTTCCGCCTCAAGCAAGCCCTCGATCTGCTCTTTCTGTTTTGCGAGCATTGCCATGATTCTAGCCATTGCGTACAACTGCGGATTATATTCCATTAATGCCTGTTCATCCGCGTTTGAAACCTTTTTACCCCGGGTCATCTTTGATGCAGTTTCTAATGCCTTATGTGTATCCTGGGCTGCGTTTGCATAGGTTTCGCTTTGTTGTTGCGCCACCGCCAATTCATGCTGCATAATATACCGATTATAAGCTTGCATTCGATTAGCCTGGGCCTTTTTACCCACTTTGGTCAGCTGTTTTTTTACGCTATCAGATAATTCAATTTTTGTTCCATTAACCGTAATATAACCTCTCGAAACCGCTCTGCTTACGGCAGCCGAATCCGAAAAATTGATTAAGTAACTATTTTCCTTACTGCCTTTAGTAATCCCTAAGTAATCTTTTCCCGATGATGCCGAAAGTTTTTCATCAATCGCCTGTAATCTGGATGCTTCTGCTGAAATTTCCACTGAATCTGTTTTTTAATTTGATCTATTATAGGTCGCTGTAGAATCTTTTTCAGTTTTAGCCGTATTTTTATAACTGACCGAATTGCTATTTTCTTGATTTATTAGTGACGATACTTTCATTGTTACCCGCATTCCTTTACACTTATTGGACTTTCTTCCGATCTCTCTAATTATTCTATCGACACAATGTTATAAATATTAAGTGTTAATTTGATATTTTTGTTTATCAAGCAAATCATCAGGGAGGATGTAAGTTTCAGAAATTTATCAGAGAATTAAAACTCTTCTTTTAAGGCCATACCGACATTAACTTATAAGTTTATCAATATCCATAAATAATAATACAAACCATTGGAATCATACCATTAGCTGGTCCTTTCTGCCTTTCTCCTCTCTTTAACCGACTAAAATCCAAATTCATTCGCAAAGGCCAGATCCATCGATACTTCATGCCTGAATATCTCAAGGCCGTTAGACTCATCAACTGCCAGCAGATAATATTTTCCCGACTTATCGTAGTGTTGATTTTTTAAGCTGAAATGCAACCTGACCATCCGTTGCTGGGCGTCATTATCTTTTTTATCTGCTATAAATAACAACTCATTAGATATTTTTTCATTATCGTCAGTAATGAAATATATTCGGTAGCTGGCCGGGCTGATCCCCTCTCCCACTGCTTCTGCTTGTATAAAGTCCAGAAATACATTAAGAGTCGTGATCTTTCTGATCACACTCACCAGCATGATTGATGCCGGCCTTGTTTCCACCCGCCCTTTTTCCATTTTTATGTCGATTAACGGAACAATCATTTCCTGGGGTGATGATCCACCATGTACATAGTTCTGTCCACCGCCAGACACTTTAAAAACATTGGCGCTAATGGGAGTGGTTACACTTTTAGAATCATCATTCCCCAGTATCTCTCCAAGTGATCTTGATACAATCCCGTCCCCGATTAAAGGATTACTATGAATAATAAAACGCCGATTGACAAAGGCATCTTTTTCGGCATTATTTGACAGCTTGTCACTTTCCTGCAGCTTATCACGTTTATAAATAAATCCGTGATCAGCCGTCACCATAAAATGATAGGTATTGGCACTGCCTGAAAGGCGACGAATCAATCCGTCAATTTCCTCAACCGCTTCCTGGCAGGCGGTAAATACCTCATTTTCGGTATTGGCTTTATCCCCTCTGGCATCAATCTGATTATGATAGATGTAAACCACTTCCTGGCCGGTAAATACTTCTCTCAGCTCCGCCTTTTTCATATTCCTGATATCATCAAACTGGACGCATCGGCTACTTAAAACATAGCTTTTTAGAATGGTCTCTCGTTGTTTTAGATCATCAGCATTTTTACCATCAACCAAAACCTTGTAATCATCACTAACAGAAAGACTATGATGCGGAAGCAGTGCCGCCATTCCCAGCCTGGTAGTGGAAGGGATTAGCCCCAGCATTCCAGAAAAACTGGCCGTGCATCGTTCATCCACCTGCAATTTTAAAAACAGTTCATGGCCTACTTCATAACGTAAAGCATCCGATATAATCACAACCAGTTTATCCTTATTAGGCTCAATGATTCGTTTATAGAAGCGTCGTTGCAGTGGCAATGTCGTCTTAACTTCTTCAATATCAAAAGTCTCATTCCAGCCACGCACAATTTTATCAAGATACTCGTTACTATAGATGTTCTCCACTAGAGAAGCAAGCTTTTCAAAACCAGCCGTGTCACCAAGCTGATCAAAATAGTAAAAGAATTTCCGGTAATGACCGTCCATCTCAAAATCGACTTTCAGATACTGGTCAACTAATGCTTTAAAATTATTTTTGCACTGATAATTGGCATTTATTATCAAATAATAAGCGTGGTTGAGTAACTTATAACTAGTCGTAAATTCTTTGGAAAAGTGTTTTTTTAGTCTTTCCCGGCAAATCTCCGGAAGGGTAAGGTCTCCTAATTTGGCTCCGGTATCTTCTGCCAGAAGCCTTTCAATCAGCCAGTCAATCAGGCGCTGATCAACAATGGCAAAGGTATCACAATCTATTAAATCGGCCGGCTCAAATCCACTTAAGACATTTTCCATATCCAGCTTGCGCGCCACATAGTCTGATAAGGCATTGTACTTTTCAAGGGTGAGAATATTATTCATCAGACTATCCATAAAGGCGATGATATTTCCGGTTTTATCGGAAATAAAAGGCTTTAAATTCGAGGGCAATGCTCCCCCAAGTGATCTCTGCGCAGTTGTAAGAAAAAGCGTCAATACCAGTTTTTCCAGCGATGGGCTTTGCTCGGTGTAAGCAAATTGCTGGCGGCAAAAATCCCAGAAAATCTCAAGCAGGTCATATTTTTGAAACTCCTCCAAGATACGATTGCTTTCAAAAGAATTTTCCGTCTCCATTAAAACCACACGCACAACTTCTTCAAAGGAAGCTGTATGGGTTTTACAAAGACAGGACATCAGGGCCACTTCAATACTTTCTTTATTAAAATTCCGGATTTCAAGATCATAAAACCGCTGTCTGCGGTCCCGGGCCGCGAAGAATTTAATATGCTTCTGGATTACCGCTTTGTATTTTTTATCGATGCCCAGATCTACCATCAAAAGCGATGCCCGGTCGGCATGAAAGACTTTCGAATAGCGAATAGTATCCTCCAGATGATTGTCTCTAACGGATGGTCTGGGAAAAGGCGCATAAATCAGGTAGTTGTTAATGGTATCGACTCGCTCCAAAAAATGCTTGGTCTGAAACTGATTATCGGTTTCCAAATGATATACTTTTGCACCGTTTAGCTCGAGACCATCAATTTCCGCTTCAAAGTCGCCATTGTCGTCATACCAGAAGACCAGCTTTCGGTTTTTGCCGCTGAATTCAGTATTGAGTTTATCGGTGATTTGTTTTAGGTTCATTTCTGCCATGGGTCGCCCTCCTGCTCTTCCACCAATAATTCCCAATGCCCGGTTTGGCTGCTGCCCACTCTTTTAATTAACCCCTTTCTTTTTAACTTTTTAAAATAGTATTTGGCCCGATCAACACTCCAACCTAATTCATCGGCTATCTGCTTTTGGGATATAGAAGGATGCTTGCTGATCTCTTTTAAAAGTACTCTCTCGGCTTCCGATAATGGAGCTTGGGTAGTAGCTTGGGTAGCTTGGGTAGCACCTTGGGTAGCTTGGGTAGTACCTTGGGTAGTAGCCAGACTGCTTATTTCACCTGGTCTAAACATGTTTACCCTAAAGCTGCCGCCCATTTCTTTTAATTCCGGTTCTGGCAAACCAGCTTTTCTGCAGGCACTGATCATTTTAGGTATTCCGCTCCCCCATTGTTCAATGATCTTCATATAGGTTAGAGCACTTACAATCCCCCGATTTCTCGGTCGGCTGCAACCGGATTTAAGATCTTCGATGGTTACTCCACCAATCAGCATTCCCGGCGAAGTTATTTCCAATCGATCATCATATATAGCAACCTGTACTTTGGCTGGATCTAAATATGAACGATGGCTGATTGCATTGGCAATCACTTCCCGGATACTATCAATTGGGAGTTCATAGATATCTTTTCGATATAAGCCATTAATATTTGCTCCCATTCGGATGTTTCGAAGAACAAACTGATATGCTTCATCTATTTGGTCAAACAGAGAACCTGAGTATTCTTTTCGATCAATAAAAACTGAACGATCCACCCCTTTAAACACCGCACACTGGATAGAAGCCTCCAAAAACGGATTGCTGGTTAATAATAAAAATCCATTCGTCGGCAGTAGTTTATCTTCCCGCTGGACAAGTAATCCCCAGGCAATTAAGTGCTTTTCTTCAACTCGTTTTACGGCAGCTTTTTCAGCTGGGGTTGCACATTGTTTTATCGCATAATCGTACATGGTGCTACATAAAGAATCAATCTGGTCTTTGGTTACTTCATATCCAACCGCAATCGTCTGATCATAATACTTATTTTCACCCTGAAAAGATAATTCCTTTACTACAAAATCGTCAGCTTTTCGCGTTGTCCCAGACACACGGATATAGGTACCATCCGTTATCCCCTTATTTTTAAGATAATATGGACGTCGTGCCCCGGGAAATACCTTCACAATAATAATTGTCTTTTCTTCAACGGTTTTGTATTTGATTTCGAAATCAACCATTGGCTGACACGTATCAGTAATTGTATTAGTAACACGATCTGCCGTCAAAAAGACCTCTTCCTGGGGAATGCCAACCACCTTACAGGTTTCATCTTCGATTCCAAAAACCAGTAGACCACCGTTTCCATTGGCAAAGGCAATAATGGTCTTAATATATTTTTCACTATTACTCGGCACTTCCTGCTTATATTCAATGCTGCTGGATTCGCCTGCAAGCAGTTCTTCCATCGGCTAAGCTCCTTCCGGTTCGTATTTCAATCATTTTTGATTTTCATTCAGCCACTATACATTTTTCATATCTCAACTAATATAATAACGTAATGTCTTTATTGTTCGTAGATCGTATTTTTAATACGAACGATAAAGACATTTATCATCAAACTTTGCTTTGTGCTAATATCGTGTTTAATCTCAGCATGAAAGGAAAATATTGAAATATCTTATATTTTCCCCAAGACTGAAATTTTCTTGCCTTCCACATCCGTCTGAACTTTCTCATAATTGACCTTGACTCCATCATCCAGATCCAGTTCAATGCGAGCCAGAGCCAGATGGGCAATTTTTTCATCGTAGTCCTTGCTTTCTTTTAACTGCTTGATCAACTTTTCCTTGCGCTTAGTGGCTGCTGATACATCCCGGGAATTACTGCTATTCTCGATGGTTTCCTGCATTCGGTTCATTTCACTTTCGTAGACCTTTTGCATCCGGTGAAGATAATCGATCCGCAGGTTCCCAATGGTATCAGCATTATAACGGTGCAGATAGATCAGGGCTTTAAAAGCGTTCTCCTTACCGCTGTCAAAGAGCCAGTAAATCGGACGTTTCTGATAAATTTTACAGTGGTCTTTATAGAAGTCTTTGAGGAAATAATTGCGGATGATTTCTCTTGAGGTGTTACCCTTATTGCCTAATGCAGCCGCAATAAAATCGAGATTGTCTTCCAGGCTTTCCTGACCATAGACTTTTTTAACAAAGGCGACAAAAAGACCGACGATATCATCCTCAAAATATTCTTCATCAGTAATGGGCAGGACATTATCCTTGTCTGGGATAAATGTCTTGTATTTTTGATCGTCCCATTCCCCGCCAGCATAGGCCAGCCCCTCAACATCCAGGCTGTAACGGCCGAACATACAGCCGACGGCGTAGGAAATGAAGGAACGAATTTCCCGGGAAAGATCGGCTTTGCGGATCGTCACGTCTTTATCTTCTACTTCCGGGGTGAGTTCGTCCTGTAGGCCATAGATGTCAATAAAAATGCGGTTGAGTTCTTCTTCGTTGGCTTTTAGTTGGGTAAATTGATGGTCGGTGAAAGTTTGCCAGCGTTCAAAAGCTTCTTTAATACAAGCACTTTTTAAAGATGTTTCCGTATCTACTAAATTACCTTTTTCATCCTGATCGTAGGAGCGGATTATACCCAGATTATCGTCGGATTTAAAAGCGAGTAAGGGGTGTGTTTTGAAATCCCATGAGGTTTCGAAGGAGTCCCAATCGGTTTTAGAAATTAAAATATTTGCTGAAGCTAAACCATCAATTCTTTTTTCATATATTTGGGAAAAAATATATGGAAGTGATTTTACATCTTTCACTTGATAATTCATAGTTGGATTTAAAATTTTCAAAAATGTTAACGCCACTTTTGTTGTTAAAAATGCTAACATATATCTCAAATTTTCATTAGGAAATATCGAAGAACCGGCAACATCAAAAATATATCCACTAGGTGAATATCTAATACCAAAATTAAATGAACTTATAAATGACCATGTTATCGATTCTTTAAAATATAAGTGCTCATTACTTATTTTCCAACTTAAATCATTTTTTAAATAAGGATATTTTCTTCTTGTTTCTTCCTTAATCTCTAGTCCATTATTTTCCCAATTTACTACAATCTCATTATTTCCATACCATTTTCTAAAATTTCCACCTTTATTATATGGTATCCATTTTACCTTCTCTTTTATTGAATCTTCTCCACAATTTAAGCTCAACCCAATTTTTATATAGGATATTTCATGCCACAATCGTAAAAATCTTGCATTTTCGCCAGTTCTCATTCCAATACATACTTGCCCATAGTCGCTAATAAATTTTCCTGCAAAAGAATTTTCTATTTCTACACTCACCCAATAAGCAATTGGCATTCCCGGTATTTTAGAAAAATTTTCCTGCTTGGCAATATATAAATCATTCCCTGCCAGAAAAGCCTCTTCCTTAGCATTCTGACTACCATAATCAATTAGTCTGGCATAACTCCCCTGATAATCCTTTAACTGATTATTTGCCATTACAAAAGCGGTTGTCTGAACCACCTCTCCGCCAATTTCTTCAAAAGCTCTGGCCCCGAGATGAGCCATATTAACAAGATTACTCTCCATCAATTTTATTCTCAGTTTCTCAAAACTGGAAAGAAACATCCAGGCATGCTGGGTAATCATGGCCTGAAAGCCATTTTTGTTAGTCATCTGTCCGCAGCTTTCCATAAAGACCGCAAACAGATCACTCTTACTGTCCGGATAATTCTTTTTCACAAAGTCCGATAGTTTAGCACTCATTCCCTTACTGCCCATATAGGGCGGATTGGTTACTACCACATGGTATTTTTGCGCCATAGCCTCCCCAATATCAATGAGTTTTTGCATGCGAACAGATGCTTCCT
>JASGLP010000093.1 GCA_030156895.1 Eubacteriaceae bacterium | reverse complement strand
CAATGCTTTAAAAGCTTTTAAAATTTCAATTTCAACCTTTTCAGATGGGCTGTTTTGGTTTATCATAATGGTATGCACCTTTCCTGTCTGATTTTTGTTACTTTGCAATTTCATTATATCAGATGTTAGGTGCATTTTTCTGTCAACTTCTGTTTTCAGAAGCTGTAGAGCTCGTTTTTATGAGATCTCAGCTGCATTTTACAGCTGGGAAAGTTGAGTAAATAAAAAAAAGCATTTTTAAGTAGCTGAAAACAAGTATATCAAATAATACGCAGAGTTTATGCAAAATAGTTACAAACGTTTACAAAAAATCTATTTACTTATTTTTGAAAGGTGCTATACTTAATTTAAATCAAAAATCAATTGATCCAAAAGTAAAACTTCAACAACCCAAAAACTGGCAAGCAATTCAAATCAAAATGATAAAAAGATCAAACAGAAAAAAACGATAATTCAAAAGAAACAATAAGAAAAATCGAAAATAAAACTGAATGAGAAAAAATCACAATGATAAGAAAAACGAACCAGAAAAAAAGGTAAGAATTTAAAAAATTCAAAATGAGATCATTCATCAATACAAGAAATGATTAAAGAAAATTATCAATAAAAACCGCACCAACAAACGATTTCCCAAAAGGAAATAAGGATTTTATGATAAAAGAAAAAAATCAAAAAAATTGATGATAAACAAATCTCCAGAAGAATTACTCAAAGAAAAAAAGATTTTTGATAAAAAATCCATAGAAGGAGTCCAATAGGATGACAGAAGAGATTTTGGACTGAGCCGTTTTTACAGATAAAAATGTAGAAACGGCTCTAGTTCTTTTTGATGATATTTTTAATTTATCCATTCGCCATTAAAGGGGCGTATTGTGTATTGGCAGTGCCAGCTCAACTTTAAACATCTGGTTTAAATGATAATAGTCGATTCGTCCCTGATGGCGTTTAATAATTTTCTGACACAGTTGAAGGCTCCCCGATTCAGGGACTAAGGCCTCTTCGGCGTAGGGGAGGGTTTTGTTTCTGATAATCAGCAGCAGTTCGTTTTTATTACGGATCAGGCCCAAGTGGATCGGTTTCTGGGCATCGGCGAATTTAATGATATTGGTGGTCAGCTCGCTTAAAATTCTTGACAGCTGCTGGTAGTCAATCCATAAAGAAAAGGGCTGGTCCAGACAATTCTCAGTGACAATTTCAAATCCGGCCTCAGAAAGTGTTAGGGTAATCTTTTTAAGAAATTCATCGATCAGCGGCAGGCCTTCGTAGAGCTTAAATTCATAAAAATTAGCCTGCTGATCAGAGAAAGCGTTGTTTAATACATTTTCCACAAAGAGCTGGATATCAGTGGCCTTTTTTATGACTGTCTGCAAATAGGCTGGATCAGCCCCAGGATCGTTTAACATTCGCTCCAGATAACCATTCAAGGTAGTAATCAGGGGATATAATTCGCTGGAAATACTGGTGATCAGCTGCTGGTTTTCGTCTTTCAAGTGGCTGACGGCACCTTTTTGCGTCTGCAGTTTCTCCGCCAGAAGATTAACCGATGCGGCTATTTCCCGAAGTTCATCCCGTCCTTCAAGGGAGACCGGAGTCAGTTCTGTTTCATTGGCTATAGCCTGAGCACCGGCCTTTAAACGCTTGATATAGGTCAAACGTTTGCTGGTTAAGCCTAAGAAGATCAGGCTGCCAAGGAGTGCGCAACAGATAGCGGCAATCAGAATATGAAAAGATTCAGCGACATCCGAATCTAGAATAAAAACAAAAAAAATAAAGGCAAGGCTGCCGACCAATAGTGCCAGGGCCAGATTTTTTAAAATAATCGCGGTTAAAGTCAGCGGTTTTTTCTTGATGGTTTCAGATTGTTTCAAAATAAAAGCTTCCTTTCCGTACAAACTAAATCTATTGTATCCTTTAAACCTTAAGAAGGCAACTGAAAACGGAAGCGGGCAATTCTGAACGAGGGGAACAAAAGTACTAATGGCGGTAAATGAAGGCTTGTAAGATTTTTATAAGAAAAAAATTTAAGTAATAGCGATTTGTCTATATTGAGCCTATTACTTGAATGGACTCAGCTGTGACAAAAGTCCTTTAAACAAAGCGTTTCAGACTGAAGACAAGGTTAATTTTACACCTGTGCACCGACTGCGAAATCCAAGGGTCTGCCCCCTAGGTCATTGGTCGGTGCGGGGTCTGTCTACACACTGAAACGCTTCAGATCAGAAGCGTTTTATGGTTAAGTGACCGAAGTAATATTGAGTGATTAACGGTGGGCACCAATTTTTTTATCCATTCCGGAAATATGCTTGGTCAACCAGTCCACAACCTACTGGGTTTAAATTCGTGTTTTAAACTGTTTTAAAATGGCTTACCTATGCCATTTTTCACAACAACTCTTTAACCAAAGCCAATAGTTTTTTGCTGCCAATTGGATAAAAATAGGTTAAAAATACACACAAAATTGAATTGACCACTTAACCGTAACAAACAGCCGTACCTATATAAATTTTATATTGAGTCTTATTCTGATCAACATTATAATATAAAACAAATATTTAGTCTATATATAATCTGAAAGATATTTAGACTTACACGCACGAAATAACAAATTACCTATCTAAAAAAACAAGCCTCTGTAAGATTTAAAAACTTACGGAGGCTTTGTTCCATGAAACCTAGTACATAATAATAGGAACGAGAGGAAAAAAATATTTGCTAGACAAGATTGCTCCATACGGCATACCACGTCTAGAGCTTTATTCGTTGCCAGCTTTACTGTCGGCCGCCCTGCCTCTGCTATCGCTCCGTCACAGCTACGCTTACTATCTTGTTCCCAGCACCACCGACTAAGCCCAGACCTCCTGACAACGTAACTGAAAACCGTTCGCCCCATGGTGCAGCATGCCGCACCCGCCACCCCAATAAGGTTTGTTTACGGACGTGCCAATAGAAACAGTGTGACAACTAGCATCGTCAGCCACTCTAAAGTCGTGGAAGTCGCAGGATCAATGGCAAATGACATTAAATGTTTTACACGAAACTTATATTGCCATTGATCCGAGAAGCCCGACCCACGGGGCAAGTTAAACTTTTGTTATCAAGGCAATCTAACACAACGGGGTGTTATACCCCGTAAACGAAATTGTTTTAGAAAAAGAATCACTTTTTTATTGTTTTGTTCGCCAGTCTTAAGAACTCTTCAATGTCTTCTTTATCTATCATTTTTAATGCCCGCAAGAATTTTTTAAATAACGGATTCTGCCGCAAAAATTCCACCATTTCCATTTCAGATTTATTAACTGTACCTGCACCTGTTTTTGGGGTAGCTTTACGGACTATATAATCTGCTTCATTTTCTCTCATAATTAGATCATCTATTTCCTGATTAGGCGTATAAACGATTTCTTTATCGACTGATAAAATTTTTTCACCCAACAGAATATTATAGTCCACTTCAAAATATTCCGATATTTTTTTCAGCAGTTCAAAATTTGGCTCCCGTTTGCCTTTCTCATACATAGTAATTGCCGATGGCGAAATTTCTAATTCTTTCGCCAGATTAACTTGACTTAATTTCTGTTGCATTCTCAAATATTTGAGATTTTCACTGAAAATGCTCATTTTCAACACCTCGCTTTAAAAGAATTATAACACGAAACGTACGCTTTGTAAATAGAAAAACTCACGAAACGTGCTTTTTAAATCACACGTTTCGTGAGTTAATTGTATTAACATAACAACTGAACTTGATCTAAGTTGGTGCGGTAATTTAGCATTCACACGCCGTTTGTGTGTAAGGAAAGGTTGCAATTTTGAAAACGAACTCTGATTTATTTGAAGGATTAACGGCAAAAAAAGTATTTGAATTTATCGACAAAAAATACCAGGCAATTGCGTGATTTGTCTGACTGCAATAACCTCTTGCTTTCCGTTACACTATTGGAAGTCAATATCATCAGAGGCATTGTATAATGTACCCATAGATCGAGACACAATTTTTATAACCTAAGTGAATCTGCTATAATAAAGGCAATTATATTAATCCTGCCAGGAAAGCAAGAGGATGTTGTCATTGTCCTCTTTTGACGATCGTCCTTGCCAAAAAAAACTTACAATCAATGGGATCAATTCGCAAATTTCATCCGGAAAAAACGTCACCAGGCAGGTACGCTAAGAAATTCAAAGATATGTCTAGACAAGGTGGATAGGTTATACTAAATAAGACAGTTTTTATTCGGACATGTTATAATAAAAAAATATAGAAACGAGGAAATAACATGTCACAGTATACCGATGAATTTAAAAAGCAAATCGTTAATCTTTATAATAATGAGAAGTCGCCTTCTGAGATTATGAAAGAATACAAAATTGCAAGGTCAACCTTACACAAGTGGGTAAAAGATTATAATGGTACTCAATCATTTAAGGCCAAGGATAATCGAAGTCTTGAAGAAATTGAACTTCTAGCACTCAAAAAAGAACTGACTCAATTACGAATGGAAAATGATATTTTAAAGCAGGCAGCACTGATAATGGGACGAAGATAGCGATTATTAAGGCAAATCGTGACAAGTACAGTATCAGTGCAATGTGCCAATTTTTACAGATAGCCAGAAGTACCTATTACAATGAAAGCAGCCCTAAATCTCACTGCTGTGCAAATGAGAATCTCATTATTTCAATTTTCAGAAAGAGCCGTAATAATTATGGCACCCGGAAGATTAAAATAGAATTAGCTAAAAAAGGGCATCAACTTTCAAGACGCAAAATCGGTAAAATTATGAAGAAATACGCCCTGGTATCGAAGTATACAGTCAAGCATTTTAAAGTTCATAAAGCGACTTGCAATGAAGAAAAAACAGCCAATCTTGTCGCTCGAAAATTTGATGAACGTCCATTATTAGAAGTCGTCGTCAGCGATTTAACTTATGTTAATGTGAACGGCAAGTGGCAGTATATTTGCATTCTTCTTGATATTTTCAACCGTGAAATTATTGGTTATGCTGCGGGCAAAAACAAAGATGCGACACTCGTTTATAAAGCCTTTTCCACTGTTAAGTCAAATCTGGCTGAGATTGCTATTTTTCATACTGATCGTGGGAATGAATTCAAAAATAAACTGATTGACGAACTGCTGAGCACTTTTAATATTCAACGATCATTAAGCAAAAAAGGATGCCCTTATGATAATGCCGTAGCCGAAGCCACATTTAAAATTATCAAAACAGAATTTGTGTTTAACGAAACTTTCAGCGACCTGGCAACATTGGAATATCAATTATTTGACTATGTCCATTGGTTTAATAATGATCGGATTCATGGCTCATTGGGCTATCTTTCACCAGTCGATTATAAGTGTATGATGTCCGCGTAATTTTTGTCCAAAAAAGGGTTGCCTATCCAAGGGGGACATTATATAATAGTATTGTCTAATCGGATCCGCGAATGGATTCTTTGATTCTTAATGTCGAATATTTTATGAGGTGAGGATATGTAGGCGTATTCTAAAGCTGAATTAGATAGTATAGTTAGGTTTTTGATCGAATCTTAATAATTGATCGAATATATTCCGATTCGGTTAAACTTTGCGATGAATCAATGAATGTGGCATTTAATTTAAACAGAATGCAAATTCAGCAAAAGGAGAGACTTATATGGACAAAAGAAGAAAGATTATAATATTAGGAATATCGCTATTCGTGATAATTATAATATTAACTGTCGGCGTTATTACCGAAAGAATTGCAGACAAAAATGCCGAAAATAATGGCTTAATTAGTATACCCTTTAGTTCTTTAGATCTAGAAAAAGAAAATTACGCAAAAATTGTAAAGCAATTAGAGGATGCCGGTTTTGTTAATGTAGTTACTCTTAAAATAGAAGATCCAAGTTTGGGTATTATTACAAAAGATGGTGAAGTGGAATCTCTTACTATTGATGGAGAAGATAATTTTTCAAACGGAGATAGATTCGATAAAAATGCGAAAATAACAGTATCTTATCATACGTTTCCTGAGAAAAATGAATCAGCAATTGAAGCACCTGAAACCGAAGTACCTAAAACTGAAGCACCTAAAGAAGTTGCGGTAGAAGATTATACAGAAGCAAATCGATTAATTAATGAAACTCTGTTGTTATCCCAGGGTTGGGCTTTAGGTAAATTAGATGAGAATGGTAATCCGACAGAAAATGGCACTCCTAATGCCGCATTTGCATTTTCTCTCTATGTTTATAACATAGAATATTTAGGAGATAAATTAAGAATCACGGTAGATCCTAGTTTTATGCAGTTAAGTGATGCAGAAAAAACAGCTATCGCAAATGATGTCCAAGGAAGTGTTTATTCGCTAACGAATAATAGACCATATACAACTTTTTTTGTAAATGGCAACGCCATTGGAAATTCGAAAATTACAGATGCACAAAGTTTTAAATGGGATTAATGCTATAACGGTTTACCGGCTTATCATCCATTAAACTACTACTAAGATTACTGGTAAATTTTTTTAACGATATGGATGGTGCTATATAAGTCGAATTAAAGAATTTTGTAAATCGAACTGGCAATTGCGCAGTGTGCGGGCGATCACGGATCGCCCCTACGTTAAATCTTTAATTGAACATATATAACCTACTTTAAAATTAATATTTTTTTGAAAACACTACCTATAGGCATCTCAATTGAGGTGCTTTTTTTATGCCTGTTCTCTGAAGAAGACATAAAGAGAAATTCTTTTTTATCTAGATTCACGTGTTCAAGTGCAGGTTTGAAAAACAGCTTATAGATACTGCCATAATTCCAGATATAACAAAACCCCGGCATCTATCAAAATCGGTGGTAAAATACCCTTAATAAACGGTTGAAAATTCCCCAAAAACACGGTATGTTTCTTCTTAATACAAGGAGGTCATGCCAATGATA
>JASGLP010000092.1 GCA_030156895.1 Eubacteriaceae bacterium | reverse complement strand
CATCGTCCTGAGTTTCTCTTTGTCCGTCGGTCAGATTGACCATTAAAAAGGTGACTTCCTGACCTTTTGCCAGAAAGACTTCATTAAAAGTGAACATTTCAGACAAACAGGGGGGGCACCAGGAGGCCCAGAAGTTTAGAACAACAGGCTTCCCTTTAAAATCAGATAGATGGACAGCATTGCCATCTTTGTCAAAAACCAGAAAATCTGGCGCGGCTTGACCGATAACTGAGCCGGACTCATTCGTGGCAGTTTCAGGTGTATTTGATTGACTGAGGGATCGATATAAAAATGTTGCGGCTCCCATCAGCAGAATAAAAAGACCAATGATCAGCAGTGTTTTGACTTGTTTGTTCATGATAATCTCCATTTCGCCGACACTATGCGGCTATAATACTTTCTCTAACGCTTGGGTATTAAAGGGTCAGAATTGATAAAAATGAATTGAATAATCCGGTGGCCATTAGAATCCCAATCAGGATCAGAAAGGCTCCGGAAATTCGATTGATCAGTTGATAATGTTTTTTGATAAAATCAAAAGCAGCTTTTAGCTGATCAATGACCAGGGCGCTTAAGATAAAAGGAATGCCCATTCCCAACGAAAAAGACAGAAGCATCAGCATGCCTTTAAGGGTTTGACCGCTGCTGGCGGCCAGCATCAGGGCAGAGCCTAAAAAGGCGCCGACACAGGGCGTCCAGCCGATTGAAAAAATCATGCCAAACAGAATTGCCGATAAAAAATGGACATTTTTAATGGAATGATCAAGTTTGACAGAGCGGTTTAGAAGGGGGATTTTTAAAATACCCATAAACTGCAGGCCAAAGAGGATGACGACCAGACCGGCAATCAGATTGACCTGGCTTGAATAGTGGCTTAACCACTGACCCAGGCTTGCCGAAAAGGCTCCTAGAATGACAAAAACAAGGGTAAAACCCAGGACAAAGCCAAAGGCATTGACAAGTGTTTGGGATTTTTTATTGTCATCCTGCTGACCGGCCAGGAATGAGATATAGACTGGCAACATGGGCAGCAGGCAAGGGGAGATAAAAGTGATCATCCCTTCCAGAAAAGCAATCAGATAATCCATGACTTTATCCTTTCTGAGATAAATTTTAATTTTGATATTTTATTATTATATCAGATCTTAGTCATATGACTGTGATTTGATCACAGTTGAGATTTATATGTAATTGACCGATATTATATACTGAGATACTATAATTGACTTTAAATTAGGTGTATGATAGGCTTAAAATAATCATTGTTAGATGAAAAAAATCTGAACAAGGGAGAAGTCAATGAAATTGGATCGGTCAGTCCTATACGCCATTCTGGCAGCGCTTTTATTTGGTTTAAATGCGCCATTTTCTAAGCTTCTGCTTGATGAGATGAGCCCTTTGTATCTGGCGGCATTTTTGTACCTTGGAGCCGGCCTGGGGATGCTTATTTTAGTCCTCTTAAACAGAAAAAAACTGGCGCAGAAAGAAGCACCCCTGACTAAAAAGGAACTGCCATCAGTCATATTGATGATTCTTTTGGATATTGCAGCGCCGATTTTTCTGATGCTTGGTATCAGTCAGACCAATTCGGCAACCGCAGCGCTTTTGGGCAACTTTGAAATCGTGGCGACAGCCCTGATTGCCATGATCTTTTTCAAGGAAGCCATCGGCAAAAGACTGACCATAGCCATTGTTCTGATTACTGTTTCAAGTATGATACTAACCCTTGGTGATGGCGGAGAAATGCAGGTTTCTCTTGGAGCAGTTTATGTCCTGCTGGCTTGTGTCTGCTGGGGCTTTGAGAACAACTGTACCCGCAATCTTTCCCACAAAGATCCGGCGCAAGTTGTTGTTTTAAAAGGCTTTGGTTCAGGGACAGGGGCGCTTATAATTGCCTTAATCTGGGGCAGCTTTTCGGGAAGGGCAGTGGAAATTTTATTATCAATGCTGTTGGGTTTTGTTGCTTACGGGCTCAGTATTCTTTTTTACGTTAAAGCTCAGCGGGGACTGGGGGCAGCCAGAACCAGCGCTTATTATGCGGCGGCGCCCTTTATGGGGGTGGTGATTTCCTGGCTGATCTTTGGGACTGGTTTAAATCTTGCTTTTGGACTGGCCTTGATTTTAATGCTGATTGGGACCTATTTTACAGTTTCCGAAGATCATGGACATGTCCACAGTCATCATGCCCTGACCCATGACCACCAGCACAGCCATGATGATGGTCACCATGATCATGGGCACAAAGAACAAACGGCCCATTCCCATTCCCATAGCCATGAACAAGTGAATCATGCGCATTCGCATCTGCCGGATATTCATCATCGACATCAGCATTGATTATTTAATTGATCTAAAACCAAAATACTGAATACTATTATTGAAGTGCTACAAAATTTGACCGGTCATTTGAATGTATGTGGTCATTGCCAAGGTCATATAGGCTTTGAATGCAATGAAAATTGCTTGAATATCTGGTAAGAACTTAAATTCTATTTAAGAACGCAATTTGATGTTGATTTTTAAATAGGGTTAGTGTAAAATTCAAATCGATGAAAGAAAAGCGTAAAAATTAGAGACGCTCATAATCACTTTGACCATTCCGCTATTGTCGGAATAAAGGCCATACGGACAGCCGGGTCAAATGCCGTTGGCAGCAAGTCTGCCTGATTGATTGAGAAGCACTTAAGGTGAGCTCAAATTTTATAAGTTGCTTATCTGTGTGCGACTGGCACATTACACTTGTGAAACGATCAAAACGGTGTAGAATGAATTTACCGGCCTCTAAATTTCTACATAATGATCAGAAATGACTAGAAATCAGCTCAAGTGGATAGACTTATTCGCTTGAGCTTTTTTTGAGAGACAAGAACATATTTTATCAAATGACAGACTGAAAACTATGATTATTTGACTACCTGAGCACCGACAATTGGTTTTTCAGTTGTCTGCCTCGGGGCGAACAGTTGCGGGAAAACCCTGATAATTACAGCTTTCAAATTGGGCAACTGTACGAATCCGCGCGCAGACTACGAAATCCAATTGGTCGGTGCGGGGGTTGCAGAAACATTGATATTTATAAAAAATGATATTTTAAGTTTAATAGGATAATGGGTGAATGATGGAAAATAAATTAATGTTAAGCGGTTTTAATAATCTGACAAAATCCTTAAGTTTTAACATTTATGATGTATGCTATGCAAAGAGTCAGCGTGAACAGCGGGATTATATTGCATATATTGATGAACAGTATAATTCTGAGCGTCTGACCAGTATTTTATATCGGGTTACGGAAATGATTGGCGCCAAGGTGCTCAATGTTTCAACCCAGGATTATGATCCCCAGGGTGCCAGTGTAACCTTTTTAATTGCGGAAGAAACCTTCTTGCGGGATTGCGGTTTAAATGGCAAAGACACGGTAGTCAGCCCGGATACAGTCGTTGCCCATTTGGATAAGAGTCATGTAACGGTTCATACCTATCCGGAATTTCATCCAGATACATCGATTGCCACCTTCAGAGTTGATATCGATGTTGCGACCTGCGGGGAAATTACGCCCCTCAGTACCCTGGATTTTTTGATTGGCTCCTTTGATTCGGATATTATTACCATGGATTATCGGGTCAGAGGATTTACCCGGGATGTTTCGGGTAAGAAATTATTTATGGATCATAAAATTACGTCCATCCAGGATTATATCGACAACAAAACTCTGGAAGACTATGATGCCATCGACATCAATGTTTATCAGTCCAATATTTTTCATACTAAGATGCTATTAAAAGAAATTAATCTGCAGAATTATCTGTTTAACACCGATGTTTACGAGCTGCCGCCTAAAATGCGGCTTAAAATTTCGGAAAGCATCCGTCGGGAAATGATTGAGATTTTCAGCGGCAGCAATATTTATTAAGGAAAACATAGGCATGCTTTTTATAAGAGGTTGGATGTTGTATATAAACCCCGTACCGACCAATTGGATTTCGTAGGCTGCTGCGGGCTCGGACAGTTACCCAATTCGTAATTGTTGAGGATAGGCGTTTTCCAGTAACTGTTCGCCCCGATGCAGCCAACTGAAAAGCCAATTGTCGTTACTCAGTGGTTTAAATTAACTTGGATAGCATTCTAGAGAATTATAAAAGCTTGTATTGATATTTTTTTAGAAAGGGGAAGTCAGTGACAAAAAAGAATCAGGAACGCATGCCGATCCTTGAGGCGTTGAATCAGATGAAAAAAGATCGACTGGTGCCCTTTGATGTACCGGGGCATAAACGGGGCAAGGGGAGTCCTGAGCTGACGGCGTTTTTGGGTCAAGCCTGTCTGTCGGTGGATGTAAATTCCATGAAATTGCTGGACAATCTCTGCCATCCGGTTTCGGTAATCAGAGAGGCTGAAAAACTGGCGGCCGATGCTTTTGGGGCAGCGGAAGCCTTTTTTATGGTTAATGGCACCACCTCGGCGGTACAAAGCATGGTTTTATCGGTATGCAAACGGGGTGACAAGATCATTCTGCCCCGCAATGTTCATCGCAGTGTCATTAATGCATTGATTATTTGTGGCGCGATCCCGGTTTATGTCAATCCGGAAATCAACCATCGGTTGGGGATTTCTTTAGGGATGTCGGTGCCGGCGGTGAAGGAAGCGATTGAAAAGAATCCGGATGCCAAGGCCATCCTGGTCAACAATCCAACTTATTATGGCATTTGCTCGGATTTAAAGACCATTGTCAAGCTGGCTCATGAAAAGGGGATGCTGGCACTGGTGGATGAGGCTCATGGCACCCATTTTTATTTTGGTCAGAATATGCCGATCAGCGCCATGGCGGCCGGGGCGGATATGGCATCTGTCAGTATGCATAAAAGCGGCGGTTCGCTAACTCAGAGCTCTTTTCTCTTGATCGGTGCGAATATGAAAGCCGGCTATGTCCGACAGATTATCAACCTGACCCAGACTACCAGCGGTTCATATCTGCTTTTATCAAGCCTTGATATTTCCCGCAAGAATCTGGCCCTTCACGGTAAAGAAATTTTTGCCCAGGTAACGGAGATGGCTCAGTACGCCCGGGATGAAATAAACGAAATCGGCGATTACTATGCCTATAGTAAAGAACTGATCAATGGCGATACGATTTTTGATTTTGATCAGACCAAGCTGTCTGTTAATACTTTAGAAATTGGTCTTGCCGGCATCGAGGTTTATAATCTTTTACGGGATGAATATGATATCCAGACCGAATTCGGCGATGTGGGTAACCTTTTGGCTTATATCTCGGTGGGGGATAACAGAAAGAATCTGGAACGCCTAGTTAGTGCGCTAGCCGAAATCAGACGGATTTATCGCAAAGATCCCGCGGGTATGGTTACCTACGAATATATCAATCCAGAGGTCGTGGTCGGTCCTCAGGAAGCTTTCTACGGTGAAAAGATTGCCCTGCCCATTGCCGATACAGTGGGTAGAGTCTGCAGTGAATTTGTTATGTGTTATCCGCCGGGGATTCCCATTCTGGCCCCGGGGGAACGGGTGACCCAGGAAATTCTTGACTCGGTTGCCTACATGAAGGATCGCGGCAGCTCGATGACCGGTCCGGAAGATATGAACCTTGAGTATTTGAATGTATTGGAGGAAATCTAAATGGAATTATGGTTTTCAGAGAAGCATACACCGACGGTAAAGTTATCCATTCAGGTCGACCGGCAATTGTATTCGGGGCAAAGCGAGTTCCAGCGTATTGATGTTTTTGATTCGAAAGAGTTTGGTCGTTTTCTGACCCTGGACGGCTTTATTATGCTGACTGAGAAGGACGAATATATCTATCATGAAATGATCGTTCATGTGCCGATGGCGGTTCATCCCAATGCTAAACGGATCCTGGTGATTGGTGCCGGTGATGGCGGGGTGCTAAGGGAACTGACAAAATATCAGCAGATTGAACAAATTGACCTGGTGGAGATTGATGAGCTGGTAGTGGAAGTCAGTAAGAAATACCTGCCCCAGACATCCTGTGGCTTTAGTGATGAGCGAGTGCGCTTTTTCTATCAGGATGGCCTGAAGTTTGTCAGACGGCATGAAAATGAATATGATCTGATTATTGTCGACTCAACTGATCCCTTTGGACCAGGTGAAGGCCTCTTTACCAAAGAATTTTATGGCAACTGCTTTAAAGCCCTAAAAGAGGATGGCATGATGGTCAATCAGCATGAAAGTGCTTTTTACGCCGAAGACGCCATAGCCATGCAGCGGGCCCACAAACGGATTGTCAATTCTTTTCCGGTTTCCCGGGTTTATCAGGCCCATATTCCCACTTACCCTTCCGGTCATTGGCTATTTGGTTTTGCCTCAAAAAAATATCATCCCATCGATGATTTAAAGGCCGTCAAGTGGAATGCCCTGGGTTTTAAAACCCATTATTATAATACCCGATTGCACGTGGGCGCTTTTGCCCTGCCCAATTATGTTGAAGAACTTTTAAAAGAAGTGGAAAATTAAATTATAAATGTCAACTGAAAAGCCGATTGTTGGTGCTCAGGCAGAAGAATTAACTGTGTATTGAGTCAGTTGCAAATGTTTGAGAGTTGAAAAATGGAGGTAAGAAAATGGGAAAAGCCCTGATTATTGGATGCGGTGGGGTTGCCAGTGTGGCAATTCACAAGTGCTGTCAGAACAGCGATGTGTTTGAAGAAATAATGATCGCGTCACGAACGAAATCAAAATGCGACGCTTTGAAAGAAAAACTGGATGCTGGTAAGACAAAAATCTCTACAGCCCAGGTCAATGCCGATAACGTGGATGAACTGGTTAAACTGATCGAAGATTTCAAGCCGGATGTGGTTTTAAACCTGGCTTTGCCTTATCAGGATCTGACCATCATGGATGCCTGCCTGGCGACTAAAACGCATTATGTTGATACAGCCAATTATGAACCAGAAGATACGGCTAAATTTGAATACAAGTGGCAGTGGGACTATCGAAAACGCTTTGAAGAAGCGGGAATTACAGCTCTTTTAGGTAGTGGCTTTGATCCCGGTGTGACCGGCGTCTTTTCGGCTTATGCCATGAAACATCACTTTGATGAAATTCATACCATCGATATACTTGATGCCAATGCTGGCGACCA
>JASGLP010000091.1 GCA_030156895.1 Eubacteriaceae bacterium | reverse complement strand
AAAGAATTTGTAATTTAAGCCTATAGAAAGTATAATGAACACAATAAAAAATCTGGAGGAAAGCATGGAACTGCCACAGGCATTTAAGGAAAAAATGAAAGAGCTGATGGGACCGGAATACGAGGCCTTTCTTCAGACCTATGATCGGGAAGAGATAAAAGGTATCCGAACCAATACCTTAAAGATTAGCCCGGATGATTTGAAAGCACTGGTACCCTTTGAGAGTCAGCCGGTAGACTGGTGTGATTCCGGCTTCTATATTGATGCATCGGTACGGCCAGGGAAAAATCCTTATTATTATGCCGGCCTTTATTATGTCCAGGAACCCACGGCCATGGCAGCAGTGGAAGCTCTGGATGTAGAACCGGCAGACTGGGTGCTGGATCTTTGTGCGGCGCCCGGAGGGAAATCGACCCAGATCGGGGCCAAGCTAAGTGGCCAGGGTTTGCTTGTATCTAACGAACTGGTTAATTCCCGGGCCGGGGTTTTATCGACCAATATTGAACGAATGGGGATTGGCAATGTCCTGGTGACCAATGAGTTTCCCGAACGCCTGGTGTCGGTTTTTCCTGAACAGTTCGATAAAATTCTGGTGGATGCGCCCTGTTCAGGAGAAGGTATGTTTCGGAAAGATCTGGGCGCCCTTAATGACTGGAGCCTTGATCGGGTTGACCGTTGTTTTGGCAAGCAGGAAAAGATCCTGGAGTCGGCCAGTCGACTTTTAAAACCGGGTGGCCTTCTGGTTTATGCCACCTGCACCTTTTCGCCAGAGGAAAATGAACAGGTCATTGAGAATTTTCTCGATAAGGAGCCATTTTCGCTGGAAGAAATAAGTCTTAATGGCTTGACGGACCGGGGGAATCCGGACTGGTCTAAAAATAAACGCAAGGATTTGGAAAAAACGCTGCGAATTATGCCCATGCATGTGCGGGGGGAAGGTCATTTTATTGCCCGAATGCGAAAGAGTGCGCCCAGTCAGGAGCTGGACAGCCGTCTAAAAGCGACGCCCAAAGGGCGTTTTAAAAAAGCCGCCCGTCAGGATTTAAAAGATTATGAAAGCTTTCTGTCGGACTTGATCAGACCGGAAAGCCGAGCCGACCTGCTTGAAAATCTATATCTGTCAGGCGAACATCTTTATCAGTTCCCCAAGGGGATTACGGTTGAAACGATCAGTGCTTTAAAGGTGCTCAGGCCGGGGCTGCATCTGGGGACTCTCAAGAAAAACCGTTTTGAACCGTCTTACGCCTTGGCCATGTTTCTGAAAGAAGAGATGGTTTTAAAAAGCTGCCAGCTGGAAACGGATGACTTGGCCTATCAGTATTTAAAAGGAGAAGTCATTGAAAAAGAAGCAAAAGCCGGGTGGATTCTTTTAACCTATCAGGGCTATCCCCTGGGTTTTGGCAAAGCCAGTGAAAAAATGATTAAAAATCATTATCCAAAAGGTTTAAGAATTCGCAAAAAGTAAGGAAAAACCTGTCAGGAGAGAAAAATTTATGATAAAATCAAGTATTCATAAAAGTGCGATTATCGATGAAACGGCAAGTTTAGGCCAGGCTATATTTATTGGTGCCGGTGTGATCATTGGTGCGAATGTAAAAATTGATGACGGTTGCAGATTGGGAACCGGTGTGATTATCGAGCGGGAAAGCCATTTGCAGAAAAATGTTGTCGTTGATCCGGGGGCGATTATTGGTGCGGGTGTCGAGGTTGGCAATGACACAAAGATCGGCATGGGGGCGAAAATTACCGATCAGATTAAAATTGCCCCAGAATCGGTCATCAAAATTGGCGAGATCGTCTTGAAGGATATGGTCTACAAGATGGTTTTTAAACGGGGAGCATGGATTTATCGTGAAGATACGCTGAATAATAAAAAGTGAAAGAGGGGATTTTATGAATCAGCAGGAATTTTTAGTGTTAAAAAACGCCATTGAAAAAAAAGAGAAAATACTGGTATCTGGTTGCTTGTTAGGCATGAAAATCAATTATAAGGAAGAAGGCTCACTGGTACAAGAGCTTTTGCAACTCATGTTAAAGGGACAGGCAGTTGCCATTTGTCCGGAAGTGCTGGGGGGGCTGCCCACACCGAGACCTTGTTGTGAAATTAGAAACGTTGATGGGGAACAAAAGGTCTTTAACGAAAAGGGTGAGGATGTGACGGAAACTTTTAAACTGGGCGCTGAGCGGGCCCTGGATACGGCCAAGGTTACCGGGGCTAAAATTGCCGTGATGAAAAGCAATAGCCCATCCTGCGGCAGCGGCAGAATTTATGATGGCAGTTTTACCGGCAAGCAAATTAAAGGCGATGGCATAGCTGCTGCCTTGTTAAAGGAAAACGGCATTATCGTCATTACTGAAGAAGAATTTTTGGAATGCATTCAATAGATTAAGGAGTTGGATTTATGGGAAATAAGCTCAATCTGGGCCTTGTTTTTGGCGGTCAGTCAGGAGAACATGAGGTCTCCTGTGTGTCGGCTTATAATGTGTTAAAGGTGATCGATTCAGAAAAGTATCAGGTCACCACGATTGGTATTACAAAAAAAGGAAAATGGTATCTCTATGCCGGAGATTATGAAAAAATAAAGGATGGCTCATGGGAAGAAGATATCATGCATTTAACGGGTGATTTTTCTTTTTTTGCCGACCCGATCTTTTCATATATCGATGTTTTCTTTCCCGTTCTGCACGGTCCCATGGGCGAAGACGGGACCATTCAGGGAGTCTTTGAAATGCTCAATAAACCCTATGTAGGCTGCGGGGTCTTAAGCTCGGCAGTCGGCATGGACAAGGTTTTTTCTAAAGTGATGTTTGAAAGTGTGGGAATTCCCACTGGCAAATATTTTTATTTCCGGGAAAATGACTGGCAAAAGGATAAAGAAAATCTGGCAGATCAGGCGGAAAAGGCTCTGGGCTACCCGATTTTTGTAAAACCGGCCAATATGGGTTCCAGTGTGGGCATCAGTAAGGCTCATGATCGACAGGAACTATTGGAGTCGGTGGAGCTGGCACTGGTTTTTGATCGTAAGATTATTCTGGAAGCCTTTGTGAAAGGTCGGGAAATTGAATGCGCAGTTCTGGAAGAGGATGGCCAGGTCAAGGCCTCAATCACTGGGGAAGTCATCCCCTCTAAAGAGTTTTATGACTATGAAGCCAAATATTCAGACCAGGAAGATTCAAAGGTTGTGATTCCGGCTCAGATTGATGAAAAAGCCATGGCACAAATAAGAGCTTATGCTGTTAAGGCCTTTGAAGCAATCGAAGGCTCAAGTTTGTCGCGGGTTGACTTTTTCCTGACGGACAGCGGCGACATTTTTATCAATGAAGTCAATACCCTGCCGGGCTTTACCAATATCAGCATGTATCCTAAAATGTGGGAAGCGACGGGGATTGAGTATAAGGATCTGGTGGAGCGAATCATCGAGTCCGCTAAAAGAAAACGGGTCACGGTTCAGCTATAGGATTAGGAATGACGGTGTTTAATTGAAATTTAAGGAAAGAACGAAAATTCCTTGATTTAACCATCAATCAATGGTTTAATAGTGTGAGATTAAACCCAAGGAGAAAAAATGACTGAGGAAAGAAAAAAAGTATGGTTATCCATTTCAGGAACCGTTAAAAATGAAGAAGAAAAAAAGGATACCATGGAGTTTCTCACAGAAGGTCAGTTTTATAGAGAATCCGATCGACTCTGTGTAACTTATTCGGAGTCGGAAGTATCAGGCATGGAAGGAACAACCACAACGGTTTGTCTGGACGGCCATAAAGTTTCAGTGATTCGTCTGGGAACCACAAATTCGGTCATGGAATTTGAGACCGGTAAAAGAAATACCACCTGGTACTCAACACCCTACGGAGATGTGGCCATGGGAATTCTGACCAAGGATGTCTTTGTTAATTACAATGACAGAAGCGAACCGACCAAGGTAATGATTGATTATAATATTGAAATTGAAGGCGTGGTTAATTCTGAGAATGTCTTGAATATTAATATAACCCAGTAGAAATGCTAACAGGAGAAGCAGCGCTTCTCCTTTTATATCTTTAAGATGCCAGGATGAAAGGAATTAAGAATGTACATACGGGAAAAATTAAGTGCGGAAATTAAAAATATTATTGCGCTGGGGCTTGATAAAACCCTGGAATCCGGTGCTTTTAGCATCGATGAGAAACCGGAAATCTTTCTGGAAATTCCCAGAGAAAAAAACCACGGTGATTATTCCACCAATATTGCCATGCAATTGCCCAAGCAGGCAAAAAAAGCACCGCGTTTTATTGCCGAAGCGCTGATAGAAAATCTGGAGATCCAAGGGACATCGGTCGAATCAGTGGAAATTGCCGGACCCGGCTTTATCAATTTTAGACTAAAACCCCAGTGGCATTATCAGGCCCTGGAAGAAATTAAAAGTTTGGGTGACCAATACGGAAAAAGCCAAAAGCATGCCGGAAAAACCTATAATCTGGAATTTATCTCGGCCAATCCCACCGGCCCCATGCACATGGGTAATGCCCGTGGTGGTGCCATCGGGGATATTTTGGCATCAATTGCCGCCTGGTCGGGCTATGATGTGACTCGGGAGTTTTATATTAATGATGCCGGTAATCAGATTGCCAAGTTTGGCGATTCTTTGGATGCCCGCTATCGACAGCTCTTAGGGGAAGACATCCCCTTTCCGGAAGATGGTTATCAGGGCGAGGATATTACTGACCATATGCGCGATTTTATTGCCATCAACGGCAATAATTATCTGAAATGGGAGGAAGCCGATCGTAAGAAAGTGCTGATCGAGTATGCCCTTAATAAAAATCTGGATAAGATGAAAAGCGATCTGGGTGCTTATGGGATCAATTACGATGTCTGGTTCTCGGAACAGAGCCTTTATGACAGTGGCGCCATTGACGAAACGATCAAGGTTTTAAAAGAAGGCGGCTACGCCTATGAAGAAAACGGTGCCCTGTGGTTTAAAGCGACAGCCTTCGGCTCAGAAAAAGATGATGTGCTGATCCGTGCCAACGGTCTGCCCACTTATTTTATGGCGGATATTGCCTATCATATGAATAAATTTGTTGACCGTCAATTTGACCGCTGCGTCAACGTCTGGGGAGCAGATCATCATGGTCACGTGGCACGCCTTAAAGGTGCGTTAACGGCTGTTGGGGTTAATGCCGACAATTTTGAAGTGGTGATTATGCAGCTGGTACGCCTGCTGCGAGACGGTGAAGTGGCGAGAATGTCTAAACGAAAAGGCAAAGCCATTGCCCTGACCGATCTGATTGAAGAAGTTGGCGTGGATGCCACCCGTTTCTTCTTCAACCTGCGTTCGCCGGATTCCCATTTTGATTTTGATCTGGATCTGGCCATTGAACAGTCTAATGACAACCCAGTCTTTTATGTTCAGTATGCTCATGCCCGAATCTGCAGTATCCTGCGTCAGATGGACGAAGAAGTGAATATGGATGAAACAGTTGATTATGCCTGCCTGGTTGAAAAGGAAGAAATGAATCTGCTGGAAATTCTGTCTGATTTCCCCGAAGAAATACTGGTTGCTGAAGAAAAAATGGACCCCAGCCGGATTACCCGCTATACAATTGATCTGGCTGCCGGTTTCCATAGCTTTTATAACGCCTGTCGCGTCCGGGTTGAGGATGTCGAGCTAATGAAAGCCCGTGTTCATTTGATTAAGGCAGTCCGTCAGGTTTTGCAAAACGCCCTGGGAATTTTAGGTGTTGAGGCGCCGGAGCGAATGTAAATGCAGTCCGAAACAGCGATTTTTAACCGAACTGAAAAACTGATTGGCAGTCAGGGGCTGGATCAGCTTAAAAAAGCCCGGGTCATCCTGTTTGGGGTGGGCGGTGTCGGCTCCTTTGTGGCTGAAGGTTTAATCCGAAGTGGGGTCGGTTCGCTGACGATTGTCGATAAAGATATCATTGATAGGACTAACTTAAATCGGCAGATTATGGCGACAATGGAGACCATTGGCATGGTTAAGGTAGCGGTGATGGCCAAAAGGCTTTTATCCATTAATCCGGATGCCCAGATCAATCCGATCCACCAGTGTTATAACCAAGCGTGCGTTGAGCAATTTGACCTTTCTGACTATGATTATGTGGTGGATGCCATTGACATGGTTTCGGCCAAAATCAGTCTGATTGTTGAAGCTAAAAAAGTCAACGTGCCGGTGATTTCCTCGATGGGAACAGGCAATAAGCTGGACCCTTCCAAATTTGAGATCACCGATCTTTATAAAACGTCGGTCTGTCCTCTGGCCAAAGTGATGCGCAGAGAGCTTAAGAGCCGCGGTATTAAAGACTTAAAAGTGCTTTACTCCACCGAAGAACCGGTCATCAGAGAAACGCCTCCGGGCAGCATTGCATTTGTGCCATCGGTGGCGGGTTTACTGATTGCCGGTCAGGTGGTCAGAGATTTGTTGAAAGTATAGCCTTATTTTCTATGAATTTTATACTTGCAATTTGAATAAAGATCTGATAGGATAATGGCAAGTTCTTAAATCAGTTTAAGAATTGCAGATTCAGTCGAGTCTGTTTATAATGTAGGTTATAAAGAAAGCCGGGAACATGAGGTTCTATTAGGCGAGATGAAAATCACACAGGAATCCGGGTGAAAATCCCGAACAGATGCGCTACCGTGACTGCCGCAAGGCACCAGTCGGGAACTGTTTCTTTATAACGGACTTTACCTTACGCAGAGAGGAAAAGTTATCACTGCCGTTCCACAGCATTTTCTGGGACCACAGTCAGAGTCAAAACGACTCTTTGATTGTGGTCCTTTTTTGCGTGAAAAATGAAGCCGTGCGAAGACAGTGAGTTTGAACTGAGATTGGAAGCGTGTTTTTTGCTTACAAGATCAGTTCAGACTTACTGTCTTCATAGGGCGAAGCCCGCGACGAGTGAAGCGAAGCGGAACGAGTGGCACGGTTTCATTTTTCACCTCTGTAAATCCAATCCACAACTAAACGGCAGCACGCGATCCTAGAAAACAGAATAAAAATTTTTAAGTTTCTCTAAAAAAACAAAGAGGTGCAAAATGGCAATTAAAAAAGAAGTGAACTGTACCTGCCCTGAATGCAAGAGAGTCTTTATGTCAAAAGGCTACGAAATCGTT
>JASGLP010000090.1 GCA_030156895.1 Eubacteriaceae bacterium | reverse complement strand
TGAATTTCGCGTTGGCGAGGTACTCTCGAAGCAAAGACAGATTTACGAAGCGCTGAACATTACACCACCCGCCTAGTTAGGTATTAACGGGAATTCAGGTTGTAAGTGCCATGAACTCAATGATGTATTATTAGACAAAAAAGAACTGCCCTTTCGGAGCAGTTCTTTTTTAGATGTTAAAAGTTTATTCAAAGCTAAAATGCTATGAATCAGATTAAATTTCTGACAGCTGACCGTACTGGCGGAAGCGTTGATAGCGCTTTTCCAACAGTTCATCAACAGATATTTTTTTGTTTTTCAAAAATGTCTGATAAAGATTGACCTGAATTTCACTGAAAATGTACTTGAAATCTCGATGCGACTCTGTAATGATCTGATCGATTACTTTCAATTCTTTTAAATCAGGGGCTGTCAGTTTTAGCTGACTTGCAGCTTCTTTGGTTCGGCTGGCGTCTTTCCAGAGAATACTGGCACAGCCTTCGGGGGAGATGACAGAATATATGGCATTCTCAAGCATCCAAACTTCATCAGCAACACCAAGTGCTAAGGCACCGCCGCTGCCGCCTTCACCAATGACAATGGAAATGATTGGCACCTCAAGCGTCATCATCTCCATTAAATTGGAAGCGATAGCGTGTCCCTGACCTCGTTCTTCTGCACCAATACCGCAATAGGCTCCGGACGTATCAATTAAACAAACAATTGGTCGTTTGAACTTTTCGGCCAGTTTCATTTGTCTTAAAGCTTTTCGATAGCCTTCGGGGTGACAGGAACCAAAGTTTCGACGAACTCGAGATTTAGTATTTTTACCGCGTTCCTGAGCGATAACCGTCACGGGCATATCCATTAAAAAGCCCAAACCGGTAATCATTGCCGGATCGTCGGCAAATTGCCGGTCACCGTGCAGTTCAATGAAGTCTGTAAAAATATGTTCGATATAATCAAGACTGGTTGGACGGTTTTTTTTCCTTGCCAGCTGCACGCGTTTATAAGCTTCCATCAGACACCTCCATAATCGAGTGGAGTGATAGGAGAAGACTTATTTGCGATTTTTGCTTAAAACGGGGAACAATCCCATCAATAAACCCTTTTTCCTGTAAAAACTCTGCTCGCTGGAATCCCTTCGGCAATCGCTGACGTATCGTCTGTTCGATAACCCTTGGTCCGGCAAAGGCAATCAGGGCTCCTGGTTCAGCCAAAATAATATCAGCTTCCATAGCAAAACTGGCGGTTACACCACCCGTTGTCGGGTGAGTCAGGACAGCAATATAAAGCAAACCGGCATCATTATGGCGCTTAACGCCGCCGCTGGTTTTAGCCATCTGCATTAATGCCAGCATCCCTTCCTGCATTCGGGCACCTCCGGAAATGGTATAACCAATAACCGGCAGTCGATGTTTTGTAGCATATTCAAACAATTTAGTGATTTTTTCACCGACAACCTGCCCCATACTGCCCATCATGAAGTTTCCTTCCATAATAAAAAGTGCTACCTGTTTACCTTGGATGTATCCAGTTCCGGTGATGACACCTTCATTTTCATGACTGGTCAGCTTTGCCTTTACTAGTTTATCAGAATATCCAGGAAAATCAAGTGTATTTTCGGAATTTACATCGGAAAAAAGCTCCGAAAACGATTCAGGGTCGCAAATTAAAGCAATTCGTTGTCGGCCATTGAAAGGAAAATGAAAGCCGCACTTAGAGCAAATAAAACTATTAATGTCAAGATCGGTCGTAAAATTCAAAGTGCCGCAGTCTGGGCATTTATGACATAATTGATGCGGAATGGTTGGATCATTTTTAGCGATAGAACGATTTGATGATTCCAGTTCGTTTTTGGGTTTTTTAAATAGGCTTCGATTAATCATTTAAAGCATCCTCCCGGACTGGTTCTTTAGAAATAAATTCATTCTCCATAAAATGGGTTGTGTATTCCCCTGAAACAAATAATGGATGGCTTAAAATTTCCAGCTGGATATCGCTGGTATGATCGATTCCATTAATGACCAGTTCACATAAAGCTGCTTTCATTTTTCGGATCGTTAGTTCTCGTGTTTTTGAATGCACAATTAGTTTACCAACCATTGAATCATAGTAAGGCGGAATTTGATAGCCATGGTAAAGATTGGTGTCAAATCGAACCCAGGGACCACCAGGAACGTGAAGAAAATCAATGGTACCGCAATTTGGTCGAAAATCAAGTGCAGGATTTTCAGCGTTAATCCGGCATTCGATGGCGCAACCACGAATTTTAATATCTTTCTGTGTAAAAGTTAGTGGCAGGCCGGCAGCAATGCGAATCTGCCACTTGACGATATCGATACCGGTCACCATTTCAGTGATGGGGTGTTCAACTTGCAGCCGGGTATTCATTTCCATAAAATAGAAGCTTCCATCTTTAGCATATAGATACTCGATTGTACCGGCATTTTCATAACCGATAAAATGTGCAGCTTTGACTGATACATCCATCATTTTTTGACGCGTTTCATCCGCTAGACTAGGAGAGGGACTTTCCTCGAGAAGTTTCTGATTTTTTCGCTGAACAGAGCATTCTCGTTCGCCAAGGGCGACGACATGTTGATGTTTATCACATAATAATTGGACTTCGATATGTTTAACATTCGTCAGAAATTTCTCCAGATAAACCCCGTCGTCATTAAAAGAAGCTTTGGCTTCCTGCCTGGCCATATGAAAGGCATTTAAAAAATCAGCGGAAGATTCTACCAGCCGGATGCCTTTTCCGCCGCCCCCGGAGCGGGCTTTAACCAATAAAGGATAGCCAATCTCGTCAGCCAGTATATGTGCCTGTTCGGGATCGTCGACGATGTCAGTGCCGGGTACAACTGGTACGCCGGCTTTTTTCATTGTCGTACGAGCCTGATCTTTATCGCCCATTTTTTCGATAAGTTCGGCTGACGGACCAATAAAAGCGATACCGCATTCCTGACAAAGTCTGGCGAATTTAGGGTTTTCGGATAAGAGTCCATATCCGGGATGAATGGCTTCAGCCCCGGTTAAAACAGCAGCGGAGAGAATCGCGGAAATATTTAAATATGAGTCAGACACATTAGCTGGACCGATACAAATGCTTTCATCAGCCAGGCTGACATGAAGACTGCGGGCATCCGCTTTAGAAAAAACAGCAACGGTGGCAATACCCATTTCCTTGCAAGCGCGTATAATTCGCAGGGCTATTTCACCACGATTGGCAATTAGAACTTTGGAAAACAAAAGATCCCTCCTATTCCATTAAGGCAAAAGAAAACTCACCGGAAACAGCAATTTTTCCGTTAACTTTGCCCACTCCTTTGGCAAAATAAAAAGGCGGTTTAGACTTAGTAATTGTGCAGGTTATTTCAAGTGTACTACCTGGCAAAACTTTTTCTCGGAATTTCACTTTATTTAAACCTGTGAAATATGGCGTTTTTTTATTATCAGAATCAGAAAATAAGACACAGCAGGTCTGAGCCATCATTTCACAAAGAATAACGCCAGGAACAACCGGATTGCCTGGAAAATGTCCCTGAAGGAAAAATTCATCGCCTTTTACCGAATATTTTCCGATTGCATTTTCAGCGTCAACTTTCTCAGCTTCATCGATTAAAAGCATGGGTTCTCGGTGTGGAAGTAAGTTTTTAAGCGCTTCTCGATCCATTTCAAC
Organism: Eubacteriaceae bacterium; assembly: GCA_030156895.1. GTDB lineage: Bacteria > Bacillota > Clostridia > Eubacteriales > Eubacteriaceae > Acetobacterium. Next base: position 3,513 of record JASGLP010000090.1, on the reverse strand, counting down.
CTCTTTCTACGCGGAATAGGACTTGTCCGTACTCAACGACTTCTTCATTTGTTACACAGATTTCTACAATTTTCCCGGTAAATTCAGCAGTAATCTCATTCATTAACTTCATGGCTTCGATGATACAAAGGGTATCGCCCTCGCTAAAATTTTGACCAACTGAAATATATGCTGGTTTACCGGGTTGACTGCTTTCATAAAATACCCCAACCATTGGTGAGGTTATTTCAATTAATTCAGCACTCGATTGGACAGCAAAACTTTTTTCAGGCACTTCTTTTTCGACAGCAGGTGAACTGCTGACAACTGGTTCGGTAACTGAAACTGTTTCGTATGATTGTAGGTTTCCAATAGGCATTCCTTCACGTTTAATTTCAATTTTGAGATGCCCCTGATCCAGAGATAAGCTGCTGAGCTGATCCCTTTTCATAATTTGTGATAAGGCATCAATGGTTTCGATTGTCAGTTCCATGCTCATTCTCCTTTGTAAGCTTTAAAAGCCAGACAACCGTTATGGCCGCCAAAGCCCAGTGATGTGGATAGTGCTACATCAAGCTCCTGAACGCGCTTTTCATTGGGTACATAATCCAGATCGCACTCGGGGTCTGCTTCACGGTATCCGATTGTTGGTGGTACCTGTCCATCTCTTAGAGCAAGAATCGAAGCAATTGCTTCAACTGCGCCAGCGGCACCGAGCATATGGCCGGTCATAGACTTAGTTGAAGAAACCAGAACCTGGCTGATATTTTTATCAAAAGCGTTTTTGATCGCTAAAGTTTCTGACTTATCATTGAGTGGGGTAGAGGTCCCATGGGCATTAACATAAACATTGGCAGTATCCAGGTTAATGCCTGCGGCAATGGCCTGATCAACAGTTTCTTTAATGGCTCTTGTGGCACCAATCGCTTCCGGATGGGGAGCAGTGATATGATAGGCATCACAGGTGTTGGTATAACCGACGATTTCGCCGTAAATTTTAGCACCTCTTTTAAGGGCGGATTCAAGATCTTCAAGGATTAAAGCTCCAGCACCTTCACCCATAACAAAACCACTTCGTCTTTTGTCAAAAGGAATCGAAGCCTGCAGGGGATCAGACTCGGTGGTTAAAGCCATACAATTAGTAAATCCGGCAATCGAAAGGCGGTTAATGGAGCCTTCTGTTCCACCGGCAATAATGGCGTCAGCGTATCCATGGAGAATCGTGCGGTAGGCTTCGCCAATTGAGTGGGTTGCCGTCGCACAGGCGGTAACAACCGGCAGACAAGGTCCCTGAGCATTGTTTCTGATGGCAATGGAGCCAGCAGCAATATTTGCGATCAGCATCGGGATAAAATGCGGAGATACCCGACCCGGACCTTTTGTATTAATTTTTTCACATTCCGAAACAAAAGTGTGAATACCGCCAATTCCTGAACCCATATAAACACCAAATCGGGTAGGATCGATTTTTCCACTGATTTGGCTGTCAGCAACAGCCTGAGCTGCGGCGGCAATTCCATATTGAGTAAATAGATCATTTTTTCGGACTTCTTTTTTTTTAAGATAATCAAGGGGATCGAATCCTGCAACCTGAGCAGCAACGGTTACTTTCAGATCGGAGGTATCAAAATTGTCGATGGTTTCGATTCCACAGGTGCCGGCCAGAAGGTTATTCCAAAATGTGTCGACATTGCTTCCAATGGGTGTTACGGCTCCCAGGCCGGTTATTACTACTCTTCGTTTCATAAGCACTCCTAAATATAGAGACCGCCATCAATTTTTATGACTTCTCCAGTAATATATCCCGCCAGATCACTGCTTAAGTAAACACACATATTAGCAATGTCTTCGATTGAACCAAAACGGTTCAAGGGGGTATTTTTTAATATTTTTTCAATTATTTCAGGTTTTAAGGCATCGGTCATATCCGTTTTGATAAAACCTGGGGCAATGGCGTTGCAAGTCACTCCACGCAGAGCCATTTCTTTAGCTGATGACTTTGTTAAACCGATCAGTCCGGCTTTGGCAGCAGAATAATTACACTGGCCAATGTTTCCCATCATCCCGGAAATGGATGAAATATTGACAATACGCCCGCATCTTTTTTTGAGCAGATGGCTGCCGGCATGTTTGGTCATATTAAAAGCACCTTTTAAATTGGTGTTGATAACAGCATCAAAATCATCCTCTTTCATGGCAATCAGCAGTTTATCTCTGGTAATACCGGCATTGTTAACAAGAATTTCAAAAGTGCCAAAATCTTTAATAACATCCTGAACCAGTTTTTTAGTTGCGTCGAAATCAGCGACATCACATTGATAAATTTCTGCTTTAACTCCAAGATCGGTCAGCTCAAGCTGGGTTTTATTGGCCTGTTCCTGGCTGCCGCGATAGACTAGAGCAATGTTGGCGCCATTTTCAGCCATCTTCAGAGCAATACCACGGCCGATTCCGCGAGCCCCGCCGGTGATCAGAGCGGTTTTATTCTTTAACATAAAGTTTCCTTTCAATTTTGCGCAAAAAAATCATTTAGAAGATCATCTGCATGGTCACATTTAACAGAGGGATCTATTTTTTTTATAAAGCCGGAAAGCGTTTTTCCCGGGCCTACTTCAATAAAATGATCAAATCCATCAGCAATCATTTGTCTAATGGTTTTTTCCCACAGGACGGGATGACTGATTTGATTGAGCACAGTCGTTCTGATTTCCTCTTGATCATCTGGATAGGGAAGGGCTGTTTGATTGCCGTATAGTGGAAAATCCGAATTTTTGAAATCAATCGATTTGAGGGATTCTTCAAATGAAGAAATTGCCGAAGTCATAAAGGGGGAATGAAAACCGCCTGATACCTTTAATGGCATTCCTCGACCACCAGCTTCTTTGACCAGTTTTTGAAATTCTTTTTCATCTTTTTTAAGCAGCGAGACAACCAGCTGTCCCGGACAATTATAATTAACCGGGTAAGCCATCTCAAAGGCTTGGCAGATCGATAAGACTGTTTCATTTGAAAGTTTCAGAACGGCGATCATCATTGCTTCAAAATCCGCTGTAGCGGTTGACATAGCGCGGGAACGTTTTTCAATCAGTTCGAATCCTGCCGATAAGTCAATGCTGCCGGATGCAACAAGTCCGCTGATCTCACCCAGTGAGAAACCGGCAAATCCGGAAGGATTAATGCCGATTTCTTTTAATGCCTCTAAAGTGGCAATTTCAACGGTAAAAATACAGGGTTGGGTGTTGATCGTCAGATTTAATTCTTCAAGGGAACCCTCAAAACAAAGATTTGAGGTTCCTGCTTTGATGGCATCAGCTTGTTCAAAAACAGTCTGCGCTGTTTTAAAATTTACAGCGGTTTCTTTTCCCATGCCAACAAATTGGGCGCCCTGACCGGGAAAAAGAAAGGCTATTTTACCCATTGCAGTCCTCCTTTTAGGCTTTGCTCGGTTTCTGTTACCAGTGAATCGATAATTTGAGCAACGGTTTCGCGCTTGGTGACCATGCCGGCAATTTGACCGGCCATAAAACAGCCTTT
>JASGLP010000033.1 GCA_030156895.1 Eubacteriaceae bacterium | reverse complement strand
CAGCAGATGTATATAATGGCCCTTAGCGCCGTCCAGAAAAATCATATCGTAGGGCTCAGAAAGCTCCTTCACCACTTCCTGGGCATCACCCACTAATTGATTGACCTGATTGGCTACATCCATTTGGATAAAATTTTCCTTCGCTTCAAGAACCATTTTAAAGTTGCGTTCAACTGTATCCACATGACCGGTTGCACCCATAAAAAGAGCGAAGGCCGAAGCTGAATAACCCACTGCCGTTCCTATTTCCAGAATTTTTTTTACCCCCATGGATGCAATTATCAGCTCGATATGCTTTTCCACCTCAGGATGAATAATTGGGATCTCATCAGCCTCTGCAGTCTTTCGTAAAGCCGCCAGCTTTTCACTGCCTAGGGGCAGTAAGTCACGCAAATAATTTTCAATATAATCCTGTACAATTTCACTCACATTATCGCCTTCTTTTCTCTATTGTCCTGCTGTATAGTCACTCAGATAAGTCTCCACATCCACCAAATGTTCTTCGTAGGTTTCATTAAAGATGATCTCGCCAGTTTCCAGATTGGCCACAAAATACAAATAATTTGTCTGATCCGGATAGAGCGCGGCCTCCAGGGATGATTCACCAAACGAAGCAATCGGGCCAAAAGGCAATCCCAGATTGATATAGGTGTTGTAGGGCGATGCAATTTGCGTCTGCTCAGTTGTTAACACCGTCGTTTTATCGCCTCTGGCATAATCGACCGTAATATCCGACTGCAGTGGCATATTAGCTGCGATTCGGTTGTAAAAAACACTGGCAACCGAGGCCCGGTCTTCATCATATTTCGATTCCATTTCAACTAAAGATGCCATCGTAACAATCTCATCGACAGTTTTTCCCATTTCCTCAGTTCTTTTTAAATAGTCACTGGTGTAGACCTCTTCAAAACGTTCAAGCATGGCTGTCACCACATCCTCCGCAGTTGCATCAGGAGTCAGACTGTAGGTATCGGGAAACAGGTATCCTTCCAGGCTTCTGGTTACGCCATCTTTTTCTTCCAGCGGAATACTGTCAAGAATTGGATAAAGCGTCTGATACTCAGAAACTTTTTCTGTTTCAGCGATAAAATCGTCCTGCGAACAAATGCCTTCATCCTCAAGGATTACAGCAATTTCACTAATATTTTTCCCTTCCGGAATTGTCACACTTGAATTATACACATCACCGGATTTTAGCATATCAACAATTTTTTCAACTGACAGCGCTGGTGAAATCTCATAGTGTCCGGACTGGAGCTGATCGGTCAAATTTTCCCGCCGAACATAATATTCAAAAGCAAAGGTATCTTTAATCAGCCCCTCCGATTTTAACAAATCAGCCATCTCGCTGACTGTGTAGCCAGATGGAATTTCAATCTGCACACTCTCACCCTGACCAACTGCTTCCAGATTCTTTTTAATAAAAAAAGAAAAACTAAAAATCACTGTTGTGCATAAAAGCAAAAAAACAAAGAGGATGATCACAATCCTTTTTTGATTGACTTTTTTTCTCTTTTCTGCCTTAACTGCAGCCGGGCTCTTCTTTCGATTATCCATTTTTCACTTCCTTTCAAATTTAATTATTTTTTATTTCATAACTATTAATTTAATCTCAATTACAAATTATACTACACATCTGCCTTCTGATGTCTTAATAACAGAAAAAAGAGGCCCCCGAAACGGGCTTGCCTCTCAATTTTTCAAATCAGTTACTGTACCTTTAATCCAGATTTAAGTCAACAGCCTGAATAATCCGATCGGCGATTTCCTGGTAATAAATCGAAAACTTCACCTGGGCTTCAAAATACTCAGCGATTAAAGGAATTATCATAATCTTATCCGCCAGCTGATTATAATCATCAATCTGTTTCTGGGTCAATTCTTCACCAGCCATCTGCAAAGACTGAATTTCCATCTGTCGTTCCATATAATCCTTGGCCATGGCATATTTTTCCTGATCTTCCATCAGGGCTTCTTTGGCCTTGATAAACTCCAAATAACTTTCGGTTTCTTTTAAAGCGGCCGCAAAATCATTGGCAGCATCGAAAATAGTCATACTGTTCTCCTTTTTCCTAAAGCAAGTAATAATATTTCTGTCAGCCAATCCTGACTGACAACTGAATAATTGCTGTCACAGCTTTTTAAAACAGGCTACACTTCCATCAAAATGGGAAGAATCATTGGCTTTCTTTGCGTTTCTTTATAAAGATATTTAAACAGTGAATCACGAATGGCATTCTTAATGGAATTCCAGTCAACGATATTTTTTTCTTCACAGGCGGTTAATGCCTTTTTCACTTCATCCCGGGCATTATTAATCAATTCTTCTGATTCTCTAACATAGACAAAACCGCGAGAAATGATATCCGGTCCAGAAACTGCTTTGCCTTTATGCATGGTGCAGACGACAATAAAGAGGCCATCTTCCGCCAGACGCTTACGGTCATTCAGAACGATATTCCCAATATCACCAACGCCCAGACCATCAACCAGGACTGGTTCTGCCTGGGTTTTACCCACCACTTTAACCGCGCGTCGATCCACTTCCAGAATCGTACCATTATCGACAATCTGGATATTCTTCTTATTCATTCCCACCGATTGCGCCAAATCCCCATGCTGCATGAGCATTCGGGATTCACCATGGACCGGCAGGAAGTGTTTTGGTTTAATCAGGGTCAGCATCAGTTTCAATTCTTCTTTGCGGGCATGGCCGGAAACATGAATTTCGGCAAACTTGCCATAAACTACATCCGATCCCAATTCAACCAGCTTATTGATAACCTCAGACACCATCTTTTCATTTCCCGGTACTGGCGTAGCCGAAATAATAACCGTGTCTTCCTTTTTAATGGTCAGGTGACGGTGCTCACCCAATGCCATTCGGCCTAGAGCCGCCATGGGTTCTCCCTGGCTGCCGGTGGTAATGATTGCCAGTTGACGGTCTTTATATTTCCCAATATCTCTGAGTTCCACCAGAACATTATTGGGGATATTTAAATAGCCCAGATCTCTGGCCACTTCTGTTACATTTTCCATGCTGCGGCCGCAAATCACCACTTTTCGGTTGTACTCCACCGCAGCATCAATAACCTGTTGGATTCGATGCACATTGGAGGCAAAGGTGGTAACAATAATCCGGCCTTTGGCGCCTCTAAAGAGGTTGAACAGGGTTGGCCCAACGGTGCTCTCGGACTGGGTAAAGCCTTCTCCCTCCACATTGGTGCTATCAGACATTAATAAATCCACGCCTTGTGACCCGATCTTGGCAAAACGCTGCAAATCGATAATTTCACCGCCAATGGGATGATAATCGATTTTAAAATCACCGGTGTGCAGAACCGTCGCTGCCTGACATTTGATACAAAGTCCCACTGCATCAGCGATACTATGATTAACCCGGATATACTCCACATCAAACTCGCCGATTTCGGATTTTTCCCCCGCTGCTACAATGATCCGCTCTGTTTTCGTCAATAAACCATGCTCTTTGAGCTTTTTGTCGATCAGACCCATGGTAAATTTGGTGGCGTAGATGGGAACATTCATCTTTTTCAGCAGATACACCAGTCCCCCAATATGATCCTCATGCCCATGGGTAATGACTACCCCTTTTACCTTTTCCTCATTTTCAAGGATATAGTTAAAATCCGGCAATACGATATCAATCCCGAACATATCATCATCGGGAAACTTGAGACCGCAATCGACCAAAATGATGTCTTCCTTATACTCAAAAACAGTTAGATTTTTACCGATTTCGCCTAACCCTCCTAAAGGAATAACTCTCAGTTTATCCTTGTTGCGTTTTGTGTAAGGGCGTTTACGCGGTTTTCTCCCACCGATTCGTTGCGTATCTGTCGTTATTAAGTTGTTGTTTTCAGTCAAATTTGACTCCTTTCATATTTTTATAACAATCAGAGCAGTATCCGTACACTTTTAGCTCGTGATTCATTATAATAAAGTTCTTTTTTTCTTCAATTTCTTTTTCCAGGGTTTCCAGATAGTCGTCCTGCATTTCAATGACTTTATTGCATTTTAAGCAAATCAGATGGTGATGCCAATGCTTTTCATTGCGTTCGCACAATTCAAACCGGGCAAAACCGTCATCAAAATTCCTTCTCGTGATGATCCCCATTTCTTCCAAAATCTGCACCGTTCGATAAATGGTGGACATCCCGACTTCTGGACTTTCTTCTTTTACTTGCCTATACAGCTCGTCAACGCTGAAATGTTCATTTCCTTTTGCCAACAGCGCATCGATTGTAATACGACGTTGCGGCGTCAATTTATATCCGCTTTTTCTCAGTATCTCGACTATTTGCTGCTGATCCATTTCATTTCCTTACGCCTTTAAACCCACTGCACCGGAAGTTCTTCTAAAATTTTTATGTTTATTCCATCAATATCACAGGAAAGAGCACGGATCTCCAATCCCAGACTATGACATTGACCCAATAAACGCGAAAATTCACTGTCTATTTCCCAATTTGGTGAAAAAGCTTTAGCATCTGCCCGCATCACAATAAACAATATCCCTGCACCAAAACCATTTCTATAGGCATCCATAAGCTCAAGCAAATGTTTTGCCCCTCTTTTGGTTGGTGCATCGGGGAATTTCGCAATCCCATCAACCAGCAGATTAACACTTTTAATCTCATAAAAAGTGTCTTTTCCATTTTTACATGCATAAAAATCAAAGCGGCTCTTTTTATAGGTAACTTCCGACTGAAGTCCACTTATATCTGAACAGTTATCTAGATACTGAGCCGCAATTTTATTAGCCAGTCCCGAATCCACACTAACCCAGACGCCATCACTCATTACCGCCCGAAGGGTGTAATCAGTTTTTCGTTCAGGTGCCGGATTAAAGGATATCAGCACTTTTGCATCAGTAAGCAGGAGCTCACGCATACGCCCGGTATTCGGCACGTGAACTCCATGTTTCTGTCCATTAATGACCACTTCCGCTAAAAAACGATTTAACCGTTTGTTAAAAAAACCTTGAACTAGGGGCTGATTACTCAGCTTCATCCTCTTCGTCCATTAAAGCTTCATATGCTTCTTCAATCATCGCGAATTCTGCTTCACTTTCCACCGGCATCAGTACTTCCCCTTCTTCATCTTCAGTGATCACAAAGGGATAAACATCATCGCTTTCTTCGTTTTCCGATAAAAGCACATAGGTTTTTCCTTCAAGATCCATGCTTACCACCATTTCGAACTCACGTTCTTCGCCATTTTCATCAATCAGTACAATTTTATCTTCCATCGTTCTCTCTCTCTTTATTATATTGTGTAAATGCATCTGTGCTTAACAGGCCATTAACAAGGTATTGTCGCTTTGCTCTTATATTAAATCATTTCTGCATTTACAGTAATTTATTCTTTTTGTTTAATTCTCGATAATAATCATTATATTATATCGCTTTTAACTTAAGCTACCCTTATTGCGTTCCATATAAGCCTGCAAAATCAGCTGCGCCGCCAGCGTATCAACATACTTTTTGCGCTCCTGTCGAGAAACATTGCCTGCTATCAGTATTTCCTCGGAGGCAACTGAAGTCAATCGCTCATCCTCGTAGATAATTTCTACATTCAGCCTTTTTTTAATAAACTGACAAAAGTTAATTGTCTTTCTGGTTTGAGCCGATTCGCTGCCGTCCATACTCACCGGCAAACCGGCGACAATGGTTTTAATTTCATATTTTTCAATCAGTTCTTTAAAAGCCAGCAGATCATCCTCTCTGCTTCTGCGCTTAAGGGTCATAACACCCTGAGCGGTAATATGGAGCGGATCAGTTACGGCTATTCCAATCCGTTTATCACCGACATCGATCCCTAAAATTCTCTTCATTTTCTTTCCTTATATGACTTTAATGCAAAAATCATGACAATAAGCAGAGCAATAGCAACACAAAACACATCGTTCTTTATCAACAACCGCTTGTCCATTTATAATCTGAATCGCACCATGACTGCAATGCGCCGCACATTGGCCGCAACCCCGGCACCAGTCGCTAATCATCAGGCTTTTTTCAGACTGTGTCAGCCGTTTTTCCAGCTCATCATCAATCATTTCGCCATTGAATTTTTTAATATTGTAGTCCACTTCGTCAACTGACTGAACCCCAATAGCGATGGCATCCAGACTTTTAAGCCCTAGAACATAATCAAAGCAGGCCTTCTTTTGAGCAAGCAAATTGCCGCCCCCCAGGGGCTTCATCCCGTAAAGACCCTTGCCCTGCTGATGAGCCAACGCAATTGCCGCCTCCATCTCTTTTACGCCGCCATCTTCGATGCCGATGCCGGTCAAATTAATCAGCGGGTGAACGACTTCAATTTCCGGAAAGTTAAGCGTTGCCAGAACCCCTTCGACCCGATGAGTGGAAATTCCGATTGCTCTGACAGCTCCGATTTTTTTATAGTAAAGCAGACGTTCAATGGCTTCCCAGTGCCCTTCAATCGTCTTTTCAGACTCCTGTTCATGCAACATATAAATATCCACGTAATCGCGACCCAACTCTTTCAGAGCTCGGGAAAGACGTAAATCAACGCCCTCGCTGGTATAATCATAGGATTTTGTAGCAATCACAACATCTTTTTTTATTTTTATCGCGTGACTCAAGTGGTCGTAAGTATTATAAAGATCGGCTGTGTCAAAAAAATAAACGCCCTGTTCCAGCGTTCTGGCAATTATTTTACGCGACTCAGAAAGCTTAATATTTTTTTGCAGCGGTCCAATGGTCAGACTACCAAAACACATTCTTGAAACCTTTATTCCGGTCTTTCCAAGCTGATTTTCTTTCATTGTTCGCCTTTTAAATAATAAAGATAAAGGCTGTCTCGGTTGAGACAGCCTTCAATTATTTTACTGAATGCTGTTTAAATAACGTCTTACCAGCTCTTCCAGTAATTCATCTCGTTCTATTTTCTGTATTGCATTACGTGCTTCTTTGTGGCTTGTGATATAGGTCGGATCTCCTGACATGACATAACCTACAATTTGATTGATAGGATTATAACCTTTTTCCACTAGGGCTTCATTAACCTTACGCATGACGCTGTCTATTTTCTCAGATTTATCACTATCGACTTCAAACATTATTGTCCCACGATCTATCATCGTATTTTCTCCCATCGTTGCCTGACCTCCTTCACAATCAACTGTATTTATTTTACATCATACCCATCAAAAATACAAGTTAAATGACAGAATTTTTAAAGTGATCCTGAATTAATTTAACTGCTCCTGAATCAAAGCCTCACCCTTTTTCAATGCTTCCAGGAGTTTTTCCGGGTCTTTCCCTCCAGCTTGCGCCATATCTGGCCGTCCACCGCCGCCGCCGCCGGCAACAGCCGCCACTTCCTTGATAACTTTTCCGGCATGAAAGCCACGCGCCACGACATCTTTTGTCGCCATGGCAATAAAATTAACTTTATTATCATGGCTACTGCCCAAGAGGACAATCCCAGAACCCATCCGGTCTTTGAGAAGATCGCCAACATTTCTCAGCTCATCCATTCCCAGATTTTCAACATCAGCTACCGTAATCTGCACCCCAGCAAAAATAGACATATTCTGGTGAATATCTAAAACCACATTACCAGCAAATTTCTGTTTCAATTCAGCAATCGTTTTTTCTTTATGTTTATTACTCTCAGCTAACTCATGGACTTTTTCCAGCAACTGGTCAGGATTCGTTTTAAGGGCTCCTGCCACCTCCAGCAACGTATCATCCATTTTTTCCACCAGATTCACAGCATTAAAGCCCGTTGCTGCTTCAATTCGTCTGACACCAGCGGCTACCCCGGCTTCACTGATAATTTTAAACATGCCCGCTTTTGCAGAATTGGTCATATGACAGCCACCACATAATTCCGTGCTATAGTCGCCAATTTTAACAACCCGAACAATTTCTCCATACTTTTCACCAAAGAGGGCTGTAGCACCTAAGGCCTTTGCCTGATCGATGGATGTTTCAAAAATATCAATATCGTAGGCTTCAAGAATTGCCTGATTGACCATTTCTTCAACCTGTCTGATTTCTTCATGCGTCATGGCCTGAAAATGATTAAAGTCAAATCGCAGTCGTTCCGGTGAAACAAAAGAACCCGCCTGCTCCACATGGTCACCCAAAACATTTCGCAATGCCCGATGCATCATATGTGTTGAAGTATGATTTCTTTCAGTAGCATTTCTGAGTTTTTTGTCAACTTCCGTAATTACCGTGTCACCAACCTTAAAACTCCCAGATTTGACTACGCCGAAATGCAGATGACGATTCAGGCTGCCTTTTTTACAATCATTGATTTCAATTTCGCCGTTTCCATTTTGGATCATCCCTTTATCGCCGGTCTGTCCACCACTTTCTGCATAAAAAGACGTTTCATCAAGTAAAAGAATGACTTCATCACCAGCGTTGGCCTGGTCAACCAGCCTTTCATTAACCACCAGACCGAGGATTTCTCCTTCAACAGACAGTTTGTCATAACCCACAAAACGACTGACGGCATCCGCTCCCAATGGGTTAAAGGGATCGTCTGCCCAAACCGCGTGATCGCTGTTCAGACGATCTTGACGGGCTCTGTCTCTTTGTGCCTGCATTGCTTCTTCATATTCATGGATCGCCACAGTCAAGCCGCGTTCTTCAACAATTTCTTTTGTCAAATCAATCGGAAAACCAAAAGTATCGTAAAGTTTAAAAGCGCCATTTCCCGGGAAGACTGATTCTTCCATTTCGATTATCTTGTCGATTTCCTTATTTAACAAGGCCAATCCCTGATCAATCGTTTCTTTGAAACGTTCCTCTTCAATTCTAATGAGTTTCTGGATAAAATCCTGTTTTTCCTTTAATTCCGGATAAGCGCCTTCTGATACCCGAATCGCTTCTTTGGCCACATCGGACAAAAACAGCCCCTGAATCCCTAAAAGCTTACCATGTCGCACCGCTCGCCGTAAAAGACGTCTAAGCACATATCCACGACCTTCGTTTCCCGGCATAACACCATCAGCAATCATAAAGGTTACACTGCGAATATGGTCGGTGATTACTCGGATGGAAATATCATCCTCAGCATCTTCGCCATATTTCACGCCAGCCTTCTGACAAATATAATTCAGAACATGCCCAACGGTGTCCACTTCAAAAATGGTCCCAACACCTTGCATAATGGTAGCCAAACGTTCCAAACCCATGCCCGTGTCAATATTGGGATTTTCCAGCGGATTATAATTTCCTTGCTCATCCTTGTCAAACTGAGTAAAAACCAGGTTCCAAAATTCAATATAGCGATCACATTCACAACCTACCCCACAGGTCGGGCTGTCACAACCATATTCTTCACCACGATCAAAATAAAGTTCCGAACAGGGTCCGCAGGGTCCCAAGCCATGCTCCCAGAAATTGTCTTCTTTACCCAGTCGCACGATTCGTTCTTTGGGAATACCTACATCATGATGCCAAATATCATAGGCTTCATCATCATCCAGATAAATAGAAATATGAATCTTTTCGGCGGGCATTCCCATTACCTCAGTACAAAACTCCCATGCCCAGGGAATCGCTTCCTCTTTGAAATAATCTCCAAATGAAAAATTTCCCAGCATTTCAAAAAATGTCCCGTGTCGCGCGGTTTTTCCAACATTTTCAATATCAGGAGTTCGAATACACTTCTGGCAGGTTGTTACCCGTTTTTTCGGCGGCACTTCATCACCGGTAAAATAGGGTTTCATTGGTGCCATTCCTGAATTGATCAAGAGCAAACTTCTATCGTTAATCGGAACCAGCGGAAAGCTCTTAAGCCGCAAATGATCTTTTCCTTCAAAAAATTCCAGATACTTCTCTCTGATTTCGTTAAGTCCTAGTGGTTTCATTACTTCTCCTTTATTTTCACATTATGCCAGACCAGGCATTTTCCACCAAACAAAAAAAGCCCTGCATCACGCAAGGGACGGTTATATTTTTCCGCGGTACCACCCAAATTAGCAGTGCTTCGCACTGCTCTCTTTTCTGGATAACGGTCTCCCGGCAAAAAATACTTATTTCTTCTTTGCAGCTCAGGCGCGGCAACTATAAGGTGTTTATAAAAGAATTTCACCAGCTTCTTTCTCTCTGCAATAAGCACTGCTTCAGTCTTCGCCTTCAACGCATTTAATGATTCATAAAATTGATTATATTCATTTAATCAAAAATTGTCAACCACTATTTAAGAATTAGCCCATGCGCCATCAGCCGCTTTTTCATTTGCGGAAAATGGACAATCTGATTTATTGGATTTTCTTGTCAGATAGAAATCTCAATTATCTGATCTTTTATTGAATACCGGATCAGCAAATCCAGGCTCATAAAATCATTAACATGGCCGCCAATCGTCTGATCATCTGACAAATAGTGAAAATGCCAACCGACCACATTTTTTTCATTAGCTGACTGAGGACAGCGAATGCCAACAAGCCGCCCTTTCTGATGACATACTCGGACTAGCTTCTGCTCGGAGACAATCGCATCCAGGCTGCGATAAGGTTTTTCCTGAGGCCAAACACTGTGGAGCGTTAAATTTAAAAAATCGCCTTCTAAAACCGCCAACACAATGGGATCGTCAAAAGCGATTTTTTGATCAAGCACCTCTTTCACAGCGTCCATACTTAAAGGTCTTTTCAGTCGCAATGCTTTTGTGTCGCCTAAAAAGCCCATTACTGCAAAGGGGATTAAAGCCCCTTCATCGCCTTTTTTGAGTTTACAGTCACCATCTGCCTGATATACGGCGCCGTCAATCAGAATCAGCTCACCATCTAAAGTATTGAAGGTTCCCAATCCGATATCTCCATAACTTTTTAATGCTTCCTGTGTCAGGTCGCCATCATAGCCTTTATCATTAAAGATCTTTAACGTTGAAAACTGATATAAAACATTCTGATTCATTTGAGCTCCATTTTTAATCATATTTTTCTCACAACTCACTCCAACAAAATTCCCAGCCTTGCCCATATTTCAGTTAAATACTTATTACCGCCAAATTTCATACGATGTATTAAAACTAGTAAACATTCAAACCATTGCCATTTCTTCAGAAATCAGATAAAACCCTTTGATGATTACTGTTGTTTGAATTTTTTTAAGACAGTATAATTAACAACAAGCCCTTAATCAGATAAAACAATCCGATTAAAGGCTTTATGTTTATGCTGTCGCACCTTTTTTATAATCATCAATAGCTGCCTGAATCGCCTCAGCTGCCAATACTGAACAGTGAATTTTTTCATTGGGCAGTCCCCCAAGGGCTTCAACCACTTCCGAATTTTTCAGTTTTGCCGCTTCTTCAATATTCATGCCGATAATCATATCCGTTGCCATGCTGCTTGAAGCAATCGCCGCGCCGCAACCAAAGGTTTTAAAAGAGGCATCCTGAATTATTCCGTCATCGTCAATCTTTAAAAAGATTTTCATAATATCGCCGCAGGCTGGGCTGCCAACCTGACCGACACCATTTGCATCACTAAGTTCCCCAACATGTTTGGGGTTCTGGAAGTTCTCCATTACTTTATCTGTATAATCCATCTTTTTTCTCCTTTTATTCTTAATGATGATGTCCTGCGTCCTCAAAAACCGCGTCATCAATGGGACAATTGACATCTATGGGTGACATTTTTCGCAACCGTTCAATAATAACCACCAACTGTTCAATCACATATTCAATATCTTCCTGACTGGTATGTTTTCCAATGGTTAACCGCAGTGACCCGTGGGCGACACCAGCCGGCAGGCCAATCGCAAGTAAAACATGGGATGGATCAAGTGATCCTGAAGTACAGGCTGAACCGCTGGATGCAGCAATGCCGGCCAGATCAAGACTTAAAAGAATTGATTCACCTTCAATATAGTCAAAACAAAAACTAACATTACCTGGCAGGCGTTTTGTTGGATGGCCATTCAAGCGCACTTGCGGAATTTTTGCCATCACACCTTCAATCAACATGTCTCTGAGCGTCTGCAGATGTTTGCTGTTTTCTTCAAGATTAATTACAGCCAATTCAGCAGCTTTTCCAAAAGCAGCGATCCCAGCGGTATTTTCCGTTCCAGCTCTTTTCTTTCTTTCCTGAGCACCGCCATGAATCAGGTTATCAATCAGCACGCCTTTTCTGATAAAAAGTGCGCCCATCCCTTTTGGACCATATATTTTATGAGCAGATATCGACAAAAGATCCACATTAAGATCTTTGACATCAATCGGAACATTGCCAAATGCCTGAACTGCGTCAGTATGGAAAATAACGCCTTTTTCTTTAACGATCTCGCCAATTTCTTTGATTGGTTCGATTGTTCCAATCTCGTTGTTAGCAAACATAATTGACACCAGTATTGTATCTTTGCGAATGGCTGCTTTCAGATCATCTAGAGAAATTAAGCCAAATTCATCAACTGGCAGATATGTGACCTCAAAGCCGTCTTTTTCCAGGTATTCACAAGTGTGCAAAATTGCATGGTGTTCGATCTGGGTGGTGATAATATGCTTGCCCTTAGCACGATTTTTCATCGCTATGCCTTTGATCGCCCAATTATCAGCCTCAGAACCGG
Source organism: Eubacteriaceae bacterium (assembly GCA_030156895.1). Classification (GTDB taxonomy): domain Bacteria; phylum Bacillota; class Clostridia; order Eubacteriales; family Eubacteriaceae; genus Acetobacterium. The sequence continues at coordinate 19,367 of JASGLP010000033.1, read as the reverse complement.
AACCGGTAAAATAAATTTCACGAATGTCGGCATTGATGGCTTTCGCTATCTGTTCGCGGGCAGTTTCGACATATTTCTTGACACTTCGTCCTTCACTATAAATCGATGAGGGATTCCCATATTCTTCAGCCAAGATTTTTGTCATCACCTCATACACTTGGGGATCAATGGGAGTTGTCGCCGCATGATCCAGGTAAATTCTTTTCATATTATGCCTCTTTTCCATCCAGTAAATCCTGTAATGTCCGATGATCAATAACCTGGTTAATACTGTCCATGACATCAATCCACAATTCTTTCGTCAGGCACTCTGGCGACTTTTCGCAATCTGAACCAGTAATACATTGTGCCAGTTCAATCGGACCTTCCAGCGATCTGATAATATCACCAACAATGATTTGATCGGGCTTCCGGGCTAGAATATAGCCGCCACGAGCTCCCCGAATACTTTTTACCAACCCCGCTCTTTTTAAAGCTGAAAAGAGCTGTTCCATATATGAGTCAGAAAAACTTTGTTTTTCTGCAATCTCCTTGATTGATATTGGACCTTGACCATACTGGAGCGCCAGCTCCACCATTGCCAGAACGCCATATCGTCCTTTTGTAGAAAGTTTCACAATCAACCTCCATCTATATCCAAGTATTCCGCTTGGATTTATTAGTATTATAACATGTTCAAAAAAAATTGCAAGCAAAAAAGAGAGCCACTAAAGAGTCTCATCATTGGATATACTCATTAGCGGCTTAATTGTTATCTTTCGGAATTATCTTAAACAAGTCTTGAAACCACTTCTTTTGAGTGATTCACCAGCTAAAATATTCCTGCAATACTAATTTTACTCTTCGTTATCGTCAAACAAACCACTGAACATATCTCCGAATGAATCGCCCAGTGTTACACCGGCATTCTCTTCGTAGACTGTTGTATTTCGGTTTTCATTACCCTGTGGTCGCGGTTTGCGAGCTCGTGGCGAAGCGTTTGATGATCTTTCACGATCACCACGGTTACTGCTCTGTTCTCTTCTTGTCTGAGCAGGACGCTCTGGCGCTTCTTCTGTCGCTTTTTTGCTTAAGCTGATTTTCTCTTTTTCTTCATTGATGCCAATGATTTTAACTTTCAGAACTTCACCAACGCTTAAGACAGAAGCGACTGACTCAACGCGGTTGTAAGAAATTTCTGAAATATGAATCAGTCCTTCGACGCCTGGCATAATGCGGGCAAAAGCACCAAAATCAAGAATATTCGTAATCGTGACTTCCACTTCATCATCAACTTTATACTGGTTGATGAAAGCGTCCCATGGACGTGGCATTAATACTTTCACGCTTAATTTGATTTTTTTGTCTTCGTCGTTTTTGGCAATGACTTTCGCTTCGATTTCCTGGCCTTTTTCTACGGCATCTTTAGGATCGCCGATTTTTTCCCAGGTCAGATCTGAACGATGAACAAATCCATCGATGCCATCAAGATCAACAAAAATCCCAAAGCTGGTGATTGTTTTAACCGTTCCTTTTACAACATCATCCACATTCAATTCATCAAAACGTTTTTCTTTAACCTGTTTTGCCTGTTCCCGACGTTCTTTGATGTCTTTTTCCAATAATACTTTCTGTGACAGAATCGCACGTCGACGTTTTGGATTATAATCAATGATCTGGCCTTTAACTTTTTCGCCAACCAGGGTTTTTAAATCCTTCACATAACGCACATGATACTGAGATGCTGGCATATAAATTTCAGTAAAGCCAATATCTACAATCAGTCCATTTCCAGAAATATCTTTGACGGTTCCTTCCAGAACTGTTTTATTTTCAAAAGCATCACGCAGCTGATTTTGAACCAGTCGATTATCATACTTGATTTTTGAAAGTTTAACATTTCCAGAACCTTCATTCAAATCAGTAACTATACACCAGATCTTATCGTTCATCTTGACCAGGTCTGATAAAGATTCTTCGCTTCTCCAGGTAAAATCACTTTTTTTGATAACGCCATCTGCCTTATAACCGATGTTTAAAATAACTTCATCGTCAGCAATATGAATAACTTCACCTTCAACTTCAGCACCGCGTCGAATGGTCTTTAAAGACTCTTCGATTGCATCTGCAAAATCAAAGTTATCGTCATCATACTCATCTTTGACAGCTTCACCATCAACCACTTCTTCTACCTCAGCAGCTGTTACTTCTTCGACTGCATTTTCCTCAGCAAATTTGTTTTGCTCTTCCATACCTTCCAATACCTCCTTAACGATCCAATCCGGTGTTGAGGCGCCTGCCGTTATGCCGATTTTTTGATATCGTATAACCTCATTCAAATTCAAATCCCGGACGGTTTCTATATGACAAGTTTTTTCGCAGATAGTTTTACAAATATCGAACAGTTTCTGGGTGTTGGAACTGTGATATCCTCCTATCACGATCATATATTCTACTTCTTCTGCAGTGATCTTCGCAGCCGCCTGTCGTTCAGCTGTGGCACTACAAATAGTATTAAATATAACGACTTCAGGTGCTCTTTTTTCTACTGCCAGGCAAATTTCTGTGAATTTTTCCTCCACAATAGTGGTTTGAGCCACAATACATATTTTATCATAGTTTTCAAACTTTTCCAACTCATTTATCGCATTAATTATTAAAGCTTTTTCCTGACACCAGCCATTGGCCCCAATCACTTCAGGATGATTTTTATCACCAATAATCATGATCTGATAGCCCAGCCGATGATATTCTTCCACCTTCTTTTGGACAGCCCTTACATAGGGACAGGTCGCATTGACAATAGTCAGCCCTTTTAGTTCGAGTTTTTCAATCACCGCTTTACTGACCCCATGTGACCGTAAAATCACGCAGCCTTCAGCGATCGCGTCAATCTCGTCCTCCGAAATAATGGTGACACCTTTTTTTTCAAGCCGTTCAATTTCTTGTTTATTATGGCTGATCGGCCCCAATGAATAAATCTTCTGATCCTCTTTTTCAAGGGTTTCCTGCACCAGTTTCATAGCATTTTTTATGCCAAAACAATAACCTGATTTTTCTGCAACAATGATTTCCATGTTTATCCTAACTCAGTTCATAGACCTGATCCATAATTGCTTCGCTTAATTCTTTAAGCTCTTCTTCAGAATGTTTTTTACCATAGTGGTCAGTCAGATAAATGGGCTGACCCACAATGATTTCAATTTTTTTTCTGAAACCATATTGGCCGACAATTTTTACCGGAATAATCGGCGATTTTGTTTTGAGTGCAAAGACGACAAAACCGGGTGCCGGGGGAATCCTTTCCCCTTCCTTGACACGCGTTCCCTCTGGAAAAATTCCTAAAAGATTATCTTCCCGCAGAACCTTTAAGGAAGTCTTAATGGTATCCATGCCCACATGACCCCGGTTGACCGGAAAAGCATGAAGACTTTTTAGCAGCCATCTTAAAAAAGGATTTTCAAACAATTCCGCCTTAGCCATAAAATGAATATAGCGGGGGGTGATGGAGGCAATTACACAGGGGTCATAAACACTGACATGATTGGGACAGATCAGAGCGCTGCCGTCTTTGGGAATATTCTCTTTACCGCGAATCTTAAAATTAAAGATCAGCAGATTAATAAAGTAAACGATGATGCGACAAATACTGTAAATCATATCGTTTCTCCATCAATATAACTTTTTATCAGTGCCACAACTTCATCGATACCGCGTCCAGTGGTATCAATTAAAATCGCTTCATCAACCTGACACAGTGGTCCCACCAGTCGATTTTTATCATTCTCATCCCGACTTTCGATTTCCTGTTTTATCTCTTCAAGATCTTTTTCGATATTCTTTTGCACCAATTCCTTGTGGCGACGATAGGCTCGTTCGGTTACATCCGCATCCAGATAAAATTTAAATTCAGCGTGGGGCAAAACCACCGAACCGATATCCCGACCATCCATAATCACCGGATTTTTTTTTGCATACTCCTGCTGCTGCTTCACTAAAATATTGCGGACCTCCGAAATTTTTGCCACATCTGAGGTATGCTGTGACACCAAGGGCGTTCTGATCTCTAAGGTGACATCTTCACCATTACAGAATACCTGATCCTGCTTAAATTCAATTTTAACCGTCTTGGCAATCTTAATAATTGCTGCCTGATCAGAAAAACAATCACCCAACTCTTTTAATACACAATGCGCCACACACCGATACATAGCCCCAGTATCCAGATAGGTGATCCCATAAATTTGCGCTATTTTTTTGGCAATGGTTGATTTGCCTGCCCCTGCCGGGCCGTCAATGGCTATTTGCATCATTTCCTCCATTAAACATTTTGTCCAGCCAGAAATCCTGTCGAAACGGCCAGTTGAATATTGTATCCGCCAGTCAAAGCATCAATGTCAAGCATCTCACCTGTCAAAAACAGGTTTTTAATCATTTTCGATTCCATGGTGCTGGGATTGACTTCCTTAACTGAGACTCCACCCGCCGTTATGATTGCCTCTTTAAAACCACGCAGTGATTCAACATCCATTTCCAGGCATTTTAAAAGCTTAACCAGTTTTCGGCGGTTTTCTTTCGTTATCTGGTTAACCTTCTGAAAGGGATCAATTCCAGACTTTTCAATGATAACCGGAATCATTTTTGATGGCAGTAAGTCATTTAAACTGTTGGAAAAATCCCGATTTTGATATTTTAAAAAGTCACGGCTGATGCGTTTATCAAGAGCTTCTTCAGTGAGTCCCGGTTTCAAATCGAGCTTAAAAGAATACTGACTTGCGTCGCGGGAAATCAGTGAACTTAAAGACAACACCAGCGGCCCGGAAATTCCAAAATGGGTAAAAAGCATTTCACCCATTTCACCTGCAATTTTCTTGTTTTTTTCATAAAGCGTTAATTGAACATTTTTTAAAGCTAGCCCCTGCAGATTTTTCGGCCACTGTTCACGAGTGTTAATTGGAACCAATGCCGGTCGTAAGGGGGTAACCGTATGTCCAGCAGTTTTTAATATTTCAAAAAAGGTACCGTCCGATCCCGTCGATGGATATGATTTTCCGCCTGTTGCTAAAATAACTGCGTCATAATCTTTTATTACGCCATCCTTTAACCGTAATCCCGTCACTCTATTTTCCTCGATTTCAAGGCCGGTAATTTGATTATTTAAGAAAACGACAACTTTATTTTTTTCCAGACTTTTGATAAACCCCCTGATGACATCGCTGGATTTATCTGAAACCGGAAAAACGCGATCTCCTCGTTCAATTTTCAAGGGCACTCCCGCAGCTTCCATAAATGTCATAAAATCCTGGCTGTTAAAACGATTTAGTGCTGAATACATAAAGCGGGGATTGCGCACAATCATCTTAAAAAACTGCTCACTGTCACAGGCATTGGTTAAATTGCATCGTCCCTTTCCAGTGATATACAATTTCTTACCCAGCTTTTCATTCTGTTCATACAAATCCACCTGATGGCCGGCCTGCGACGCTGCAAATGCAGCCATCATCCCTGCTGGTCCACCGCCAACAATCCCTATTTTACTCATGCTTCTCCTTTATAGTTACTTCATCATCGGTATAAATATAATGATCTTTCCAGATCGTTTCCAGCTCATTAAACGCTTCTTTAGTGCGGCTGATATTGCGCAGGCCAACCGAAATTACCAGGGCATTTATCAGTGACAAGGGCGCCACCAAAGAATCTACAAAGGAGTAGACATTGCTTTTAGCGATCAGCCGATATCGCGTAAAATCATTAATCGGAGCACTCTCGCTGTCAGAAATCGTTATGATTTTCACTCCTTTGGCTTTTAAAAACTCAACCGCTTCATAGGTTTTATGGGCATAGCGGGGAAAACTGATGGCAATAACCAGGTCTTCCTCATTCACATGAATGAGATGTTCATAAATATCGGCTACTCCGTAATTAACGACCCGCACGTTGTCAAGAATCAGATTGAGATAATAACCCAGATGCTCCGTTAAAAGAGTCGTTGTTCTAAAACCGATAATAACCACTTTTCTGGCGGCTAAAATCAAGTCGATACATTCTGTAAACAGTTCGTAGTTAAACTCTTCAAAGGTCGCATGAATGTTTGTCATATCTGTCTTTAAAACATTCTGAACCGTCTCCTGAAAGGCTTTTTCCTGTTCATCATGTTTCATGGACTGTTCAATTCGCTCAATTGTTGTCAGCTTACGATTAATTTCACTTTTCAGGGCCCTTCGAAATTCCGGATAGTCTTCATAGCCTATCGCAACCGAAAAGCGTCCGACTGTCGCTTCGCTAACTTTAACCTCATGCGCTACTTTGATGGCTGACATCTGTGCAATCTCATCATAATGATTTAAGATATAATCGGCGATCCGTTTGTGGCTTTTACTCAGGCTTTGATAAATCCGTCTGATGTAAGCTAAGGTATCGCGGTTTTCATTGCGGATTCCTTCTGCTTCTTTCATGATACCCTCATTTTCTGAATCATTAACAAACTGGGTGGCTTGTTGCGATTTAAAGTTTTAAAATGATGTGCGATGAATGGTTTCTGCAACTGCCCAGCCCAATCAAGCAAAGCTTTGGCTTCCATCTCGCCTTCCGGATGACCGGGATAAAGACACACGGTTATCAATCCCTGATCCTCAAGATACACCAGGCATTTCTCCATTAACTTACATGAGTTTTCTGTTTTTGTCACAAGTTGTCGGGAACCACCCGGTAAATAGCCAAGATTAATGACAACCGCTTTGAGACGCGTTACTGCTGCGGCCTTCAAATAGATATCAAAACAGGCGTGATCATCCTGGAATAGTTTCACCCGATCTAACAAGCCGTTTTCATCCAGCAGCCTTTTTGTATTACTGATAGCTGTTTCCTGGATGTCAAAGGCAAAGACCTGGCCTTTGGCACCAACACTCTGAGCCAATTTCAGCGTATCATGACCATTTCCGGCAGTCGCATCCATGACTGTATCCCCCTCATTAATCACTGGTTTTAGAAAAGTCCAGACCAGGTCAATGATTCTTAGCGAATTACTGCTCACGGCACCCCTCACAGGGTTTAAAAAATTCAGCTGGAAAATCAGAATTTACAAGACCCTGTTTGGTTTTTTTAAATTGGTGCCCTTGAAAATACTCGTCAAAAACATTCCCGGATGGCTTAACCACCGCCTCATGACATTCCTGTTCCGCCATTTTAAAGAACAAAGTTCTAACCATCCCGTCTAAAACTGAAAGCCGGCCCTCACCCTGGTATGGCATCTTTATTTCATAGATTGTAACCTGCTCGCCTGTATAATAAAACCGAATAACCCCCATCACCTGGTTTGTCTCGGTATCTTCTGCCATTAAAAAAAGATCCTTCTGTTTTTCTTTTTCCGGAAAAAGAAAAGCAATTTTCTCAAATTCCCGAGGAAAGCCAATTTTCACCATTGATTTATCTCCTTTAAATAATTTACTTCCGCCTCTGTTAGCATGCGAAACTGACCACTTTTCAGCTTACCCAGCTTGAGTTTTCCAATTGCCGTTCGTTTCAGACTGATTATGGGCGTTCCCATCGCCTGACACATTTTTCTGATCTGTCTTTTTTTGCCTTCATGGATGATCATCTCAAGTCGAGTCTTATCATTTTCCTGAGCTAAAACGCGAATAGCAGCCGGTGCCGTCCGATAATCTTCAATTTCCATTCCCGTCGCAAAATCCTTTAACGCCTGATCAGAAGGGATTCCTTTAACCAGGCCTTCATAAGTTTTACTAAACTCATGTTTGGGATGGGTCAACAAGTAGGTCAGCTCGCCATCATTCGTTAAAAGCAAGAGCCCTTCAGTATCCATATCCAATCGTCCAACCGGATGAAGACCGGGGATTTCCGGCAGCAAGTCCATCACACAGGGCCGGTTATGAGTATCCGTAACAGTCGTGAGAACACCCTTGGGCTTGTTCAGAAAAAAATAAGCAAATCCCGGTCTTTCAAGCAACCGTCCCTGCACTTCAACCTGGTCAACTAAAGGATCAATCTGAGTGCCCAGTTCCGCTACCAATACATTATTAACCTTAACCTGACCTGCCAAAATCAAGGCTTCGGATTTACGCCTTGATGCGACGCCACAATTAGCCATAAATTTCTGCAATCTCATGGCACATCCTCCTGATCCGGAATCTGTATACCAGTTTGCTTCCCGTCATCAACTGAATCACTGACTTCATTAGAAGTCATTTCGACATCAGCTTTGGGATCATCTGCGTCTTCAAGATTAAATACTTGCTGTTGACCCTCAGAAAATGTTTCATAATCCGGCATCTCTTTTAAATCTTTAAAGCCCATAGCTTTTAAAAATTCGTTACTGGTTTTATAGAGAAATGGTCGGCCCGGCGCCTCTAAACGACCGCATTCACAGATCAGCTGCTGATCTAAAAGTCTCTGCAGGGCCTTACTGGACGCAACGCCACGAATTTCATCGATGACCTGCCTGGTAATGGGCTGTCGATAGGCGATAATGGCCAGTGTTTCCATTGCCGCTCGTGAGAGACCGCTTTTCTGCTCCTGTCCCATGATTTGTCTGATGTGCTCATGAAGTTCTGGCTTGGTTGATAATTGATATGTGTCTTTCACCTCAACAAGACGGATACCCCTGGCTTTTGACCGATAATCCTGTTTTAGAATCTCCAACGCAAACCGGATATCAGCGGCAGGCACTTCTAAAACCTTGGTCAAGCTATTCATTGAAACCGCATCACCGGCTCCAAACAGAATGCCTTCCAAAATTCCCGCTAATTCATCACTATCCATCAGCACGCCTCCCCCTGGATCGAGAAATCATAAAACAGTCTTTCCTGAAATAGTCGCACCCCATTAAATTTAACCATTTCCAGCAGCGACAAAAGAATGACCACCACTTCCTCGCGGCAAATCCCGGGATGCAGAAGATCGGTAAAAGACATTCCTTCATCGCCGGCATCCCTTAAAAACTTGGTAATTTCAACAATTTTATCTTCAATACTAAATATTTCCTTGATAATTTCCTGTTGCACAAGCGGCTCTTCCTGAGTCGCTTCTTTTTTAATCAATACTTTTCTCAAAGCCTCAGCCAGTTGGAAAGGATCAATGGCGATAGCCTCCGGTTGATGGCTTATCGGCAGGTATTCCGGATCTTTATAAACTGCCAGCAGTTCAACTTCTTCCCGTTCTTTGAGATACAGGCTGATCTCTTTGAATATTTTATATTCCATCAGCTGACGAACCAGCTTTTTTTCAAGATCTTCCGGTGTTTCTTCATCAGTCTTTGTTTTTGGCAAAAGCGCTTTTGCCTTAATTTCTAACAGTCTCGACGCCATCAGTACAAATTCGCTGGCAATTTCCAGATTCATTTTCTGCCATTCTTTCATTTGTTCCATATATTGACGAGTTATTTCGACGATAGAAATTTCACAGATATTTACTTTGTTTTTCTGGATCAGATGAATCAGCAGATCCAGCGGGCCCTCAAAGCCATTTAAATTAACCGCTAAACTCATCTTCAGTACCAAAGAGCCCAAATAAACGAAAATACTGGATTTAATATTTTTGCATACAAATTTATAATCCGATAAATAAATGGAGTGATAATTGTACTCAAGAGCCCTGTAATTGCCAGCCCCAGAATAATAAACATCCCGTATTTCTGAAACTCATAGAATGTTGGCAGGGCTTTGTTGGGCAGAAAAACCATCAGCACCTTGGAGCCGTCCAGGGGCGGAATGGGCAAAAGGTTGAAGACCGCAAAAACAATATTATAGAAGTAAATATATTCTAGAATCTCTAATAATACTTCATTTTGAATTGGCAACACTGCATAATAAATCACCATTCCCAAAAATCCCAATAAAAGGTTGGTCAGAATCCCCGCCAATGATACGATTATCATCCCCTTTTTCCGATCTTTAAAATTCAGGGGATTAATCGGCACCGGTTTTGCCCAGCCGAAACGAAATAAAAGCATGGACAAGAGACCCAGTGGATCGATGTGTTTAAGCGGATTAACCGTCAGGCGACCAGCCAGTTTGGGGGTTGGATCACCCATGGCATCGGCGGCAAAGCCATGTGCCATTTCATGAAAAGAGATGGCCAGAAGAATTCCTGGCAGACTCAATAAAAGATCTAAAAAATAATCGGACGAAAAATTAGGCATTCTGACACCACCTCTCCTTTTTTTCTTGGCCTTGGCTTGTATAAAACGCTTTTAAGCTCATTAATTTTTTCCTCCTTATCATCAGCACCACTTCTTTAGAACCGAGATAATCGCATTCAATCAAAAAGATGATTCATTTAAATGCCCGGCATCAAATAAATCATCTATTCCCATTGAAACTTATTAACCTTTTCGGCCGATGCTTTCAGTTGTAAAATAATAGCCTAGTGCCGCGCTTGTTTTCCCATCCGAGAACTGTCCGTTCAAAAAAAGTGTTCTGACAGCTCTAATCGGGATTCGCACAACTTTTAAAAACTCATCCTGATCTTGCTGTAAGGGATCTTGAGCAAAATTCGTGCCGGCAAATAAGCTTATTTTTTCAGTACAGTAACCAGGAGTCGGCATGAACTCCCCCAGTTTAAAAAGTTCGAGGGGTCGCAAACCAATTTCTTCACGACATTCCCGAACAGCCGCATCATAAGGGTCTTCTCCCGCTTCCAATAAACCCGCAGGAATTTCCGTCAGGATCTTACCTGCAGCGATCCGGTACTGTCTGACAAAATAAATACAACCTTGAAAGACTGGTAACAGTGCCACCGCCCCATGATGCGAAACAACTTCACGCTTGGCGGTATTGCCATCAGGCAAACGTACATCATGAAGGTCAAGATCTAGAATTCGACCTTTATAAATCGACTTACTTGCGATGATTTCCTCAAACTGTTTCATGCCTTTTCCTCCGTTTCCTTCTCCCGACGCAGACGATTTAATTCATCCATAAATGAATCCACGTCCTTAAACTGGCGATAAACAGAGGCAAAGCGAACATAAGCCACTTCATCCATCTTTTTAAGGGCTTCCATTACCTTCTCACCGATAAAATGTGATGTAATCTCTTTGGTCTCGCTCTGGTAAAGGTTTCTTTCCAGCTCATCCACAAAATCGCGTATGACGTCAAGGGGCACCGGTCGCTTTTCACAAGCTCTAACCATACCATTTAGCACCTTGTTTTTGTCAAAGGGTGTTCGCTGACCATTTTTTTTGACCACCATTAAAGGGATCATTTCCACCCGCTCGTAGGTAGTAAAGCGTTTGCGGCAAGACAGACATTCCCGTCTGCGGCGAATCATCGATCCTTCGTCACTGGGACGGGAATCGACAACCCGACTTTCTTCGTGGGCGCAAAAAGGACATTTCATTTATATTAATCTTCTCTTGTTAAAAAATCAGGGATTGAAAATTCGCCGGCATGTTCCGGTGCATTTGCAGTTTTAACAACTTTTTTGATTGCAGCTTTCTTTTCTTTCTCGCCACCTGATAAAAATCCTGTTGCGATAACCGTAATTTTAATTTCATCACCCAGTGATTCATCAATGGTCGCACCAAAGATAAAATTGGCATCCGGATCTGAAGCTTCTCGGGCAATACTGGCCGCTTTGTCAACTTCAAACAGTGACAAGTCTTCACCCGCTGTAATATTAAGCAGCACACCTGTTGCCCCATCGATCTGGGTTTCCAGAAGCGGACTTAAGATCGCCTGTTTTGCAGCTTCTTCCGCACGGTTGTCGCCAGAAGCCATACCAACGCCCATGTGCGCCAAACCAGTATCCTTCATAATCGTTTTAACATCAGCAAAGTCTAAACTGATTAAACCAGGCATGGCAATCAGGTCGGAAATACTTTTCACCCCTTGCAAGAGCACATCATCAGCTAATTTAAAAGCATCTTTAAGTGATGTGGATTTATCCGCCATTCGCAGTAGACGATCATTAGGAATGGTTACCAGCGAGTCCACATTTTCCTGTAAAAATTCACTGGCGATCTGAGCATTGCGCATTCTGACTCGTCCTTCAAAAGAGAAAGGTTTCGTTACAACACCAATGGTCAGGATTCCCATATCTTTTGCAATCCGAGCAATAATTGGAGCCGCACCTGAACCGGTTCCGCCACCCATTCCTGCTGTCAAAAACAGAAGGTCGGTATCTTTGATCATATCAGCTACAGCGTCTTTACTTTCTTCTGCTGCTTTCTGTCCGATTTCCGGATTTCCGCCTGAACCAAGACCCTGTGTGATTTTTTCTCCGATTTGCAGTTTTTTTTCTGCCAATGCCAGCGCTAAAGCCTGCTTATCCGTATTGACGGCAATAAAATCCACACCTTTCATTCCCGCTTCAATCATTCGGTTTATCGCATTGTTACCGCCGCCACCAACTCCTACAACTCGAATTTTCGCGAAATTATCATAATTTCCATCTAATTCAAACACTTTTTATCCTCCTCATCACTAACAGCATCGCTTATATTAGTTTCTTCAAGATTATATTGTCACTATTTGCTTGTTCACTTCATTTTATTGAAACACTGAACCAGTCATTCATTAACCGTCTGTCTTGGTTTCAATTTAAAAAATGCTTCACTCTATTATATTAACCTGTATTTACAAATTTATCAACACTTTCAACGGAAATTTAATAAAATTTGTCTCAAGGATTATACATAAAAATACTTTATTTTTTCTGAGAGCGGTTATTATCGGGTTTTAACAATTGGCTGGTTGCCAGTTGTCAGATTGATGCTCATATTACTGGTGTTTTTATTAAGGTTAGTATTGATATAAGCCTCATTTTCTATAAAATTGTCGTAATCCCAGACTGTAAAAATCGTTCCATTCTTTGTCAAAATCTCATATGTATTATCGGCGGTAATCCGAATTTCCGAGATCTTTGCCAAAAAGCCCTGGGCATTGAGTTCATTTAAAATCCGCAAGACAATATTAAAACGCCAGTAAGGATCAACCTCCACACTTCGGCCAATGGCATCGGCAGTCACACTATTGACACCGTAAATGATCGGAATATCAGTTTTACGCAGATATTCACTATCCTCAATAAGATCGCCGTCTTTATCCAGATAATATAGTTTATTATCGAAATTGATCACTCCGATGGGGTCTTTCTCAACCATCCGAATTAATATTTTATTGGGAAAGATTTTAGAAATCTCCAGCTCATCCAAACCCATAATTTCATTTATATTGTAATTGGCCTGGTTCAAATCAACAAAAAAGATGCTGTCGCCCAGATTAATTGAAGAAGCGGCAATAACCGCGTCAGTATCGACAATTTCGTTACCAACCACCTCAATTTCAGCAATATCAAAAACCCCCAGCCGCATGGCCTGGATAAAACCGAAAATAAAAGCGCCAATGACCCCTAAAACGATCAGCGTTGTCAGCAGCCATCTGGCAATCCGCTTTCTTTTTCGGGACTTTAATTCCTTGCGCTTTTGTTTTTTACGTTCGTCGCGACTCAAGGGCTTGACTAAACTCTTGTCGGCCTTCTTTTGCGTATTCTCTGCCCTTACTGCGTTTGAGGATAAGTCCTCAGAACTGGTATTACCACGCTTGGAGCTGATGTTGTTTGTCTTGTCATCAGTTTTTTTAGGCTGTTGAGCCGTTTTCTGACTCGTCCGGGCTTTCTGCTGATTTTTGCGATTGTTGCTCTTCTTTACTTTTTTCATGTTTTCTCCATGAGTTTTAAAAGTGCGCCATAAATCCGATCGCCTGCATCAAGAATGGCTTTTTCTTTAGTTTTTTTCTGCATCAAAAGAAGCTCTTGTGGTTTGGATAAAAGATTTCTAACCGTTGCAATTAGCAGGTTACCCGTCAACTTATCATCCTCGATCAGGATGCCACCACCGCTATCGGTTAAGACCCTGGCGTTAAATTCCTGATGGTTGCCGGCCGCCAGCGGATAGGGAACGAGAATCGAAGGCAGACCCAAGGCGGCAATTTCTGCCACCGACATGGCTCCGGATCGGCTGATAACCAGGTCAGCCGCCCCCAAAAGATTATAAAGCTCCTGATGATAGGCTAAAATAACACGATTTTCTGACTGGTTCAAACCCCGTTCATTAGCTTCTGCTAAAACCTTATCAAACTGATCCTTGCCAGTCAAGTGATAAATTCTCACATCCTCTTCATCTTTATAGGATGCCATCAGATCAAGGGTCGCCCGATTGATGGACCCTGCCCCCTGACTGCCTCCCATAACCAATATCATCCGCTCGCCATCTGCAATCCCAAGTGACGCTCTCAAGGCACTCCGATTGGAATGCGTATATTCTGGCCGAACTGGATTGCCGCAAAGTACCGTTTTACCTTCCGGAAAATAAGCTTCTGCTTCCGTAAAACTGATCGCCACCCGATCAACTCTTTTCCCTAGCAGCCGGTTGGCTCGGCCAGGGAAGGCATTCTGTTCATGAATCAGGGTTGGAATTTTCTTCCGACTGGCCATAAAAAGCAAGGCCGCCGCTGTAAATCCGCCGGTTCCAATCACCAGATCCGGCTGATGCTTTTTGATTAGATGTCGAGCGTCCAAAAGACCATCGATAATCCCTTTGACTGCCGCGATTGTCTCCAGTGAAAACCCTTTTTCAAAACCCCTGGCCCGAATGTATTCGATGGGATAACCGGCCTGAGGAATAATATTTTTTTCCATCCCCACATGCGATCCAATAAAGAGAATTTCAGCTTCCGGGTTTTTTGATTTAATTTTTTCAGCAATGGCCAGTCCCGGATATATGTGTCCTCCGGTTCCGCCTGCGGCAATCAAAATTTTCATCAAAACCTCCTACTTTTTTGAATCCACTTCAACGTAGCGCGATATATTTAGAATCGGCCCCATCATCCCAAACAAAACAATCATCGAAGACCCTCCGGCACTGATAAAAGGAAGCGCCATCCCGGTTACTGGAATAACCGCCGAAGCTACCCCAATATTGATAAGCACCTGAAAGGCCAGCAAAAGCATTACCGCGCTGACATAAAGATAACCAAAGCTGTCCGGCGATTTTTGAGCAATCTTGAAACCTCTAAAGATCAGAAAAGCAAAGAGGCTCAAGACCAGCAGACAACCGATAAAACCAAATTCTTCGGCAATATTAGCAAAAATAAAGTCATTCTGAAGCTCCGGCAAGAATAAAAACTTCTGCTTGCCATTTCCCAGACCCTTACCAAATAGACCTCCGGTACTAATTGCCAGAAGTGACTGGGTAATCTGATAGTCATACCCACCTTTGCCCAAAAACACGTTAAAACGGTCAAGTCGCCACGGTTCCAGAATCATCAATCCGATAACTGCCAAAACCCCCAGCCCCATGTATGGTAAAAAGAGCCGCAAGCGCATACCGCCAAAATAAAGTACACCACACATACCCAGGGCGATGGCCATGGCCGCACTCAATGACGGCTCAATAGCGGTCAATCCACAAATCACCCCCATGGGCAAAATAAACTTCTGAAAAAAAGATTTCGGATTACGCATCAATTTAGGGTCATCCGCAATCAGCGTTGAAAAATATAAAATTCCCGCCACCTTGGCAAACTCGGACGGTTGGAAGGTGGTAAAGCCCAAATTCAACCAACGTCTGGCATCATTAACTTTTAATCCAATCCCAGGAATTAAAACAACAGCCAAAAGAATCGCCGCGATAATCATTGCTGCTTTGGAATACTTTCTATAAATCCGATAATCAATCCGGCTCATCATCATCATTACGACAACACCAATGATGACAAAGATCAGTTGCTTTAAAAATAAGGTGTAGCCTTTTTCACCACTATAGGTTGCCGAGTACATGCTGGCACTAAAAACTTCGATTACTCCAATGCCGGCTATGATCATCAGCGTAATAAAAAATGGACGATCAATTCTTCCAGGTTTCATTTTTCACCTCAGTTATTCATTTCCCTGACAAGCTGTTTAAAGGTTTCCCCACGAATCTCAAAATTCTCAAACATATCCCAGCTTGCACAGGCAGGCGATAATAAAACGGTGTCCCCCGATTCCGAACAGGCTTTGGCCACGGCTACCGCTTCATGATAGTCTGAAACCTTCTGATACTGTTTAAAACCGACTGCATCCGCTGCCTGAATCAGATGATCAGCTGTGGCCCCCAAAACAATCAGTTTTTTGACCCGCTTTTTGATCAGCGCCATCAGCTCCTGATAATCTTCCTTTTTGTCATAGCCGCCGGCCAATAAAATAATCGGTCCATCGAAGGCATTGATCGCTGTGATTGTGGCACTGGTATTGGTGCCTTTTGAATCGTTAATATAAGTCACTCCCGCATATTGGCCTACGTACTCAAGACGATGAGAAACCCCTTTAAAGGCTTTTAAAACGGCAACCACCGTCGCCAGGTCCACGCCTTTAAAATATGCGATTGCCAGTGCTGCCATGGCATTCATTGTGTTATGCGGACCAATAATGCCAAGTTCCTTTTCCTTCATAACTTGATGACTGCCGTTTTCGTCATTAAGATAAATGATCCCATCCTGACAATAAACACCGATCTCATCCATGCTGCTATAACTGAACCAGACCTTTTTCGCTTTTGCCTGATTTCCCAGTTGCCTGACAAGATCATCATCGGCATTCAGAACCAGCAGGTCATCAGCCCTCTGATTCTCGAAGACTCTTGCCTTAGCGGCGATATAGTTTGCCATCGTCAGGTGGCGATCCAGATGATCCGGTGTGATATTTAAAATCGCTGCTGCTGCCGGCCTGAACGCTTTGATGGTTTCCAGCTGAAAACTGCTAATTTCCGTCACAAACACATCATCTTTAGTAGCCGGCTGGACGTAATTGGAAATCGGATCGCCAATATTGCCCACCACATAGGTTTCTTTACCGGATGCTTTAAAAATCTCTCCCAGTAGCGTTGTCGTAGTGGTTTTTCCGTTGGTTCCGGTAATCGCCAAAAAGGGCGTATCGGTCAGACGGTAGGCCAGTTCCACTTCACCCGTCACTACAATATTCTGCGATCTGGCGGCTTCAATTACTGGTATTGTCAGTGGCACCCCGGGACTGATGATAATTTCTTTGACCGTTTCCAAAACCGTCAGCTGCGGCTGTCCACCAAAAATCGATTCAAAGTTGGGATGATTGGCAAACTTTTCAATCTGCGAAAATGATTTTAAAACCACCTTTTCCTCTCTGGTATCACTTAAAATCACCCTTTCGCCACGTTCAAGCAGGAGTTTTGCCACTGCCACGCCACTTCTGGCGGCTCCAATAATCAGATACTTATTATGCATATTTTTTCTCCTAACTTAAATAAAGGCTAAAAAGGCAATTGTTACAAACAGGCCGCTGACCATCCAGAAGACCGTCACAACCCGGGTTTCACTCCAGCCCTTTAGCTCAAAATGATGGTGTATGGGCGCCATTTTAAAAAAGCGTTTCCCTTTTGTCAATTTAAAATAGCCCACCTGAATCACAACCGATAGAGCCTCAATCACAAAAAGTGCTCCGGCAACCAGGACAAACCACTGCATCTGAAGCACGATTGCCATCCCAATTACTGCTCCGCCTAAAGCCATGGAACCCGTATCACCCATAAATATATCAGCCGGGTTGGAATTATACCTTAAGAAGCCCATTAAGGCACCCATCAAACTGCCAATAAAAATTGTCGTCCCGGTCTTACCGATTAAAGCCGCAACCGCAAAGAAGAAGATCGCAACAATCAGGGTGACCCCTGAGGCCAAACCATCCAGTCCGTCGGTCAGATTTACCGCATTCACAACTGAAACAATGGCAAAAAAGGTAAAGGGGATCATGGCGATTCCCATATTAACAATCGCACCGCTAAAGGGAATCAGCATCAAGGAGCCGATTTCCGGGCTTAAATAAGCATAGACGGAAAAAGCCAGCGCACCCACAAACTGTAAGACCAGTTTTTGCCAGGCTCGCAGACCAAGATTATGCTTTTTGACCACTTTGATATAATCATCTACAAAACCAATCGCGCCAAAATATAAAACCATTGCCACCGGCAGGACTTCTACCATGTCGGTCAGTATAGCAAAGACCAGTACACTGATGACCAGTCCGGCAATAATGACAATTCCCCCCATGGTCGGCGTTCCCGATTTGGCTAAATGGCTTTGTGGCCCTTCTTCTCTAATGGCCTGTCCAAATTTCAAGCGTTTTAACATCGGTATAAAACGCGGTGTCAAAATATAGACCAGTAAAAAACTCAATAACAAGCCCAACAAACCCGATTTAAGTGCCTCTTCCATCTTACTCCCCTTCTCTGATCGCCGATACCAGACGTTCCAGATGAATTCCCCGGGAAGCCTTGATCAGAATGACATCATCTTTATTTATTAGTTCCAAAAATTTTTCTACCGCGTCCTCAACTCGATCGAAATGATAAACCGCTTCCGGTCGGTTAAAGCCCTCAACAATCTTTTTACTATCAGCCCCAACTGCGATCAACAAGTCAGCTTTATTTTGGGCATACTGGCCGATTTTTAAATGTGCATCCGAGGCGTATTGCCCCATTTCCAGCATATCGCCCAACACGGCTATACGCCGTTTTCCACCAGCCGCATAGGTGTCAAGCACATCCAGAGCACCCCGCATGGCATCGGGATTGGCATTATAGGAATCATTAATGACCAGCATTTCCTGCTCTTTAAAAACATCCATTCTGTTGGCACTCGATTCAAACGCATCGAGTCCCGCCTGGATTTGAGCCTGGGTTAAGGCAAAGTGTTTTCCCAAAAAGATTGCCACCAGACAATTATAGACGTTATGCTGACCGGGCAGTTTAAAGGTGTATTTTTCCGGTTTCTGGTCAGCCATTACTTCAATTTTCAGACCCTCCTGGTCCGCCGACCAGGCTGTGACATAAATGTCTGCCGCCTCATTCAGACCAAAAGTTTTAAGGGTGTATGGCAGAGCCTCTTCCTTAAGGGTCTTTAGACAGGTATCATCATTATTAATCAGGGCAATATCCTTTTCTCCCAGGGTTAAAAGAATTTCTTTTTTTGCTTTAAAGATATTATCCTGGCTTTTTAAAATTTCGATATGGGTTAATCCCACATTGGTAATGACACTGATTGCCGGTCTAACCAGGGCAATGGATTTTTCGATATCACCCAGATGATCCATTCCCATTTCTATTACAGCCATCTGATGGCTCTCTTCAAATTTTAAAAGGGTCTGGGGAATCCCAAACTGATTGTTAAAGTTCCCCTGGGTCTTTAAGGTTTTGTACTTTTGCCCCAGCACTGCCGCCACCAGATCTTTAGTTGTTGTCTTACCACTCGAGCCAGTTATGGCAATTACCGGGATATCATAGCGGTTTCGGTTATACATTGCAAGATCCTGCAGGGCTTTAAAAGTAGAGGGAACCGCTACAACCGTCAGCTTTTCGGGAA
>JASGLP010000005.1 GCA_030156895.1 Eubacteriaceae bacterium | reverse complement strand
GCCGGAAACGCCCTTGCTTACAGCTTGTCTTCCCAATTAGCCAGGTGACAGGTCTTCTTTCAGACCATTAGCTCGGCAACATGCCTCGCAAACAAAAAAAAGTGATGGCTAACCCATCACTTTTTAATTACGATACTTTTTAAGCTCTATTTTTTAAATCTTTATCCTAACACTTTAGTTCTTAATAAACCCGGTCGCATTAAATTTTGCAACCAACACTGCATTGTCTTCATCAAAAATATCTACAGTATAGTTGCAAAGGCTTCGGCTGGAAGAGGTTTCCATGGCTTTGGCCAGTAGCGTTTTTCCCTTGGCTGGTTTGGAATAGGTGATATTGGCATTGATACCGATGGTCACTTTACCGTCGGCGTTTGCCGCCGCCGCAAAGGCAAAATCCGCCAGGGTGAAGAGAGCGCCTCCCTGGACGATGCCAACCCCATTTAAATGCTTTTCTGTGATCATCATTCTTACTTCGGCATATCCCAGTTCAACCTTTACCAGTTCCAATCCAACAAGTTTGGCAAACTGATCGTTTTTTATAATCTCAATCATTTCTTTCTCCATCAGATCTCCCATGTTTATTCTAATTATTTTTCACAAAAACCAGGCCATAGAAGGTTTCGGCAATATTGATCATCTCCTGACATTCAAAGCCAATCTCTGCTAGCATGGTTTTCACCTCATCACTGCCAATCCGATGATCAATAGGAGGACCCGTTTTTGTTTCTGCTTTTTCCCAATCAACAATGGCCAGCTTTCCTCCGGGTCTGATAATCCGGCTGCTTTCTTCCAGAAATTGGTTTTTATCAACTATTTCATGAATCACATTGACCATCAATCCAAAGCTGACCGACGCATCGGGAATCATCAGATCCAGATCCTGGGTTTTTACGATCTCAATATTTTTGATACCCGCTGCTTTGCTGCGAAGTTCAAGCTCCTCCAGCATTTCTGGTGAGGTATCCAGTGCATAGGCATTGTTGTTGCCGATCATCTTTGCTGCCGGAATGGTGAAATATCCAATTCCACAGCCGATATCGGCAAAACTATCGGTTTCTTTAAGGCCTAAATTTTTCAATGTTTCAACCGGTGGCAGGTTTTCCCGACGCCACTCATTATCTAGCTTTTGTTTATTTTTTTGGTCAAATTTATGTATCATCATGTTTCTCCTGTTCGCTATCTAATCATCCTAGAATAATTCTTATTTGAGCCATTATACCATAAAGACTCATCCGGATAATAGCTAAATTCCTTAAAAAAAACCGACTGTCTTTCAAGACAATCGGTTTTTAAAATCCATATATCCAAACTGTTTCACCATCTGGATGGTTTTTTCCTGGGTAAATATGGCAATAGCGGGGAGATTCATACCGTTAAAGGTGTTATTTTTAACCATCGAATAAATCGCCATGTCACAGAATACCAGTCGATCCCCAATTTTAAGTGGCTGATCAAAGGCGTAGTCACCGATAATATCCCCGGCCAGGCAGGTCGGTCCGCCCAGTCGATAGGTAAAGGGTTTTTGACTCGGCAAGGCGGCCCCAATAATAGTTGGCCGGTAGGGCATTTCCAGCACGTCCGGCATATGACAGGCGGCGGAGGTATCGAGGATAACGTTGTGAACCCCGTTATCAACTAAATCCAACACCGTCGTCACCAGAAACCCGGTGTTAAGAGCCACTGCTTCGCCCGGTTCCAGATAGACCTTTAGCCCGTAGGTTTCCTGAATCCGCTTGATGGTAGCAATCAGTTTATCAACATCATAGTCATCCCGGGTGATGTGATGCCCACCCCCGCAGTTGAGCCATTTCAACTGCGGGAGAAATTCGCCAAACTGTTCTTCAACCGCTTTCAGGGTTTGTTCCAAGGCATCGGCATTCTGTTCGCACAAGGTATGAAAATGCAGACCACTGATCCCTTCTAGCAGCTCCGGCACAAACTGGGCCCGGGTTACCCCCATCCTTGATCCCGGTGAACAGGGATCATAAATGGCGTGATCCTGAGTGGAGCATTCCGGATTGATCCGGATGCCGCATTCCCGGTCGGCTTCGAGTGCAGCATCCTTGTATTTTTGCCACTGGTTAAGGGAATTAAAAACGATATGGTCACAGAATTTAGTGATTTGCTCAAACTCATCTTCCCGGTAGGCGGTGGCAAAGACATGGGTTTCCCCACCCATTTCCTCGTGACCCAGGCGGGCCTCAAAGAGTCCGCTGGCCGTGGTGCCGGCCAGGTAGCGACCGATCAGGGGGTAAAGCGAAAACATCGAAAAAGCTTTTTGGGCCAGCAAAATCTTACAACCCGTGGCTTTTTGAACCTGGTCGAGAATTTTTAAGTTTTTAATCAGCAGGCTTTCATCGACAAGATAGCAGGGGGTGGGCAGCTCCTTGAAGGCGTCCTTTAATTCCATCCGTGTTTGACCATCCTTAATCAACCAGCTCTGGTGCAAAACTTTCCTGCCAGGGCAATCCCCATTTGTTTAACGCTTCCATAAATGGATCGGGATCGAACTCTTCAATATTGTAAACGCCGGGTTTTTGCCACTGACCGGTCATCACCAACATCGCACCGATCATCGCCGGCACTCCGGTCGTATAAGAGATCGCCTGAGAACCAACCTCTTTGTAGCATTCTTCGTGATCACAGACATTGTAAAGGTAGTAGGTTTTATCCTTACCCTCTTTTTTGCCCTGGAAGATGCAACCGATATTTGTTTTTCCTTTGGTTCGGGGGCCCAGGGTCGAAGGATCTGGTAGTACAGCGGCTAAAAACTGCAGCGGTACAATCATCTTGCCATCAAATTCAATCGGCTCTATGGCGGTCATGCCGACGTTTTCCAGGCATTTGAGATGGGTTAGATAGCTTTGTCCAAAGGTCATAAAGAAGCGAATCCGTTTGATCCCCTTGATATTTTGTCCCAGTGATTCTAGTTCTTCGTGGTGGAGCAGATACATGTCTTTAGCTCCAATTTCGGGAAAATTATAAACCCGCTTGATTTCCATCGGCTCGGTTTCAATCCACTGTCCCTCTTCCCAATAGCTGCCGTTGGCAGTGACTTCCCGAATATTAATTTCCGGATTGAAGTTGGTCGCAAAGGGATAGCCATGATCACCGGCGTTGGCATCGAGAATATCGATGTAATTAATCTCATCAAATTGATGTTTCATCGCATAGGCCGAGAAAACACCGGTCACGCCCGGGTCAAAACCGCTACCCAGCAGTGCCGTAATCCCGGCTTTTTCAAAGCGTTCCCGGTATTCCCACTGCCATTTATATTCAAATTTGGCGGTATCTTCGGGCTCGTAATTGGCCGTATCGACGTAATGGGTTTTGGTGGCCAGACAGGCATCCATAATAGTCAAATCCTGATAAGGCAGAGCCAAATTTAATACTACGTCGGGCTTTACCTCTTCAATCAGCGCAGTCAGCTCATCAACGTGATCAGCATTGACCTGGGCAGTGGTGATTTTTGTCGCTCCGCCATCAAGTTTTGCTTTTAGTGCATCGCACTTGCTTTTGGTCCGGCTGGCAATACAGATTTCTGAAAACACCTCGCTGTTTTGACAGCATTTATGAATGGCCACACTGGCAACACCGCCGCAACCGATAATTAATGCTTTTCCCATAATTTGTTCCTCCTGTTATTTAACTATTATATAAATACTATCAGAGTTCGGGCGAGCAATGCTCGCCCCTACTATTCTATCATTACACGCTATCTTAATGGTGAAGAGAGTGTTTGTCCTTTTGCCTATCGGTGATCATCCACAACGATTAGCCAATTACCAATAAGAGTTCCCGCAACACCTTGCAGGCCACCGCAGTGGAAGCACCGCTCTGGTCATAGACCGGCGATAACTCGTCAATATCACAACCGACAATATTCAGTTCTCCGATTTTTTGGATCGCTTCAAGCAGCTCTAAAAAACCGACACCGCCAGGCTCCGGGGTACCGGTGCCTGGAAAAACGGACGGATCTAATATATCCAGATCGAGGGTGAAATAGACTGGCTTGCCCTGTAGTTTTTTGACCACTTCAGCCAGACCATTAAAATTAAATTTCTGAGTGGTGACGTGATCTTTGCCCCACTGGAACTCACTGCGTTCGCCAGAGCGAATCCCGAATTGATAGATCCGGCCATCGCCAATGAGATCCCAGACCCGGTGCAGCACCGTCGCATGGGACAGGGTCACCCCCAGATAATCATCGCGCAGATCAGCATGGGCATCAAAATGGATCACATGGAGATCCGGATATTTCCGGGCCACTGCCCGAACTGCTCCCAGGGTCACCAGATGCTCACCGCCAATCATCACGGGGGTCTTTTCATCTCTTAATACCCGGGTGGTATAACTTTCAATCACTGCCAGCGCCTTTTGGGTATCACCAAAACAGAGCTCCAGATCACCGCCGTCAAAAATGGCTAAATCTTCCAGATCCTTATCCTGATAGGGGCTGTAGGTTTCTAATCCGTAGGATTCCCCCCGCATCGTTTTGCTGGCAAAACGGGTACCGGGACGGAAGGATGTGGTGGAATCAAAGGGGGCGCCAAAAACGACAATGCCCGATTCTCCATAGTCGTTGTCACAACCTAAAAAAGTCTCAATATTTTTATTCAACATCTTTTAACAATTCCTCCACATAATTTGGCAAAGCAAAGGCCCCCACATGCAACCGGGTGTTATAATAGCGGGTTTTTAAACCCAGGGCATTCCATTTCACGGCCTTTAAGTCCTCAATTGGACGGTATTTTTTTGAGGCAAAGCCAAACAGCCAGTGTCCTGAGGGATAGGTGGGGATGTGAGCCTGATAGACCCGGCTGATCGGAAAGGACTCGACAATGCGCTTATGGGCCCGCTGCATCGCCACGGCATCATCCAGATAAAATGCACTTTCGTGCTGATTGACCATGATCCCGTCTTCTTTTAGTGCCTTATAGCAATTACCATAAAACTCTTTGGTAAACAGGCCTTCGCCAGGACCAAAGGGATCGGTCGAATCGACAATGATCAGGTCATATTCATTTTCACAACGGCGAATAAATTTCAGACCATCCTGATAATGGACCGTTAACCGCTCATCGGCAAAGCAGCAGGCGGTTTGGGGCAGATGCGTTTTGCAGACTTCCACCACCAGCTCGTCAATTTCGACCAGATCAATGTGTAAAACCGAAGGGTAACGCACCAGCTCGCGGATGGCACCACCATCACCGCCGCCGATAATCAACACCTTTTTCGGAGCGGGATGAACCGCCATGGGAATGTGCACCATCATTTCATGATAAATAAATTCGTCTTTTTCGGTCAGCATCATAAACCCGTCCAGGGTTAAAAAACGGCCAAATTCTTTGGAGTCAAAGACATCAATCCGCTGAAATTCACTTTGTCCGCAGTAAAGCTGACGATCCACCTGAATGGAAAATTTGACGCTGGGGGTATGTTTTTCTGAAAACCATAGTTCCATTTAATCCTCCTTTAGCACATTGAGATTTTTTATTTCCATATCTTCGGGACCGGTTAAAAAACAGCCCTTATCTTTTAGGTATTCAATGGCGTCAAGAATTTCTGTCGTAATTCTTTCCCCGGGTGCCAGAATCGGAATCCCCGGCGGATAAGCCATTACAAATTCACTACAGATCCGACCGCCGCTTTTTTCCAGCGGTAAGGCTTCCTTATCGGCATAAAAGGCTTCCTGAGGGGCGACAGCCACCGCGGGGTTAATGTATTCATATTGCAGCATCCCAGCCTTATCTTTTTTATAGATCCGACGAATTTCGGCCAGAGCTGAAACCAGACGTTCCAGATTCCGCCGACTGTCTCCCACTGAAATATAGGCCAGAATATTGCCGACATCGCCAAATTCCACCTGAATGTCGTATTCATCACGAAGAATACTATACACTTCAATTCCAGCCAGACCGACATGAAGGGTATTAATCGACAGCTTGGTGGCATCAAAGTCATAAACAGTATCGCCATTAATCAACTCTCTCGAGTAAGCGTAGTAATCACCGATCTGATTAATTTCATCCCGGGCATATTGGGCCATTTCAGTTACCTTGGCAAAGATTTGTTTGCCATTCACCGCCAGATTTTTGCGCGAAATATCGAGGCTGGAAAGCAGCAGATAGGAACCGCTGGTGGTCTGGGTCAGATTGATAATCTGGCGCACATAACCAGCGTTCATGCCCTCACCCACGAGTAAAAAGGAGCTTTGAGTCAGCGACCCACCGGATTTATGCATACTGACCGATGCCATATCCGCTCCCGCCGCCATCCCACTGATGGGCATATTTTCGCCAAAATAGAAATGGGTACCGTGGGCCTCATCCGCCAGCACCAGCATACCGGCGGCGTGAGCCAGTTCGGTGATCGCTTTCAGGTTTGAACAAACCCCATAGTAGGTGGGATTGTTGACTAAGATCGCTTTGGCATCGGGGTTCTCCCGGATCGCTTCTTCTACCGCTACAAGGGTCATCCCCAATGAAATACCGATTTCATGGTTGGTTTCGGGATTTACATAAACCGGGATAGCTCCACCCAAGATCATCGCATTAATGACGCTGCGGTGGACATTTCGGGGCAGAATAATCTTTTCCCCTTTTTTACAGGCCGACAGCACCATCGTCTGAACGGCAGATGTTGTGCCATTGACCATAAAAAACGCCTGCTTGGCTCCAAAGGCATCCGCCGCCAGTTCCTCAGCCTCTTTGATCACCGAAACCGGATGGCAGAGATTATCCAGTGGCTTCATCGAATTGACATCAAGCGTCATACAACGTTCCCCTAAAAATTCCGTTAATTCGGGATTCCCCTTGCCCCGTTTATGGCCGGGCACATCAAAGGGCACCAGCCGATTCCGCTTAAACTCATTGAGTGCCTCCATAATCGGCATTCGTTGTTGATTTAATTTTGGCACGTTTTTTTCCTTCCCAATTAATAGACATTACTGCCGCTAAAAATTTCGATCATTTCCCGACGCAGGTTTTCGGTAATCTGTAGCCGGGTTCGCGGCGGCAGCTCATAGGCATCGGTATTGAATAAATAATCCTGAAGACAGATTTCCTTTAGCAGCATCTTGGTGTGAAACAGATTGGACTGATAAACATTAATATCAATGGCATCATATTCCTTAAGGGTTTTGTCATCGATATAATCCTGGATTGAGGTGATTTTATGATCCATAAACAATTTCTTGCCACTGACATCCCGGGTAAAGCCCCGGACCCGATAATCCATGGTAATAATATCCGAGTCAAAGCTGCCAATCAGAAAATCGAGGGTACTCAGCGGGGTAATTTCGCCGCAGGTAGCCACATCAATATCGACCCGAAAGGTGGCAATAGACGTATCGGGATGATATTCTGGATAGGTATGAACTGTGACATGGCTTTTGTCCAGATGGGCCACTACCGTATCTCCCTGTAAATCGGTTTTCTCGACATTTTCTTCCCGGTATTCCCGCAAAAATGTTTCTTCGGCAATTAAAAAAGTGACACTGGCCCCCTGGGGATCGTAGTCCTGTTTGGATACATTAAGTACCCGGGCACCGATCATCTCCGTGACATGATATAAAATATTGGTCAAGCGATCTGAGTTATACTGTTCATCAATATAGGCGATATAGTCCCGTTGTTCCCGTTCGCTTTTGGCATAACACACATCATAAATATTAAAGCTTAACGACTTGGTCAGATTGTTAAAACCATTCAACTTTAATTTATTATCCATTAATCCACCCCGTTTCCATTTTTTCGCATTGTATTCTAGCTAAATAATCCTAACTGCTGCTGTAATTTAATAAAACAAAAAACTCAAGTGATCCTTCAGCATCTGCTGTTCATCCACTTGAGTTTATTTCTACTAATTTGTATGACACGAGCGCATGACTGCACTGTCTCTGTATGATCCCAAACGTAGAAATTAGAGTCTATATAGCAAGAACTTACTTTTACTACTCTTATTGATTGTTTCACAAGTGTGATGTGCAAAAACGCACACGGTTTTAAGTAACCAACTTATAAAATTTGAGCTGATACTCAATCAATAAGGCAACGAAAGTTGCCAATCGGCATTTGACCTAGCTGTCCGTATGGCATTCAATTTCTTTATCACTGCGTAAAATTCGATAAAGAAATGGTCAAAAGAATTCTTTGCTGCATCCATAAGTCCTGCCTATGAATACGCCAAATAGACATCAATCTATTTCTATCATTCGTTTCGAATTGTACTATAAAAGATTATCAAAATCAAGAAATATTTGCAAATTTAACGGGATTCTAACATAATCGCCGCGACCTTTAAGCACTTTATCAGGAACCTCGATTATGATACGCAAAATCTTAGAGAATCGGGGTTTTTAATCCCACACTCACATTTAAAAAAGCAAGGATCAGAATCCCAATACCGCAAAGCAAAAATGCCCCAATCAATTTTTTTCCGCTCAAACCAGCCACCTCTTTTAAAAAGACCACATAAAGAATAGTTTTCCAGATTAGAATTCCCACAAACACGATGTTAAGTAACAATCCCCAAATGGAGTTATTCCAGAAAAGTGTGAAATAAGTTTCTACGAAGACCACTGTGAGACCACAAATAATTGTTGGTATATAGGTCAAACCCCAAGTTTGAATATAAACAACGAGTTTGGTTTGACTACCAAATAATTTGGCAATTCCCCAGAATATACCGCAGATCCCCAGATAGGTTGCCACTCCCAAGCACGCCAGCAATAACAGATTAATGATATTAATTTCTACCAGATAGTCTTTACCATTCACCGGATAGTTCATCACCGCATCAAAAACAGTTACTACCACTATGGTAATTCCTACTAAAATCCAGGCCAGCTGTTGGTTTCTTCGTTTAAACGCTTCTGCCGGTCGATTAAGAACTTCTAAAAAAATCTCCATTTTTACCTCCCCAGAAACTGCAAAACAAAATTTGTATAGTTTGAGCCAAACATCAGCGTAAACAAAACCGCCTGTAAAGCTGATACGCCAAACCCAAAACGCCAGGGATAAACCGTCACCATCTTTTTGAAACGACCCATTTCGGAATCTTCTACAGTTTGAACCCGGATGAGCAGATTTTCCAGCATGATCTGTTTTTGTTCCTGACCTGGTTTTGATTCTTCATCAAGCGATTTTAAAGCTTTTTTTATAAAATCATCGGTATTACTTTTCATTATAACTCCTCCGTTTTTAAGGTTTGGTAGACTTTAATAAATCCCGCCTTTGCCCGCAGTAAAATATTTTCAATGGCTTTTGCAGATTTATTGGTGATCTTAGCGATCTCCCTGACACTTCTGCCATCAATGTATTTTAGCAATAGCACCGCTTTATAGTGTTCCGGCAATTGATTCAGGCAAGCGATGATACATTCACACTTAAATGATTTATCCATAAAAACATCCATATCCTGTTTAGGGTCGCTTATCTGTATTGTCAACTCATCCTCAATATGAATAGGTTCTAAGCATTGCCGATAATGTTTTCGGTAAAAATCATTGACCTTGTTTTTTGTTATTTTAAAAACCCAGGTTCGTTCCGAACACAGACCTTTGAATTGTTTGAGGCCTTTAAAAGCATCCAAAAAGATATCCTGGGTAAGATCCTCAGCAATAGCGGTGTTTAAACCGGTTCGCAAAAAGACATATTGATAGATTTCATCAACGTATTGGGCATATATTTTTTTAAATTGTTCTTCGCTATTTCCATTGCTCATTTGCCTACCTCAATATCCAACTCTATTGTTTAAACAATATTATTTAGTCATACTTATTTAATCAGGACTTCTTTTTCGGCCAATACCTCATCTTTATAGAGGATCTGAAGTTTCAGAGTTCCCATTGTTGTTTTGTCTGCTTCCAACGGAAAAATGAGTTCTCCTCTTTTATCGGTTTCCATAGCTTTTTCATCAGTCTTGATTTCCTGGTCATTCAGCAGCCATTTAGCCTGGTATTTCATACCTTTCGGTGATTCGATAAAACTGACACTACCATATACTGCAGCACCAACGCTTAGTTCTTCTGGCTGCTCGGTCTTTTCGATTTCTGTCGCACTTACATAAGGTTCATTAGAAATAACCATTCCCTCAATGGGGGTTGATTCCCCGCATCCTGTCAGCACAAGAAGCATGATCATACAGATGGTCAAAACCATTAATAAGGATCTTCTTTTTTTTACTTTGTTTTTCATCACATTCTCCTCATTCATTATTTATCACTTTGATGGCACTTCCGAAAAATAGCGATCAATCCAGCAATCGATTTTTCCTTTTCTTTTATTCTAACAAAAGAATCACGATCCGGCCATCTTAATGATTTAGTAAGTTAGTCGCAAAAAAATAAAAAATCACTCACAAAAATAATATTAAGTGAGCGATTTTTCAATTTATTTAATTAATTAATAAACCTTCTGTTTTTCGTCATCCAGTTATATTTTCAGCGCTGCTTCCATCGCTTCGGCAGTTGCCTCAAGAGCCCGACGGGCTTTTACCGCATCGCCGACCAGATAGGTTTCTGTGACAACCTTTTTGACGGTTTCACTTAATGGATCATAAGCTTTGGCTCCCATGGCCAGAACAACCGTATCAAAGCCTTTCAACTCCACTTCGGCATCATCGGTCAGGGCATAAGCCACGCCACCTTCAAAAAACCGTGTAACCCTGGCATTTACAACACTTTTTATCTGAAATTCATCAAAATCTTTCATTAAAAAGAGGCGATGTTCAGAAATCACATCGGCAGCCACGTCTTCCCGAAGTTCAATAATTGTCACATCATGGCCCAGTTCACCCAAAAATGCGGCTGTTTCCGATCCGACCATACCGCCGCCGACAACCAGCACCTTTTGTCCGCAGGTCGCTTTGCCATCGAGGAGATCCACAGCATGAATCAATCCTGCGGTTTCAATTCCGGGAATCGGCAACACCAGTGGTTTTGCACCGGTGGCAACAATAGCCGTATCAACGGATTCTTTTTCCAGGATTTCAGCCGTCACCGGGGTATTAAGTCTAACTTTCACCCCCGCCTGTTCGCATTTGTGAATGTAGCTCCTGACCATATTGGTGATATCGCCCTTTCCCGGTGGGTAGGCGGCCAGCCGCATCTGTCCACCCAAGGTATCAGTAGCTTCAAACAGCGTCACCTCATGGCCACGCAACGCCGCAGTTGCTGCGGCATAAAGTCCGGCCACGCCGCCCCCGACAACCATGACCTTTTTGGCAACTTTGGCGGGAACCATTTCGGACTCCCGACCAAGCAACGGGTTCACCAGACAGGTAATCGGTTTTCCCTGATACATATTTTGAACACAGCCCTGCAGACAAGCAATGCAGGGGTTTAATTCATCCAGACGACCGGCTGCCGCTTTGTTAGGGGTTTGGGGATCAGCCAGACTCTGACGGCCAAAGGCAACCAGATCACAGCGGCCTTCCCGGACTAAAAGTTCGGCAAAGTGGGGTTCGGTAAAGCGTCCAATGGCGATCACCGGAATGGACACTGCCCGCTTGATTTCGGTCACATGTTCAGCATTGAAGCCCCCATGCATCACCGTTGGGGCCCACATGTACTGATCCTTGATATGAACCGCCCGGGAAACATGAATTCCATCGATGCCACAGTCTTCCAGATAGGCGGCAATGGTGGCGCTGTCGTGAATATCCAGTCCGCCGGGAATCTCATCAGAGCTGTTGATCCGACAGAGGATAGCCAGAGAATGACCGACCTTTTTTCGGATATTTTCAATAATCAGTCGGGGCAACCGCATTCTGTTCTCAAAGCAGCCGCCAAATTCGTCCACCCGCTTATTGGTTCGGGGCGATAGAAAGCTCCCCACAAAATAGCCATGGGCACAATGTACTTCCACCGCATCGGCTCCCGCTTGATGGGCCCGGAGTGCCGCATCGCCATACGATTCGATCAGTTGGTAGATTTCTTGGGTGGACACCGAGATGGGGGTGTTTCGGCCTGCCGCGGCCGGGATGGCTGATGCCGCTTTGATGGGGTACCCCGCTACCTTGGCATTGCCTTCCGGACCAGCATGCTGCAGTTGAATGGATATTTTCGAACCCGCCTGATGACAGGCATCAATTACCTGCTTGAAACTTTCAATGGTATGGTCTTCAAATAAACAGGCCTTATTGGTACCGCCTTTGGCCCGCTTATCCACCACGGTAGCCTCGATGGTGATTAGACCAAACCCACCAAAGGCCCGTTCCCGGTAATACGCCAGCGATTGGGCACTGAGGCTTCCGTCAGTATTGGCAAAATTATTGCACATCGGGGAAACCACAAACCGATTGGGAACGGTCATGGGACCGATTTTTATGGAACTGAACATATTTGTAAATTTCATCTCAGCTGCTGCTCCTTTCAAACCTCGTGTTCGGTTGCCGAAACAAGCTTGGCTCTCTTTTGCATGGCAATCAGAACCAGATCAACGATCAGGCCAACTCCCGCCACTGCAGCGGCAATCACGTAAGCCTGACTGTATGCTGCTGTTCCCAAAGCGGTATCCAGCGATCGGGCAGCAATCTGCGGTCCCACCAAGGCGCCGATGGAATATCCGAAAAACATGATCCCATAGTTGATGCCGGAATGTTTAACCCCAAAGGTTTTGTTTGTCAGGGGCGGATAAACAACCAGGACTCCACCAAAGGACGCCCCCAGAATAATCAGAAAGATGGTGAACATCAATGGGGTGGTGGCCGCTTTTAACCCCATCAAACCAATCATTGTCAACACAAAGATAATCGCCAGGGTAGTGGTTTCGCCAATTTTATCACATAACCGACCGACAATTAAGCGTCCGCCGAAGTTCGATAAACAGTTGACAACCACCATATTGGCAGCCGTCACTGCGGTCATTCCCAATTGCACCTGGGCAATCGCAGAGAGGGAGCCAATCATCATAATACCAGCCGTGCAGGCAATTGAAAATAATATCAACATGATCCAGAATGTTCCGGAGCTGACCATTTCTTTGGGGCTGTAGTCGCGGCTGGCCGGATTTCCTGAAGCAGCCACCTGGGCTTTAAAGCCCTCCGGTACCCAACCGGCTTCTGGTGCCGTCATCTTCCAGCCAACCAGGCAAACTAAAATAAAATAGAACGCGCCAATCAAGATAAGTCCCTGGGTCCCAAATTGCTGGCATAAAATGGCTCCGACTTTAGCCAGAACAAGAGGGCCTAACGATGCTGCCCCCAACAGAATCCCGGCCATGGTTCCTTTTTTTTCGGGATACCAGCGCAGTGCCGTATTAATCGATGGATTGTAAAGCAATCCGTTTCCGGCACCGGCCAACAAACCATAGGACAGGTACAGCATCGGCAGACTTGACGCAAAGCTCGTCAGTGCCCAGCCCGTTCCAAAAACCAGACCACCGACATACATCAATTTTTTAGGTCCGAATTTATCCACAATTTTTCCGGATATTACACCGAAAAGCGACATGCAAAATTGATATAAGGTTAATGTCAGTAAAACCTGAGCGGCCGTTGCTCCGGTTGCCTCAGTCAAGGGTTTGACAAAAACTGAAAATGCTGCCGAACCGGAGCAGACAAAGATAACAATAAAGGCCGCCGTGAAAACAACGACTCGATTGCTACTTGATTTAATTTTTTCCATCACTATTCCTCTTTTTTCTCATGAATCTCAATCATGAATCTTAACGCTGGTCGCTTTTTAAGCATAAATAATCCAGTTCGGCCGGGCTCAATTTCACATCCAGGGTTTTGACACAGGATTCGAATTCTTTTCGGCTTCTGCTGCCAATGATAGCCCCAACCGGGAATGGCTGCGACAGCACATAAGCCAGGGCGATGTTGATAGAGTCCACTCCTTTTTCGGCTCCCAATTCCTGGGCCCGACGCAACCGTTCAAAGTTGTCATCATAGAAAAACGCTTCCTGAATATCTTTGGGGGCACTGCCATCCCGTTTATAAATATCTGCAAAGAAACCATGGGCCTGAGATGCCCAGCTAAATAAGGTGACATCTTTACCTTCATGCCACTGAGCATAGGTATCATCGGCGTAAACACAACCAGGCCAACGGGTTTTTCTCACCTTAGCTAATGAATAGGAGGGGTTATTGACCGAAATGCCCTGATAACCTTTCTTTTCACAATAGTCCACCGCTTCCTGCACCCGGTCAAGTTCCCAATTTGAAAATCCGTAAGCACCGATCAGGCCTTCGTTTCGATGGGCTTCCAGACGATCAACAATATCGGCGACCGGAATTTGGGGATCATCCCGATGAAGCAAATACAAATCAAAAAAATCACATCCGGTGTGATACAAACTATAGTGTAAATCATCGGTGATTAAATCTGGTTTTACCCGCCAATATTCGGGGTGATGGCCACCATCTGGGGTAATAATCGGGTGACAGCATTTATCCACAATAACCAGATCTTTGCGGTTATTTCTGGCATCCAGCCAGTTCTTTAATATTTTTTCGGAGCGGGCAATGCCGTAAAATCTGCCGGTATCAATCACTGTACCTCCTGCTTCCACATAGGTATCCATCATCTGAAAAATTTCATCTTCAAAGGATGGGTCAAACCAGGCAGTTCCCATAATCAATTTTGAAACCGGCTTCTCAATTCCTTTTACTTTCAAGTATTCCATCATATCCTCCAATTTTCTTTTTATGCTTCACCTTATGTGAACCATTACATCAATATCACTACGTTGCGATTTTTTTTAGAAAAACTGTTTGTTAAATAACGAACTGTGCACAGCCTTATTATATCAGGGGGATTATCCGAAAACAAATACCAAGTATCTATTGATTTATAGATAGAAACTATAATAGAATGAATGAAAGAATCGAAGAATAAGAGGTGGAATTGTTTTGAACTTAAATCAATTATATTATTTCAAAAAACTGGCGGAGCTGAAACACTTCACCAGAGCTGCCCAGGAACTGCACATCAGCCAGCCGAGTTTGAGTTATTCCATTGCTTCGCTGGAAGAGGAACTGGGCACCACCCTGATTCAACGGGATGGTCGAATTATATCGTTGACTGAAAATGGCAAAGAATTTCTAACCTATACCGAGGCTTCCCTGGCCGAATTGGAGATGGGAATAAAGATTATCAAGAAGAACGAAAATGTTCAAACCGGTAAAATTGAAGTGGGTTATATTAACACGCTCGGCTCCAACTTTATGCCTAAACTGATAAAAGAATATATTGAGACCTTTCACTATGATACAACCTTTGATTTATACAGCTCTTACACCGCTGAAATTATTGCCGGCCTGAAATCCGGACGGTTTGATCTGGGCTTTTGTTCGTATGTTGAAAATGAAGCGGATCTTTGTTTTTTTCCGATTTCGACCCAGAAATTGGTTATTGTGGTGCCCCCCGACCATGAACTGGCCAATGAAAAAAAATTAACCCTAAAAAGGGTTTCGGAGTATCCACTGGTGACCTACAACAGTTATGCCAACTCCCTGGGAATTCTTTTGAAAAATGTTTTTAATACTAATCAGCTTCATCCGGCCATTGCTTTTGCCTTAAATGACGAAGCCTCCATTGGAGGCTTCGTATCTGAAGGTTTCGGAGTGGGAATACTGGCCAATCTGCCCTTGCTATCACAATTTGATTTAAAGATTATTCCCCTGGATATTGATTTAAAGACCCGAATTGTCTACTGTGTTTATCGCAAAAATCAGTATCAAACCGGTTCAATTCGTTCATTTTTAAAATTTGTCAAAGAAAAAGAGATCCGCATCTATTAGCTTGTCATGCTTCTATTTGCCTCCCTACTCCATAAAAATAAGCTCTGAAAGAGCTTATTGAGACTTTTGAATTGGTCATCGCTTAGGTTTGTCATCTGTTTCATGGATGGATCGCAATGTTATCAATGCATCCCGATAATCAAACTGATGAATCTGACTTTCTAATATTTTCCCTGTTTCGCCCAAAACATCTAGAAGCATAGCTTTTGATTTTTCAAACAAATCAAATGTTTCAGTATCATTATTCTCGAGGAGTACCTCTAGTTCAGCTAGAATCCCATCAATATCAGCCTGATCAAGATCCGCTTTTTCAATTTGTTTAATCACTTTGCCCTTTTCTGGCAGAGCCGCTGTGAAGCTTTTTATTTCGATTAAGAAGTTTTTTGCCAGTTTTTGAATTTGATTTTTGCCGACTTTCGCTCTTACCGCTTGTTCCAGTTCAGCTGCCAGCTCCTGTATTTTGATAACCCCCAGATTTCCCGCCACGCCCTTGATGGAATGGACTGTTTCCATGATGCTCTGATAGTTTTCGGCGGTGGTCTGCTTTAAAATATCAGTCACTGCGGTTTCACATTTTTGACTAAACTGCCGGATCAATCGCAAATAAACAGAAATATCGCCACCCAGCATTCTCAGTCCGGTCTCCACATTCACCCCCTCCACCTGCCGCAGCGCGTTTAAACAGTCCTGTTCTTCCGGTGTCGCCGCGGTATGCCTCATCTGGCCATTTTGCACATTACGTTGAGGCGTTTCTTGCTTTTCTGGTTCGTTTTTTCTCACTGACAGCCACTTGATCAAGCACTTGTATAACCGCTCCGGTTCCACCGGTTTGACCAGATGATCATTCATCCCGGCTGCGATACATTTACGCCGATCTTCTTCAAAGGCATTGGCGGTCATCGCTAAGATAGGAATCACTTCCCAACCCGGCAAGGCTCTGATCAGAGCCGTTGCCGCCAACCCATCCATGACTGGCATCTGGATATCCATTAAGATAAGATCAAATTTAGTCTCGGCAGCTTTGCTGATGGCTTCCTGGCCATTTTCGGCCAATTCAATCCGAAATTCAAAGGGCTCCAGAATCTGACTGACAATTTCCTGATTAATCTGATTGTCATCAACAATCAGTATTTGCACCGGTCCATAATCCTTTAACCGATCTTCCAACACTTTCAGAGATGATGGTATTTTTGCTTCCATGTCGTTTTCCAGCAATTCCATTAATGCGTCATTAAGGCTTGACGGTGTCATCGGTTTAACCAGAATCCGACTGATTCCCGCCCGCTGAGCTTCTTCGTAGGATATCTGATTACCATATCCAGTAATCAGAAAAACCGTCGGCCGGGTTTTCAGTTCCAGCGATTGCAGCATCAGGGCGGTGTCGATGCCATCCATGTCCGGCATTCTCAGATCCATAAATACCAGATGATAGGGGTTCATCATCAGGTCCGCTTGGGCCACAGCCGCCAGTCCTTCACTGCCCGAACTGACTGCATCACACTCGATTCCAAAATCAGCCAGCATGGTGATCAGCAGTTCCCGGGCTTCCAGCATATCATCAATCACCAGGACCCGCACTAATCCCGAAGATTTAATACTGATCCTATTTTGGGGAATTGTTGTCGATATTTCAAAAGGCAGCTCAAACCAAAACCGACTTCCCTGCCCCGGTTCACTGTCGACTCCAATTTCACCGCCCAGGAATTTTACCAGACGAGAACTGATCGCCAACCCCAGCCCGGTTCCACCATAAAGGCGGGTCATTGATTCGTCGGCCTGGACAAAATCCTGGAACAGATTCTCCATTTGTACTGATGACATACCAATTCCGGTATCCCACACTTCAAATCGTAAACGGATCTGTTTTTGATCCTGACTGATGATCCGGGCAATGATTTTGATGCTCCCAGTTGCGGTAAACTTCACCGCATTGCTCATCAAATTTAGTAAAATCTGGCCAAAACGGACCGAATCGCCCCACAAAACCGTAGGGATATGATCCACATCCACCAGCAAGTTGAGATTTTTTCGGGCTACTTCGGCACCCAGAATATTGCATACCCTGTCAATTTCCCGGGTCGGTTCAAAATCATGAGTATCCATTTGCATTTTTCCGGCTTCAATTTTCGAAAGATCCAGCACATCATTAATGATCTGCAGTAAGTGATTGGCGGCCTCAGTCAGCTTGTCAATTTGTTCCTCCTGGCGTCGCGTCAGGGGATCCCGCTTGATCAGGTGGGCAAGACCGATGATGGCATTCATCGGCGTCCGAATTTCATGACTCATATTAGATAAAAAGGAACTTTTTGCCTGGTTGGCTGCTTCAGCCTCAAGTTTAGCCATTTCCAATTCGGCGGTCCTGGAAATCACCATCTCTTCAAGATGTTTTTGATAGGTCGCCAGTTCTTCCAGATAGTTCATCTTTTCAGTTACATCCTGAACCGTTCCCCAGCTGGCAATCGGATTACCTTCTGGATCGTATTCGAATTCTGATCGTTCTTCCACCCAGCGTACTTCTTCACCTGATAAAATCCGATGAAGTACGGTAAACGGCTGACCTTCATTTGCTTTTTCCGTCCAGGTATCAATCATTTTTTTGCGATCATCTGGATAGACAAGATCCATATAAGTTTCAAAGGTTTGTGGTCGTCCACTTTGCACCCCAAAAATCCGATAGGTTTCATTAGACCAGGTCAGTTGGTTTGCAACAATGTCAAAATGCCAGTGACCCGTTTTCGAAACCTCCTGAGCCCGATTTAAAAACGCTTCATTTTGACGCAATGCCCGGGTTATTTCGATTTTTTCCCGGTTTAAAAAGGCAGTTCCGATTTGATCCGCAATATGACAGCCGAAAGTGATTTCGTCACTTCCCCACTCATGGTTTTGATCAATATACATAAAACCGATGGAACCAATCGCCTGGCCGTTACATAAGACACTGCAGACCAACAGGGTCGTTCCGCCCAACGGTTTCATATAGGCTTCCCAGTATCTTTTTTCCTTTAGTTCAGCCGATTTTTCATCAATGATCATGTAGCGGTTTTTAATCAGATACTCAAAGGTCAGCGGTTGATCCGCTCTGCTCATGGTCATTTTTTTGTTGTGGGTTTGCGTTTTTTTTTCAAAAAGATCCAGACATTTCATCATCGTCATTGCTTCATTATATTGCCAGATTGAAACCCGATCGGGTCCCAGTCGATTGCCCAGGAGCTCTGTGATTTCTTCCGAAAACCGGTCAATATTACCATTGATCCCCGACTCCAGCTGGCTGATTTCTCTAATCAACTGGGTATGGAGGTAAAGCTGGTCCATAATCGCTTTTTGTGCGACTTCTCGTTGATCCAACCCCGAATTGAGCTGATCCGTCATTTTCATTCCTCCCCCTTCTCTTTTCGGCTAAATTAGGTGTCTCGAAGCTGGTCCTGACATAAAACCTGTTTAAAGGCCTCAATTTCCGTTTCAAAAGCTTCCACGACATCCGGATCAAACTGCAAGCCCTTTTGCTCTAAAATGTAGTCTACCACCGCATCCATACTCCAGGCTTTTTTGTAAGGGCGAACCGTGGTGAGGGCATCAAAAACATCGGCCAGTGCCATGATCCGTGCTGAGATGGGGATTTCATTACCATATAGTTCTTCCGGATAGCCTTTACCATCCCAGCGTTCATGATGATAGTTCATGATTTTCTCGGCCTCTTCCAGAAAATACAGGGCAGTGATTTCGCCCTGTTTGTTATCCGTTTTAGTGACGGATAAGGTTTTATTAATGGCCAGACGAATGGCGTTTCCCCCGATTTTACAATGGGTTTTCATCACCTCATATTCTTCGTAGTCGAGCTTGCCGGGCTTTAGTAAGATGGCATCGGGAATCCCGATCTTGCCGATATCATGAAGTGGAGCGGCCTTGACAATCCGCTCAATCGCATCGTTATCCAACCAGTATTTGAATTTCTCGTTTTTTTGCAATCGCTCTGCAATAATCCGCACATAGTTCTGGGTCCGCAGAACATGATTGGCGGTGTCATTGTCCCGGGTTTCAACCAATTCGGCAAACACGTTCAAGGTCGTATCCTGAATCATCTGATTCTCTACCATTCGTCGTTTGACTTCAGTTTCTAACCATTCATTCTGGTTTTTAAGACGGTCTCGGGCTTGTTTCAGTTCCAGATGAGCATTGACTCTGGCCAACACAATCCCCGGCCGAAATGGTTTGATAATATAATCAACCGCCCCCAGCCGGAACCCCTTTTCTTCTTCAGTAAGACTATCCAACGCGGAGATATAGATAACGGGTATCCCCAGGTTCTCGGGGTCTTTCCGCAATTCCGACAAGGTCTGATAACCATCCATTCCCGGCATTATAATATCCATCAAAATCAGATCCGGCTTGATTCCTTTTTCAACCGCTTGAAGCAGCTCCGCTCCGGATTTATAGGCCCGGATCAGAAAAGAGGGACTCAATAATTTTTTTAAGATCATCAAATTGATG
This sequence comes from Eubacteriaceae bacterium, assembly GCA_030156895.1. Classification (GTDB taxonomy): domain Bacteria; phylum Bacillota; class Clostridia; order Eubacteriales; family Eubacteriaceae; genus Acetobacterium. The sequence goes on along the minus strand of JASGLP010000005.1, from coordinate 61,614 downwards.
GGTTCATCGTCGACAATTGAGATTTCATGTTTTTTCATGGTTCCCTCTCCGTAAGTTTAAAAATTAAACTTATCATTAACACCGAATAACGCATTATCGTTATTTTTACCCCATCTATCCGGAATAAAACATGATTTTCCGTTCAGCGCCGTGATGATCGAAGAGTGCTGTCGCAACTAATCCTCTCAGCTAGAGCCGGTGCCTCCTGCCAACAATCGCTTCAGCGGGCTGGCCCCAATATCCCGGCCAGAGCCTGGAGATCGGCGGCATGTATGATCGCCAGCACCTCATCGGCCGGCAATAATCTGGTGTCACCATGGGGAATCAGCAGCTGGCCGTTTCTAATAATTGCCACTAATACACATTCAGTAGGCAGCCCCAGCTCCCTGACCATCTTAGCCACTGCCAGCGATTCCGGATGAACCTTTTCTTCCACCAGTGAAAACTGTCCCTGGTTCAGCTTAAGCAGGGTCATCATATCGCCCACGGACATTTCTTCGGCCACCAGCGTCGCCATCAGCTCAGCCTGGTTTAACGCCACATCCACCCCCATTTCCGGAGTGAACAACCAGGCATTCTTGGGATTTTTAATCCGCGCCAGAATCCGGGGCACCTGGTATTCCAGGCGGGCGATAGTGGCTGCCACCAGATTGATTTCGTCTGCCCCAGTCACCACCGCCAACACGTCAGCCGAACGGATTCCGGCCGCTTCCAGCACCTCGGGATCGGTGCCATTCCCCAATACCAGCACCTCCTTAGACAGATCACATGCCAGCCGCTCCAATTGATGGGTTCTGATTTCAATGAGCTTGACCTGATGGCCGCCATTTTGCAACAGTGAGGTCAGATAACAGCCCACCTTACCGCCGCCTACGATTATTACTTTCATGGTCTGATATCCCCTTTTCTATATTAGTCCCAGCAACGATTTCAGCCGTTCGCCTGATGCCGTGGCTACCGCCAGATGGACCAGATCGCGGTTTTCAAACACTGTATTGATCACTGGTATCAGCGAGCGGTTCCCACGGCTAATCGATACCACGCTGACTTCGCCAGGAATCGTCAGCTCCCCGACCCGTCGGCCCACTAATAAGGCCGGTATCTCAATTTCCATAATATCGACATCGCCATTCCCGATACTCATGGCCACATTAACCGGTGCAAAGCTCAGCAGGTCGGCCACCCGGTTCACACCCCAGGACATCGGATCAAAGACCTGCAGTCCCAGCCGTCGATAAATTTCCGCTTTCCGGGGTTCATGGAGGGCTGACACCACCCGGGGCACCCCAAAAATCTGACTGGCAATCCGGGCGGTCAGGGCATTGGCCTCATCATTTGAGGTTACCGCGGCCAGCGAGTCTGCCCGCTCGATTCCGGCGGTCAGTAGGACTTCCCGGTCAAACCCCACCCCGGCGATGGTTTTTCCCTTAAAGCCAGCTCCCAAATGTTTAAAGGTCAGGGGGTCCTGATCAATGATGGTGATGTCGTGGTCACTCTGATTCAGCTTGAGGGCTAAACCCGATCCGATGCGGCCACAGCCGATTATGATGGTTTTCATAAGCTCTCTCCTTTTAAATTGCTGTTTTATTTAGGTGGTTGCAAAACTGCCGTCAGCTTTGCGCCCAGTTTCGCAATCACCGATACTGATTTATTATATTTTTTCATGCCAACGTCGTTTATCCCAGTTTCGCAGGAAGGCCTTCCGCAGTTCGTCGATGAGAATCACCACTGGCACCCACATAAACAGATAGGCCCATTCAATCCAGCCGATTGGGGCGGTATTAAAGATCTCGTGCAAAAACGGCGTGTAGATCAGAATGCTGAAGACCGTTAGCTCACAGACAATCCCGATTAAGATCATATGGTTACTGAACAACCCCGCCTTAAACACCGAGGCCCGTTCGGTTCGACAATTGAAAACAATCCCGATTTGGGTAACGACAATCGCCCCTAACGTCATGGTGGTGGCCATCCGGTAAATCTCGCCCGCGTCTGCCATCGGTATCCCCGGCCAGCCGTTCTGCCAGTAAAGGAAGAAAAAGGCCGACATCGCAATGGCCGACTCCATGATCCCATAAAACAGAAAAGCACGAATGAGTAACGGTCGATTGAGCAAATGTTCTTGCTGCGATCTTGGCGGACGCTGCATCACCCCTTCTTCTGGCAGTTCAACCCCCAAGGCGATGGCCGGGATCATATCGGTACCCAAATCCACCGCCAGAATCTGCATGACCGTCAGCGGCAGCGGGATCTGCCCTTTGGCGAATAAAAACACAATAAAAGGCACCGCCTCGGGGACATTGCTGTTTAAAATATAGGTGGCAAACTTACGGATATTGTTGTATACCCCCCGGCCTTCTTCCACCGCATTGACAATCGAGGCGAAATTGTCGTCGGTGAGAATCATATCAGCGGCTTCCTTGGCCACATCGGTTCCGGAAATCCCCATGGCAATGCCGATGTCAGCCTTTTTAAGGGCCGGTGAATCATTGACGCCATCACCGGTGACCGCCACCACATTACCCATCTCCTGGAGGGCGGTGACTACCCGCAGCTTTTGTTCCGGTGCCACCCGGGCAAAGACAATTTCCTCAGTTAAGGCTTTTTTAAGATCCACGTCATTAATTTCGTCCAGTTCAACACCAGTGACAATCCGGGGCTGAAGACTATGGATAATGCCGATCCTCCGGGCAATGCTTTCGGCCGTTAAGCCGTAATCACCGGTGATCATAATAATCTTTATCCCAGCCTGATGGCATTTTTTAACCGCTGCTGCCACTTCCACCCGGGGCGGATCCGCCATCACCGTGAGACCTAAAAAGGTCATATTGTTTTCAATGTGATCAGGCGTATAGTCGCTGAGACGCTCGGGCAAACCCATTTCTTTGGTGAGAATCCGCATCGCTACTGCCAAAACCCGAAGTCCTTTGCGGGCATAGTCATCATTGGCCGCCATCACCTGCTTACGGGTATCCTCATCCATCGCCACATCTTCACCGTCTTTGAGATAATGGGTACACAAATCCAACACCTCTTTGGGTGCCCCCTTGATATAGGCCAGCTTTTCGAGATCTGAGATATCACGGGATACCTGATGAATCGTACTCATCCGCTTGCGATGGGACTCAAAGGGCAGCTCCCGCAACCGCGGGCTGTGCGAAAGCTCCGCGTCCAGATCAATTTTACCCTTCCGGGCGGCCACCACCAGGGCGGCCTCGGTAGGATCCCCGAGAATATTCCAATGGTTTATTTCCGGGGAGGGCGGCAATAAGCGGGAATTGTTGCAGAGGCTGGCGGCCAGCAACAGTTTTCGCATATCCTGGTTTTCGGCCAGCGAAATAACGGTCTCACCAGCCATTATTTCCCCCTCCGGGGCATAACCAACCCCGGTTACCGTAATTTGCTGATTGACCATCCAGCAGTCACTAACCGTCATTTCATTCTGGGTCAGGGTTCCGGTTTTGTCAGTACAAATCACCGTGGTACAGCCCAAGGTTTCGACCGCTGATAAGCGTTTGATTAAAGCATTGCGTTTGGCCATCCGCTTGACTCCCATGGCCAGGGATAAGGTTACCGTGGGTAATAATCCTTCGGGGATAAAGGCCACAATCATCCCCATGGCGAAAATAAAACTTTCGGTAATATTGACATGAGCAAGCAGAACCGCCAGCACAAAAAAGATGACCCCCATGCTGATCGCCATCGCTGAAACCAGCCGGGTGATCCGTCCCATTTCCAGCTGCAGCGGACTGGGTACTTCCACCATGTTCTGGGTCAGATCGGCAATTTTACCGAATTCGGTATTCATCCCGGTGGCAAACACCACCGCCTTACAGGCCCCCGAAGCCGCATTGGTTCCGGCAAAAATCAGGTTGGGCTGTTCCGAACGACCCAGGTCAGTCCGATGACCAACATCTTTGGTTTTATGGGCCGGATGGGATTCCCCGGTCAGAATCGACTGATCAGCTCTGAAATCATTGTCCTCAACCAGACGGCTATCGGCCGAAATGCGGTCGCCCTCGGCCAGAATAATCAGATCGCCGGGCACCAGTTCCTCGGCCAGAATTTTGACTTCTTTACCATCCCGGACCACCCGGGCATAGGTCGGCAGCAGTTGTCCCAGCGCTTCAACCGCTTTTTCGGCCTGAAACTCCTGCCAAAAACTGAATAGTCCATTAATGACATTAACCAGCCAAATGGCAATCGCCAGCTGAGGCAACTGGGCAATCAGGGCCACCACACCGCCAATCCATAACAGGATCGCCATCAGGTGGGTAAAATTGGCCAGGAATTTCCAGACCAGCGGTTTGCCCTTCTTTTTTTGAATACTGTTCTCACCAAAGTGTGCCAAGCGTGCTGTCGCTTCTTCAGACGTCAGACCTTCGGCACTTGTTTTCAGCTCGTTATAAACATCAGCAACCGATAAATTTTCGATGGGTTTTTCTAAGCCTATTCCCAGCGCTTCAACATCTGTCTGCTGCATCATCAATCACCCTCTTTTTTTCATTTTTTCACAATTAAATTTTTTCGCAATTTGCCCAAAGCAAAACTTCGTTCTATTTCAGTATACCCACTATTTTGTCTTACCAATCAATTTTTTATTTTTCCATTCTGATCCTGTCATTTTTGTATTTTTTGATACTTATAATGATATCAGAATTGTATTACAATAAGAATGCAAACCACATTGAAGAACTGAAAATCAAATTGAGGAGATACTTAAATGAATAATCGCTATGAACTAAACAAAAACCTGGCCCAAATGTTAAAAGGCGGGGTAATTATGGATGTTACCACGGCCGAGCAGGCCCGCATTGCCCAGGAAGCCGGTGCCTGTGCGGTGATGGCATTGGAACGGATTCCCGCTGATATCCGCTCGGCCGGCGGGGTTTCGCGGATGAGTGATCCCAAAATGATCAAGAGTATTCAAGCCGCGGTTTCCATTCCGGTAATGGCCAAGGTGCGGATCGGTCATTTTGCCGAAGCCCAGATCCTGGAAGCCATCGAAATAGATTATATTGATGAGAGCGAGGTGCTGTCGCCAGCCGATGATACCTACCATATCGACAAAACCGGTTTTTCAGTACCCTTTGTCTGCGGCGCCAAAGATCTGGGTGAAGCCCTGCGACGAATCAGTGAAGGTGCCTCGATGATTCGCACCAAGGGTGAACCGGGTACCGGCGACGTGGTTCAGGCGGTTCGCCATATGCGCCTGATCAACCAGCAGATCCGCACGATTCAAAACACCAGAGCAGATGAACTCTACCAGGTGGCCAAGGATCTGCAGGTACCTTACGAGCTGGTTCAGCTGGTCAATGAAACCGGCAAACTGCCGGTAGTGAACTTTGCTGCCGGCGGCATCGCCACTCCGGCTGATGCGGCGCTAATGATGCAGTTGGGGGCTGAAGGGGTCTTTGTCGGCTCCGGCATCTTCAAATCCGGCAATCCGGCCAAACGAGCTCAAGCCATTGTTAAAGCGGTGACTAATTACAATGATGCCCAACTGCTGGCTGAACTCTCAGAAGATCTGGGGGAAGCCATGGTGGGTATCAACGAGCAGGAAATTGACTTATTGATGGCCCAACGAGGCATCTAATGGCGATAACCATTGGTGTATTAGCAGTCCAGGGCGCTTTTTCCGAACATATCACCGCTTTGAAGCAATTGGGTGTTCACTGCATTGAAATTAGAAAACCCGCAGATCTGGCCAGCCATCCTCTGGATGGCCTGGTTCTCCCCGGGGGCGAGAGCACCGTTATCGGCAAACTGTTGCGGGAGCTGGCGCTCTTTGAACCCCTGAAAGACCTCATTGAAGCGGGCCTGCCAGTGCTGGGCACCTGCGCCGGACTGATTCTACTGGCGGGCCAGATTGCCGAAGATAACACCATTCATTTCGGCACGATGAATATGGTAGCCCGCAGAAACGCCTATGGCCGCCAGCTTGGCAGCTTTCAGACCGAGGCTGAATTTGACGCCGGCGGAAAAATCCCGATGGTTTTTATCCGGGCGCCCTATATCGAAAGGGTTGGCGTCGGCGTCGATGTGAACATTCTGGCTCGGGTTGACAATCATATTGTGGCCGCCCGACAGGGAAACATGGTAGTGACTTCCTTTCACCCGGAGCTGACCGCGGATCTGACGGTGCATCAGTATTTTTTAAATTTAGTTCAACAAAAAGCAAAAACCTGTATCGCTTGATAGCGATACAGGTTTTTGCGGTAATAACTTTAACGATTAAAACAGTTCTTTGCTCATTTCATCAATGCACTCATCGATATAAGCGATGACGCCTTCGAAATTCTCAATTGGCAGACCGGATGTCTGACAAGGAATGAAGTATTTGTGGCCATTGGCTTTACAGGTTTCTTCCACCTGTTTTTTTACCACTTCTTTTTCCCAGCCGGGATAATCAACAGTACCGCTGTGAAGACCGCCCATGAAGGTGATCTTGTCGCCGTATTTTTCAACCAGTTCCGGAATATTATTGGTGTTCATTACCCCCTGCCAGATATCAATGCCCACTTCGATCATGTAAGGCACTAAATTAGCCGCATAGGAGTCACTATGGTGGATAATCAATTCCACGCCATTGTCTTTATAGAACTGATAGATTTTTTTGTACGATGGCACAAAGAATTCTTCAAACATATCTGGCGAAATAAAGGATGAAATTTGACTACCCCAGTCATCGTGATGTAAAATGGCTTCTGGCTTAAGTTTTTCCATCATCACTGCAGCAAATTCCAACTCATACTCAGTCAAGTAGTCAATCAGTTCCTGCATCGCTTCGGGTTCTTCGTAAAGAGCCATCAGGGCATTTTCCATGCCCATCAAATGGTGGGTCATTTCAAAGATACCTGGTGCGAAAAATGCGGTGACATATTTTTCTTTTCGATCAACTGCATTGGCATGGGCAAGCGCCGCTGCCCAGGCTTCATCGGATGTGGCAATGGCTGGTTTTTTAACGTTCTCTTTCCACTCGGTAATATCCTGAATTACCGCCAAGCCATCATGATGAACCGGAAACATTCCTAATTGACCTTCCGGCCATTGCCAGGTAATACCCCAATGGTCTTTCCAGGTTTGACCATATTTGAATTCAACCCCAGTCGGTACTTCCATGATCAGATCAATGAATTCATATTGTTTGACAAAACGATCCGGGTTGCCACCCTTCATTGTTTCGAGTAAGTTTTCTTTAATTGTCAGCATTATTTCTCCTTTTCTATTTGCAGGCTATTTTTGGGTATTTTCGCGTTTACGCGCCGATTAATTCTTTCGCTTTTGCAGCCGAGCTACCAGCATCCGGGGCGTAACCGTCAGCGCCAATTTCACTGGCATATTCCTGAGTAACAGGTGCTCCACCGACAATGACCTTCATCTCCGGGTAAGCCGCTTTCACGGTTTGTACCGCTTCTTTTAATGCCGGCATCGTCGTCGTTAAAAGACCTGAACACGCTACTAGCACAACGTTATCATTCTCTTTTACGGCTTCTACAAATTTATCTGCAGGTACGTCAACGCCCAGATCAATCATATCAAATCCGGCACTTTCAAGCATCATCACAACCAGGTTTTTACCAATATCATGAAGGTCTCCGGCAACGGTTCCCATGATACAGGTACCCAGTGAACTGGAGCCATCTCCTGCCATCACCGGTTTTAAAACTTCCACACCTTTGGACATCGCTTTAGCAGCAATTAGCATTTCCGGAACAAAGATTTCGCCGGATGAGAACTTATCCCCAATCACACCCATAGAAGCAATCATTGCATCCAGAATGTCCTGCGCTTTATCGCCGGCATCCAGGGCTTCCTGTACAGCTGCTGCAACTTTCTTTGATTTACCAGTTTCTACCAATACTTTTACATCTTCAATTTTTGACATGTTAATTTCTCCTTAGATTTAAACTATTTTTTCACCCAAAACCTGTGTGCGTTCCGGGTTTTTGTTAACCTAGCCGTGTAAGTCTTTATTAAAATCGAACCACTATTACCCTTATAAAGCCCGTTTAGGCAGGGCCGTCTTAAAAATTTTTCACCCTTATTTAACGAAAATACCTTCTCGGAAAGCGCCAATATATTCCATACAATATTCATCTTCACCCATCATTGCTTCGGTGGCAAACAACATTCCCATCATATCTTTATTAAGTGGATCCAGAATAAAACTGTCCATCCCGGCACTCATGGCTAAAACCGCAAAGGCCTGATTGGCAATCCGTCGGGCTGGCAAGTTAAATGAAATATTGCTAATTGCACCGGTCACATGAATGGTTGGGTATTGCTTTTTAATCTCCCGTATTACTTCGGTAACCATGGCAATACCATCTTCTGAGGTACAGAGCATTTCAATTAGGGGATCAATGTGCATCCGGGATGGATCAATCCGGTATTCCTGACATTTTACCATTAAGTCAGTGAAAACCTCCAAACGGTCTTTGGCCGTTTTAGGGATGCCTTTGTCGCTATTTAACAATGCTACACACTCCCATTTGGTATCTGCCAGTACTTTGAAGGCTACGTCGACCTTATCACCTTCTAATGAGACAGAATTAAACAATCCTGGTTTGTTACAATACTTCATTGATTCAATACAGGTATAAACATTAGGACTATCGACAGCAATTGGAACATCCGTTGCATCCTGAACAATATCAATCAGCCATTTCATCGTTTCCAGTTCAATGTCATCATCCACCGATGCACAGACATCAATAAAATCTGCCCCGGCTTCCGCCTGTTTGATTGCCAGATTCCGGATAAATGCGGCATCTTTTTCTGCAATGGCCTTCCCCGTTGAAGGAATTGCGCCATTAATTTTTTCACCAATAATAATCATTTTCTTACTCCTTTTTAATCTTGTCTGTATTTGACCGTTCTTCGATATATTGCTCCAGCTAATTTTTCTGATCCATACTCACACGATAAACGCGTCATAAAAATATCGTTTACATCGACTAGCTGACAATGCTTTTGTCCTTTTCTTATCAGTCCATTTATTCGTACCAGCTTAACTCAATCATCTGCACCAAACCCGTTCAAATATTTTAACCGGTAAAGTAACTGCAGTATAGCTCTGTTTTTACGAATTGTCAACTATTATTTTTACCGGTAAAAAAAGAACTTAGCCACTACTGTAAAACAGCTTGACTAAGTTCTCTTTGTCTAAATCACCTTCTCGTCAACTAAAAAGCGCTATCATTTTTATTACTATCCTTAATGCCGATGCCGATGGTGAACATCCGGCAGATGACAATGGGTGTGAACAGTCCTATTGTGGGTATGTTCATGGCAATGTTCGCCACTAACCGGCGGATGGCTATTATGGAGATGATGCGCATCATCGTGGTTATGGCTGTGATCGTGGGTCTCCTCATCATGAATATGGCGGTGTTCATGATTTTCCGACAGCGCCAGCCAACTTCCCAAAACCATGATCACTAACGCAATTAGGAATGAAAAAGTGATCGGTTCCTTAAGTACCAGCCAGGAAATAAAGACACCCATAAAAGGTGCTGCCGCATAATAGGCGCTGGTTCGGGCCGCTCCCAGTCCCCGTTGGGCTTTCACATAGAAAAAAATACTTAAGCCATAGGCCACAAAACCTAAGGTCATGGCCAGAATAATATAAAGCAGCGAAGCCGATAATTCGCCCCAGATAGAGGCGATGAGTAAAGCCCCCAATCCGGAACCGAAACCTTTGAGGACAACCACCTGAACCGGATCTTTAATCGATAGATTCCGGGTACAATTGTTCTCAAAGCCCCAGCAAACGCAAGACAGCATCACAAAAATCGCCCCAATCGACAAATTTATCGCCGTGACATCGCTAATGGTCAGTAAAACACTGGCCAGAGAAATAAATACGATGGCCATCCACATCCGTTTGCCAATGGCTTCTTTAAAGAAAATCATCGCAATCACTGCCGTTGCGGCGATCTCAAAATTTCCTAACAGGGCCGCCGTACTGGAGTTAGTCAGTTTGATCCCCATCAACAGGAAAATCGGCGCTGCAATATCCAACAAAATCATCAGAATAATCGAGGGCATTTCTTTTTTAGTGAGTCTGGCTTCTTTTGACGCGTTTCGACGTTTTTTATTAAACACCGTCAGCAGCGTCATACCCGTTCCTGCGCCCAGATACAAAAGTGCTGCCAGAAATAAGGGATCAATTTCTTCAAGTAAAATCTTAGAAAAAGGTGCATTGATCCCAAAAAGTAGTGCTGCCAGGATTGCGTATACCACTGAAATATTATTTTTCATTATTTATTGAGCCTCCTCTTCTGAATTTCACTGTAACCGACCTTATTTTACCACAAAAATTTTACACGTTCCTGATTATTTCCGTTCGCACTGAGATGGGCAAAGCGATCTTAAAGGCTGATGAGATCTCCATCCAGGGGCGGATTATTGCCATCGCCGATGCCTACTGCACGATGACCGCCGAACGTCCGTACAGCCGGGTTTTTACTGCCGAAGAAGCCATTGCCGAAATCAAAAACAACTCCGGTTTTCAATTTGATAAAAAACTGGCCCAGATCTTTGTTGAAAAAGTACTACAAAAAGAATGGCCCAAAGCCTAAAAAAAGCCAATTGTTCAGCCCCAACACGTTTTAAAAATCCGGCTGACAATTGGCTTTACTTCTCTTTATTTGCATCCCGAGGTCAGTTGAAAACCATGATCCAGGGGCCCGTTGCCCTTTCCCAGATCCAGATTGGCTGCCAATGCCCCGGACACATAATCCTTGGCTTTTTTTACCGCCAATTCCATCTTGTACCCGGTGGCAAGATTACAGGCAATGGCCGAGGAAAGAGTACAACCGGTACCATGGGTATTGGGATTATCGATTTTTACTCCCGGAAACCAAACTTCTTCATGACCCTTTTTATCTTGAATCAGCAAAAAATCATCGGCACTTTCAAAAAGATGCCCGCCCTTAATCAGAATACTCCCGGCATAGCTTGTGGCGATTTTTTTAGCTGCTCTGACCATGTCCGCTTTGGCAGAAATGCCAAAGCCACACAGACATTCGGCCTCGGGGATATTGGGGGTGATCAAATCGGCCAGTGGCATCAATTCTGTTTTTAAAGCTTCAATGCTATCGTCGCTTAACAGTCTGCCGCCACTGGTGGCCACCATCACCGGATCCAAGACAATGTTTTTCGCCTGGTAATGTTTAAGTTTGTTAGCAATACTTCTAATGATCTCTGCACTATAGACCATTCCGATCTTAACCGCATCAGGAAAAATATCGCTAAAAATACAATCGATCTGATTTTCTACAAAGGTGCTTTCAACCGCCGCAATGCCGTATACCCCGGTGGTGTTTTGCGCCGTTAAGACGGTGATCACGGTCATGCCGTAGCTGCCATGGGCGATCATGGTTTTGATATCGGCCTGGATGCCTGCGCCACCGCTGGAATCTGACCCGGCTATCGATAAGACTTTTTTCATCGTAGCAACTCCTTAAAACTCATAATGGTACAATCCGAGCTGTTTTTGATCTCATCCCAGTCATTTTTCGAGGATTCATCATAAACCCCGACAAGATAACAACCAGACGCTCTGGCGGCCTGGATGCAGTATAAGGCATCTTCAAAAATCGCGATTTGCTGTTTTGGCAACGCCAGTTGTTTCGCCGCCTGGTGATAAATCTCCGGCTGACTTTTGGGCAAACCAACCATCCCGGAAGTAAGGATAAATTCAAAATGACTAAGCAAACCATATCGACTCAACACCAATTCGGTCAGGGACTTGTGGGTAGCGGTTAGGATTGCCATTTTTATACCCTGGTTTAAATACTGATCCAAAGTTTCCTTAACAAAGGGTTTTAAACGGATATGTTTTTCGTAATTCTCCCGGATCATGCCATTGATTTCATCCCCCACCTGTTCTTCGGTCATTTTCACCCCGTAAACCGCGATAAAATAGCGGGCCGATTCGGCAAAGCTCATGGTTTTTATGACCTTATTTAAATCTTCGCGAGGATCAATCCCATGCTTTTTTAAAAAACTGCTGCCGATATTTTCCCAAGCCGACATCGAATCAATTAGCGTCCCATCCAGATCAAAGATTATCCCCGAAAAATTCATCTGTGCATTTTTCATGGTTTTGTCATGGTTTCAGATAAGCTTCGCAGCGCTTTTGTTGCACTGATGATATCTTTTTTAGAAAAGATTGCCGAGACCAGGGCGACCCCGTCCACTCCGGTTCCTGTTAAGCTAAGAATATTGGTTTCGTTCAGACCACCAATGGCAACCACCGGAATGGTCACCGCCTTGCAGATTGCGGCGATAGTTTCAAAAGCCACCACTTCGGCATCGGTTTTTGTGGCTGTGGAATAGATCGCTCCCACCCCGATATAATCGGCACCGTCGGCTTCAGCTTTTCGTGCCAGTTCCACCGTATCTGCCGAAACTCCGATGATTTTATCGCCAAGCTGCTCTCTTAGCGCCCCGGCATCGCTATCATCCTGACCCACATGAACCCCGTCAGCATCCACTGCCAGAGCAACATCGACAGCATCATTAATGACAAAAGGAATGTTGTAGGCATCGGTTAATTTTTTTATCGCCCGGGCCTCTTTTACAAACGCATCAAAATCCAGCTCTTTTTCCCGTAGCTGGATAAAGGTAGCGCCACCTTTTAAGGTTTCTTCAACCTGATCGACCAGGATTTTGTCACCCAGCCAACTGCGGTCAGTCACCGCATAAAGTAGCATTGACTGCTTATCGAGTTTCAAGCTTCATCCCTCCTTTTAATGTTTCGATATTCATCAAACTCATCGCATCGATCAGGAAGGTTCGAAAGGATGCCGTTCCGGCTTCCTGGGCCTGAACCTTTTCAAAGGCCAGCTCCCCACACAAACCCATACAACTAACAGCAGCAGCGGTGGCCAGTAGCAACTGCTCGGGATTGGCCCCGCAATAACTGCCAATAACCGTTGTGAGCATACAGCCTGTGCCGGTAATCCGGGACATCATCGGGTGTCCATTGCGGATTACCAGGGCCTTCTGATGATCCGCGACAATGTCGATGGCGCCAGTAATGGCAATGATGGCACCCGTTTTCTCGCTCAGGGCTTTGGCAAAAGCGATCATCTGATCCAAATTGTCTTTATTCACCGCATCGCTGATATCAGCATCGACCCCTTTGGTCGTGCCACTGCCCTGGTCGATGGTCTTAATTTCTGAAACATTACCCCGGATGACGCTAAACTGCACCTCATTTAACAGCTTAAAAACCGTGTTCGTCCGTAGCGAAGAGGCACCAGCACCGACCGGATCCAGAATCACCGGCCGACCGAGACGATTGGCTTTTTTACCGGCCATAATCATGGCCGCGACGGTTCGCTCATTAAGGGTTCCGATATTGATGACCAGAGCATTACAAATGGAGATAATTTCTTCCACCTCATTAATATCATCAGCCATAATCGGTGCCCCGCCACAAGCCAGTACACTATTGGCACAGTCGTTGACCGTTACATAATTGGTGATACAATGAACCAACGGCGGACAATTGCTAACATTTTCTAAGATTTTTTTAAACATCTCTTCCTTCTTTCTACTACAATATATTTTACGGTTTTATCGTTTAGATGGTTAAACCATCGCTTGATTGGTATCTGAAACGCACACAAAAAAAACTGTACACGAATGCACAGTCGATTTCGATGGTCTCCCTACGCCGGCATTATCCGTATCAGGTGCATGGGTCGAAGTAGCGATTTACTTCCTCTCAGCCTAAATGCATAAGCTCCCCAATTTCTAAATTAGCTACAGATTATCATATCGCCTGATTCTTGTCAACTGTGATTCGCCTCCGCCCTAACCTGCTAAAATCTTAATTTAACTTAAACTTAACCTCTTTCAAAGTTTGGCTAAAGGTTCACCGCCTAAGATATACCCAAGAGATAAATATCTCCTCTTTTTCTTTTCATTCCTAATATAAAAAAACAGTACGGTCATCCGGACCTACTGTTTTTTTATTTAGCGTTTTTTATTTTTAACCGTTTAAGTTCCTTTTTAAGCAAATAATTATTCATCTGTGATTAAATCACAGATATGAACACACCTTTTTGATAGAATGATAAAATCTTGATGATTTACTTGTTCAAGATGTAATTATATCTGGAGGAAATAAAATGATAACAACACCTGATCAATCAAGTAATACGTTCAAATCAGCACCACCTAAAGCTGATTTAATTGTTAAGATGGAACGCTGTCCCCAAAACCACCCCTGCCCATCGGTTCGTGTCTGTCCTGTTGATGCCCTATCTCAAGAAGGCTTTGCTGCCCCAAAAGTCGATATGGAAAAATGCATTCGTTGCGGTAAGTGTGTTGACTATTGTCCGATGAATGCCCTGGTACTAAAATAAGTGTCATTGTGAAAAGGAGGCTGTATGGACTATTTTATCACATTCCTTGAAGGGATCGTCACCTTTATATCCCCTTGTCTTTTGCCCATGCTGCCGATTTATGTGTCCTATTTTGCCGGCCAAAGCCAGTCCGATAATAAACGTACCGCAATTTTTAATGCTTTAGGCTTTGTCCTCGGCTTTACGGTAGTTTTTGTTTTGCTTGGTGCCTTTGCCGGTCGTATTGGCAGTGTGCTAATTGAGCATCAAACTGTTGTCAATGTGGGGGGCGGTATCATCATCATCCTTTTTGGATTGAATTTTATGGAGGTGCTGAATATCCCTTTTCTGAACACCACCCGTCAGATGAACATGAATCATTCGCGTACAAGTTTCTTTTCAGCGCTGCTTTTTGGCATCGTCTTTTCGATCGGTTGGACACCCTGCGTGGGTGCCTTTTTAGGCTCAGCCCTAATGATGGCGGCTTCCAGTGGTGATACCTTAAAGGGAATTCTGATGCTTTTATCCTTTTCCCTCGGCCTTGGTATTCCCTTCATAGTTTCTGCCATTTTAATTGAGCAGTTGAAATCGACCTTTGATTTTGTTAAACGCCATTATCGGATCATCAATCGTCTTTCCGGCGGACTGCTGGTTCTCATCGGTCTACTGATGGCCACCGGCTTACTGGGCTATTTTCTTTCGCTTTTAACTTTTTAAGGAGATTATTATGACTAAACAAACAAAAACAATAATCGGTATTGTCGTCTTTGCCGCTTTTTTAATCATCGTTTATTGGGGGTACACGATCTTGTCAAAAACCTTCAATCCGCAAGATCCGGCATCAAATAACACCGGTTCCTCTCAGGCCGATGAGCTCCAGGCAGCCCCTGATTTCACGGTGTTTGATCAGGATGGCAACCCGGTTAAACTGTCTGATTTTGCCGGAAAACCGGTGGTCCTCAATTTTTGGGCATCCTGGTGTCCACCCTGTAAAAGCGAGATGCCCCACTTTAATACGGTCTATCAAAATCAAAAAGATGCAGTGGTCTTTCTGATGATCAATCAGGTGGACGGGCAGCGGGAAACAAAAGAAAAGGGCCTTATGTACATCACCGATCAGGGCTTTGACTTCCCCATTTATTTTGATACCGAATTGGAAGCCAGCATTGCCTATGGCGTCTCAACGCTCCCCACCACCTTATTTATTAGCCCCGACGGTAAAATTGTCAGCGGCTATCGTGGCGCCATTGATGAAGCCACCTTACTTTCCGGCATTGAATCAATAAAAAATTAGGAGCATGCGATGTATATTAAAATGATAATCGGAACCCTTGTGGGCGGCGCTTTGGGACTCCTCTACTACAAACTGGTAGGCTGTCAAAGCGGCACTTGTCCCATTACTGCCAAGCCCCATCGAACTGCCATTTATGGAGCCATTCTTGGTTTTATGATCAGTTCCTCATTGTAGAAAAAAAAGAAAAACGATTGCTAATCAACCGTTTTTCTTTTTGCCTTAAATATAGTCCGAGAAATATACCTTTTCATTGGCGATAATGGTCTCCAGAAGAGAAACTGTTTTTTTGCTGGCTTCAATCCGTTCAATCTGCTGAAGATAGGTGGGTCGTTTATAACCAAGTAACATACACGTTAAAATGCCGATTTCTAATTTGATCCGATTCTCTGACGGTAAATCAACCAGAACCGGGTCATTTCCCTTTGTAAACGAGATGGTAAAGCTGCGATTGTTCCACTCCAGCACCGGATCAACAATATCAAAGGTAATGGCCTCATTCAGGTCCGTGTTGGCAAAATGGTATTGACTGATAAACCCCTCAAAATCAACGATTCGAGCCATAATATAGGGACGAATCGTTTCTTTCATGTCACTATCTCCAAATAGAAACGATATCGTGTGATTGTTATAATTACTGCCAATCACCTCGTTAATCATCGATTCGTGGGCGGCAATATAGCCCCATAGCCCTTTTCTGGCTTCCTGATTGAGATAAACCATCTCTTTGACGCGAAACACATCATTTTCAATCAGATAAACCAGATAACCCAGCGGCCGATCATCGACGCCGTAATAAATGGCCACCGTAACATCTTCGACATCCCAGCGCCAGTATTCCTCCCAGACCAGTTCATTACGAATCAGACAGCCATGGGTTTTTCTGGCAAAGGCGTCGTGAAGGGCAATAAGATCCGGACTGTTCTCCTTCACCCGTTTCACCCGTCCCGGTACATCAATATCGCGGGGTAACTGATGATCGCGGATATGAAAGGTCATCTTATCGGATACGACCTCCCAACCCTTGTGACGATAGAGCGGATGCGAATAAGGGAATAAAAAAGAAATGCACTGATTGCGTTCATACATGGTTTCCAGGCTCTTTTTCATGAGCCCGGACATCAGTCCCAGCCCCATATATTCCGGATAGGTCGCGACTCCGGTAATATACCCCATCTCATAAATACTGCCACTAATATTGACTTGAAGTGGATAAACGGCGATCTGTGCCGCCAACCGTCCATCCTCAAACCAGCCGATCACCTCCGCTTTTTCCAGAATCGGAAATTTTGACCGCTTAATTTCATCGTGCTTCCAACCCACTTTTAACAATTGTTCATCCGTCACCTGAAAAGCATACCTCAGAATATTATTAAACTGAGTAAAGTCTTTGGCTTCCAGCCGTTTTAGTTCCAGATTTTTTCTTATCTCTTTGTTCATAAAAATCTCCTTATATCGATGCTTTATCATACCACTTTATACCCTATTTTTTAAAGTAGAATAAAAATAACTGTGCTATACTAGAATTTAAATTGTGAGACGAGGTATTAAAATGCTAAAAGAATCCGATATTACATTTCTTAAGACGATCCTGACCTTTTGGGATCATTTAAATCCAAATCAGAAAACCATGTTTTTGGAAAATGCCATGCCGGTAAGCTATAAACGGGGTGATAATATTCATCGTGGCGAAAATGACTGCGTCGGAATACTGCTGATCAAAAGCGGCGAATTACGTACCTATATTCTATCAGAAGACGGCCGGGATATCACCCTTTATCGACTGGGCACTGATGAGGTCTGTATCTTATCTGCTTCTTGTATCCTGGATAATATTACCTTTGATGTTCATATTGATGTCGAAGCAGATTGTGACGTGCTCTTGCTAAAGTCCTCTGTCTTTTCTCAGATTTGCAACGAAAATATTTATGCCGAAAATTTTTCATATAAATCGATGATCGATCGCTTTTCGGATGTGATGTGGGCGATGCAGCAAATTCTTTTTATGAGTTTTGATAAACGTCTGACCATCTTCCTACTCGATGAGGTGACCCGAACCGGTTCGAACACGGTTAATATGACCCATGAGCAAATTGCCAAGTATGTGGGTTCCGCCCGGGAAGTGGTTTCCCGAATGCTTAAATACTTTGAGAACGAAGGCTATGTAAACCTGTCCCGGGGTAAAATTGAAGTGATTGATAAGGTTCAATTGAAGCGAATTATTTAGCAGCTCAAAAATGCCACCCCAAACGCCATCCAAAAAATTAAAAGAGCAACCGATTTTTCGGTTGCTCTTTTTGTAGCTACTCTGCTACTAAATCTAAAATATCGGCTTTGGATTTTGCGCCCACGGATTTTTTCACCACCACACCGCCTTTGATAACTGCCAAGGTGGGGATGCTCATGACCTTAAATTCAGCGGCCAGTTCCTGTTGTTCATCGACATTTATTTTTCCGACCTTTAAAGTGAACACCTCATCAGCAATTTCATCAATAATGGGAGTCACCATTTTACAGGGACCACACCAGGGTGCCCAAAAGTCGAGTAATACCGGTTTATCTGAATTAATTACCTCTTGCTGAAAATTGTCTTTTGTAATTGTTACTGCACTCATATCTTTATCTCCTTAATCGTTAATGTGTATATCTTTATTATAACCATTTTCGATTAATAATCCGTAACTTAATCACAAATTTACATATATTTTCTATTATTTGCTATGCGAGGGCCTATTCAATGTTCCCGGAGCTTCTTTTTCCTACCATAGTTTAAATTGCCGTTTTATTTCTACTTCCGTTCTAAAAATTTTTAAGCACTGTTTTTTTTATACCTTCTCTTCTAAACTTTAGCGACGCATTAATTTCAGCTCCCAGCAAAAATATGATACTACTTATATAGATCCAGGTAAGTAAGGCAATTACGCCACCAAGGCTACCATAAACCGCTGTGTAGTTGCCCAGGTTATCGGCATAAAACGAGAAGGCCATGGATACGATGATCCAACTGAAGGTGGCAACAACGGCACCAGGAAGCACCTCTTTAAACGTTAAGCGACAGCTTGGGGCACTAAAGTAAATCGATACAAAAGCAATCATAACGGCAAATATGGCAATAACAAATCTCAGATAATTCCAAATCATTGAAAATGTCTTGGAAAAGCCTAAAAAGCCAAAAACCTCTGAACCCAGAATACCACCAAAAATAATCAGGATCATCGTAACGATGATAACCATGCTCAGCGCAAGTGTAATCGCGAGTGAAACCAAGCTTTTTTTCCAGAAAGGCCTCGTTTCTTCCTGATCATAGGCTCTGTTGACACCACTTATTAGATATTTAACCCCAGTGCTGGCAGACCATAAGGCGAATAATACCCCAAAGGTCAGCAAGGCACCGCTTCTGTTTTTCATGGTCTGCTCAATGATGGCATTGAGAATTTCAGACGCAGCTGTTGGCATTAGGGCATAAAGCGGCTCAATCTGGCTCTGAAAATCCACTAGCGGAATAAAACTAATAAGGGTAATTAAAAAAATAAGAAACGGTGCAATCGACAGGAGCAAAAAATAAGTGATCTGTGCCCCAACCGAGGGTAAATCATCATTTGAAAATCGGACGTACAAATCTTTAAGCAGTTTTATAAGATTATCTTTCTTCATCGTATGTCCTCTTAAAATAATCCCCGTTTCAAACGTTGATTATTATCTTTCTATCTTGACGATACTTATTTTATACCCATAAAACTCATCATCATTCTTTACTTAAGAGACATTTTGATTATACCTAACTATATAAGATATCATCTATTTTAATACAAAGAAAGGAAAAGTATGATTAAGATCTAATTCTTATATTGTACTAAAAGTGTAATGAGTAAAAAAAGTGGTACGAACGAAAAAGCAGCCCCATCAAAACAAGCGGCCCCGGCTGCTGGCGGCGAACTTCACCAGAGCGCCGGAAGCATGCACCCTGAGCTGACCACAAATCAGGGCGTTCCCATTTCTGATAATCAGAACTCCGTTCATTGCGGATGATTGAAGGCTTTGGAATCCATAGCTTCCAACTGATTAACCAGGCCGGAGAGTCAACCTTTGTTAAATTTCACTAGCGTCAAAAACTCGGATTACAATCCACCATTTGGGATGAAACCGTTAAAATTTCCCGAGCCGATCAGGACTATCATCGTAGAGATATGTTTGAAGCGGTTGAAGCCAGCAATTTCCCCGAGTGGGGATTTGCCGTTCAACATTTCACCGCCGAGGAAGCTGAAAAATTCCCCTTTGACCATTTGGATCCAACCAAACTGATTCCCGAAGAACTGGTGCCACTCAAAGTCATCGGAAGGTTAAGTCAAGTGGGGGAATGACATACGCGATGACTGGTGTCTACCCACTATTTAATTATATCGGTGAAGATGGCGTAGTGACAGGATTTGACATCGATATCGCAAAAAATGGGCGTTGTTACCAAACCCATTATGACCGATTAGGGAATTGCTTATGCTGAAGAACTAGCTATAACTGTTAGTAAAGATGATCCAAAATTGCTGGAAGAATTAAAATCAATTATTGAGGATGGAACCTATGAAAAAATCAGCAATAAATGGTTTGGAATGAATATTCTGTAAAAGTAAGTTTCTTTATTCATACTAAAAAATCTTTACGATCAAAGCTGTTTCTAAGCAACTTTGATCGTTCCTTATCTTCTCTAAAAAATTTTAGACACTGTTTTTTCAGTGCCTTCTTTTCTGAACTTTAGCGACGCATTGATTTCAGCACCCAGCAAAATATAATACTGCTCAAATAGATCCAGGTAAGTAAGGCAATTACGCTACCAAGGCTACCATAAATCGCTGAGTAGTTGCCCAGATTATCAGCATAAAATGAAAATGCCATCGATACGATAATCCAGCAGGCAGAGGCCGTAATCGTACCAGGAAGCACCTCTTTAAGCGTTAATCGACAGCTTGGGGCATTATAGTAAAGGGATACAAAAACAATCATAATTGCAAATATGGCGATAACGAATCTCAGATAACCCCAAATCATTACAAATGTCTCCGTAACGCCAAAAAAGCCAAAAACCTTTGAACCGAGAATGCCGCCTAATACAATCAGGATCATCGAAGCGATGATAACAGTGCTCAGTTCAAGCGTAATCACTAACGAAACCACACTTTTTTTCCAGAAAGGCCTTGTTTCTTCCTGGTCATAGGCTTTGTTGACACCACGCATGAGATAGCTGACGCCAGTGCTGGCTGACCATAATCCGAATAAAATCCCAAAGGCCAGTAAACCACTGCTTCTGTTTTTAACGGTCTGATCAAAGATCGAACTGAGAATCTCGTACACCTCTGCGGGCATGATCGCATAAAGAGGCTCAAACTGGCTTTGAAAATCCCCCAGTGGAATAAACGTAATCAGGGTAATTAAAAAGATTAAAAACGGAGCAATCGATAAGAGCAAGAAATAAGTTATTTGTGCGCCCACCGAGATTAAATCATCGTTTAAAAATCTGACATACAGATCTTTAAACAACTTAATGAGGTTATCTTTCTTCATGGCACCACCTCCTGATTAATGTCCCCGATGTTTCTTCTTTTTCTTTTCCTGCCGTAGTTCAAATTGTTGTTTTCGTTCTGCTTCTGTTTTCTGCCGATTAAACGCTTTCCGGGCCATCTTTTTGTTTTCCTGTTCTTCTTTTAAAGCCTGTTGAGCCTTGGTACCAATGCTTTTTGTTGCCATTTGCCGATTGATATTCCGCCTCATCCGTTTGGGATTGATCCGTTTTTCCAGCGTCTTTTCATCCGTAATCGGCTGGCTAAATTGAAGCTGGTCGTAATTTTTAAGCAGAAAATCATAGATTTCCCCATCTTTGGGTTCTGAGCCGAAGGTTACCTTGGCAACTTTTAGCCTATCACCATCTGTGCTTTCAAAGACGCCAACCCAAAAGGGGTCGTCAAAAAAAACCGTCAATTTAACTGTTACTTTGTCCATATCGAGTTCCTCCTAGAATGTGTGACAAAGAACGGACAACCTTAGGAGGCAGGTTACTGACGGTATCAACCGCGTCTGGACTACCAACCAGAACTGTGTTTTTATCTTATGATGTTATTATAACACGATGGCCGGAATGATCAAGTGCATAACTTGATCATTCCGGCCATTTTTGACAATCATTTACTTTGGCAATTTTCCATAAGCACCATAATCTTTAACCATCTGGTCATAAACCTTGGTACCCAGCAGGGTTTCATAAATCTCATCCGCTTTTTTTGCTGGGTCAACATCATTAAATTTCCCCGGATATAATACCGTTCCCATATAATAGGCATCTGCTATTGCCGTGTCTAAATTGGTAGTATAGGAATTGTATGGTAATATCATATAAACCTGGTCTGTTTTAAAGGCTTCTAGGGCAGCATAGTATTCTGGGTTGGCCATCATATCTTCTTTCACCTTAACTAAACCGCCATAATCAAGGAAAATAACCGTAGGGTTCCATTTGATCAACTGTTCCTTGTCAATCATAAGACCACCAGTTTTTCCTGTTTCATCAACGACGTTCACTGCATTGATTGCGTTAAATAATGAATAGTCCCCCTGGGTGCTGACAATACCCTGGGCTCCTTTTGACCCCAAACCACCTACATAGGTGGTTAGTTTGGTAGGCTGGTCAACCCCTTCGGTTCGTTTATTTAGATCCGTTTCGCATTCTTTAAGATAAGCCACAGCCGCTGTTGATTTTTTGGTATCACCCATTATTTCGCCAATTTTTTCCATAGATGAATAAATTGCGTCTCCAAAAACACCTTCTGTTCCATAACTTAACGCCACTACTGGAATACCAGTTTTTGACTGTAGTTCATCGGCTGCCGCTGCATCCCCGGCATAGGTGGTAAAAATCACATCTGGTTCAACCTTAAGTAATTGTTCCGGATCTGGTGCGTTGTTTGGACCACCTGCTCCAATAGTCGGTAAATCTATAAACTGCGGATTTGCAATGGTATAGGGTCTGCCCGCACTATCACCTTTTTCCGTCTCTTCCACCCCAACCAGTTTTTCGGTATCAGCGACATAAGTATACAAACGCAGTGCTCCGGCCCCAATAGCAACCGCTTTTTCCGGTATGCTTTCAAACTCCACCGTTCGACCAAGACTGTCTGTAACACTGATCTTTTCATCTGTTTTCGAGATATTTGCCCCCTGGGCAGAACACCCAACCACCATGATGACCAAAGAAATGGTCAATAACAACACTAGTATTCGTTTTCTTTTCACTATTTTCTCCTTCAATTTTTTAAATTGGAACCACAACCGAACGATTGTTGACTTGCTCAACCGTTACGTCTACCCCATATACTTCTTTTATATTTGCTTCGGTAATAACCTCCTTCCCACCGGCAGCATGGATAACACCGTCTTTTAGTAAAATATACTGATCGGCAAAGCGTAATGCCAGATTCAGATCATGAATAGTTACCACCGCCGTGATATTTTTAAGGTAGGCAATTTCTTTGATCAATTGAAGCACCTCCAATTGATTTTTTAGATCCAGGCTGCTCGTTGGCTCATCCAGCATTAGCACATCAGTTTCCTGGGCTAATGCCCGACCAATTAACACCTTCTGATATTCGCCGCCGCTTAACTCATCGACATTTTTTAATGCAAATTTTTCCAAATTTAACATCTTGATGGTCTCATTGACAATATTTAAATCATTCTTCCCCACATCCCATTTGATATAAGGTTTTCTACCAATCAGAATCGAATCAAAAACTGTCGTGGTTGTACTTTGATTACTCTGAGAAACATAAGCCACTCTCTGGGCCAGCTCACTCTGCTTAAACGCTTTAATATTTTCCTGATCAATTAAGACACTCCCGCCCTGGGGCTTCAAGATTTTGTTAATACACTTAAGCAAAGTCGATTTCCCGGCGCCATTTGTTCCCAGTATCGCCAAACATTCCCCGCGCTTCATGGAAAAAGAGATCCCTTTTAAGACGTTTTGGCAAGGATAATCAAAAGCCAATCCTTCAACTTGTAAATTCAACGACGTTTACCTCCTTTAAGTAAGAGATACAAAAACAGGGGTGCCCCTAAAAATGATGTCACTGCTCCCACCGGCAATATAATGGGGGAAATAATCGTTCGGGCAAAGGTATCCGAGACCAGCAACAAAAGCGCCCCCATTAAGGCAGAAATGGGAATCAAAAAGCGATGATCCCCGCCGATGATCCGCCTGACCATCTGTGGTGCCACCAAACCGATAAACCCAATCACACCAAGAAATGATACCGTCACTGCGGTAATCATCGATGATACCAGCATGCCGCCAAATCGGGTTTGCTCGACATTAACCCCCAAACTCTTAGCGGCATCGGCACCATTGTCCAGTGCATTATAATCCCAACGCTTCATCATAAAGTAGATCATCGCAAGACCCACCACCGCAGCCAAAATATAAACCTCTGTCCAGCCAGCCCGACCCAGGTCCCCAAAGGTCCAGAAGATAGCGGCAGCAATCTGCACTGATTCAGCAAAATACTGAATCAAGGTGGTGCCTGCTCCAAAAAGAGAGCTCAGTGCCACCCCTGCCAGAACAATAGACTCCGGCGAAAAACTGCGCATTCGGGACAGCAGCAAAATTATCATGGTCGCTCCCATGGAAAAAGCAAAGGCAAAAATCGTTACCAGATAAGGATTGTTGACAATAATCGGCTGCGCTGCCGAGCTTTGCACCGTCCCAGCACCCAATACAATAATAGCGATATTGGCACCAAAGGCAGCTGCACTGGAAATCCCCAAGGTAGAAGGCGATGCTAACGGATTTCTTAAATTATTTTGCATCACACATCCGGCCACTGCCAAACCTGCACCGGCAATAACCGCGGCCAAAACTCGGGGCAGACGAATCCGCCATACCACTACACTAGAGATTTCGGTACCAATGCTCATCAGGGTTTTGACAATGTCGGTGGGGTCCAATTCCATGGCCCCACTATTCATGGCAAAAATGGCTACCACCAGCAACAAAGCGCAAAGAATGAGAATCAACACGGTTTTTTTGCCCGTGAATTTCTGGTATAATTCCAGGCTGTCGCCCTCCACCTCAATCACGGCACTTGGTTTTTTTAGCATCTTTATCTCCCGTCTATTTGAGCAGACAGAACAGACCACAGCAATTGACCGTTTTTGGAATAGTTTATATCTTCAATCTGTCCGTCTTTGCTTTTATTCTTAAGATAATCCCGAATCGTCTGTTTTGTCTCTTCATCGGTAGCCCTTAACATATGGGCATAATAATTGGTTGCTTTTTCTAGCTCCCAGATCTTTGTCCGTTGATTCTCACTATGTCGAAACTCCGGAAAAAAGCCCATATCCCATAATATATTAAAAGCGTAATATAAGGTATTCCGGTAGTCAGCGGTGCGGTTTTCTTTATTCAGTGCCACTCGTAGTTCATTTCCAATTTTATCTTCTTTGATCAGGTGTCCACTCATAAAACAATAGCCTTTGGAGGCCTGATTCATTTTTTTTAATTCCTCGGGGCCGCTAATAGCTGGGCTCATAGAAGCAAAAACGAGATCAAAATAGCCTTCCCACCCTTCTGCGGCCAAATCCGCCTTTTCCCAGGGCATAACCTTAAACGTAAAAAAATCAACCTTTACACTGGCAGCATTTTCCTTTGTAAAATCAATCATATTAGGGGAAATATCAATCCCCACTACTTCACAGCCCATTTTTAAAAATTCTTTGGAATAGCGCCCAGCACCACATCCGATATCCAGTACTCTCGCTCCCGGGAAAATAGCATCCTTGCTTTTTAAAAGCGACAGTACCGGATCATCAGCCATTTCCCTCTTTCCCATCTCATTAAACTCCGAAGCCCGATCATCCCAAAACTGCTGGGTTTCATTTAGATCCGTCTTTTTCTTGTTGTCAACCCATTTTTCCTCAAAAGTCATCGCTTCTCCTCTTTTCTTTTTTCATTATTTTAAACGCTTTTAATTTCTCTGATCGCTTACCTTGGGCAAATAAAAAAAGAGCTTCTTTTATTAATAAAAGAAACCCTTCCCATCTCAAGGTATTCTAAATCAAGCGGCCAATCATCCCCTGGCATATTTTTTAAATCAAGGCAGGTCTCCTGACTAACAGTTCATCCTATTCTCTCCTTCCCAGGCTTTAGCCCAGTGGTTTTTTAAGAATTCGTCCCTGTTCACAGTGGTGGGTCCGTGCTTTCTAAGCTTCCCTATTCTCCGATCATCATAATCGGCACCTTGAATGATAAGTTATTAAATTAAACTCATTTGATAAAATCGGCGCCCAAAATCTTTCAGGCTAACGTTTTCAATAAGTTATCTTTTTTTATGTTACAAACCACTAACATGTTTTTGACATATTACCATTATATTTTTTTTATGTCAACCACAAAACTCTATATTCTGATCTGTTTATAAGAATTTTATCTGTGAAAAATCAATACAACCATCGTCACTGACCATTTTTGAATCGGCGTGGACATACTCAATTTTTCCGACAAACATTTCGTGAGAACCGGTGACAATTGAGTCTACAATGCTACATTCAATATTAACTGGGCAATCGGCAAGAATCGGAGCATTGACAAATTTAGCTTCTTCTAAATTGACCTTCATCACCGCCAGCTTATCTTCTTCGCGTTTGCTGTGGCTACCCAAATATTTAAAGGTTTCTTCATAGGCTTGATCAACCAGATTCACCACAAAACAGCCGGACTCTTTAATCAGATGATACGAATACCGTGAGGGTACAATCCCGACCATGACCATCGGCGGATCATAACTGCAGTTTCCGCAATAGCCCACCGCCAGGGCATTGTTTTCGCCATTTAATCCCCGACAAGATACCAACACCTTGGCCACTGGATTTAAACACGACTTCATATTTCCTTTTACTTTGTTCATCATTTTCTCCTTGTTCTTTTTAAATAATAACCCGGCTACCGGTTGCCAGATAATTAACCTGTTCTCCCAGCATCATTTTTAGGATTTGATAAGGCTCTTCCCCAGTACAATGGCAGGTATAATAGATTGTCGCAGTTTTTTTGAGTTCGTTACCAATTTCCTCAATCAATTCTTTTGCCTCCGATTTTTTTCGGGCACGATTGTAAAGATGAAATCCCCCAATGACAACAGTCGGCTGCATATCATAGTTTGATGCCATATGATCAAGAATATTAACGACTCCCTTATGAGCACAACCTGCCACCAGCACGACCTGATTTCTTTCCCGGATGATCAGGTTCTGTTCATGACAAAAATCATCTGCCATCCGTAGCCCATCTTTTTCCATCAGCAGGTCAGCGTTGGCCGTAGAGCAACAGCGTTCTCCCTGAACATTTGAAAAAATGCACAAAGCATCATCGATGACGAAATCCGCTGCCAAAAAGATAAAGCGCGGATTAGAAAACAGTTCCTGATCCAGACCGATATAGGCCTCCCCGTCTGCTCTTTTAGAATAATGATTTTCAAAGGCTTGACCATTGATATAGATTGCAGCCTTATCATTGATCTTAAGAAATGTTTTTAAACCACCACCATGATCATAATGACCATGACTAATGACCAGGGTATCCACTTCGCAAAGGTCAACCCCCAGTTTTTTGGCATTTTCTGCAAACAGACAGCTGGCACCCACATCAAATAGCAATTTATGGGTTTCGGTTTCAATGTATAAACTCAATCCATGTTCATTTTTGAATTCTTCAGACACCGATGTGTTTTCAGCTAATGTTACAATTTTCATGCCTTCACCGGTTTCCATTCTTGCTCAATTGGAAACATCCCTTCCGTATTAATTTTTTTCGATTTCTTTACGTTGCTGGTCAGTTGCTTGACCTGGTTCATCAAGATTCTCAGGTTCATGCGTCGATTTGCTTTTCGAACTTCTGCGACAACCGCAGCCACAACCTTTTCCACGGCGTTTGGCGTTAATTCCCGAGCAACGTCCCAATCCTTTTCCACTTTTTGATCCCTGACCATCCGGTCCGGTCCGATCTCTACCTGGCATTTTAAGGACTCCTTTATATCTTATTGGTATACGTTACTTATAATATTTATTATAAATCTTATAAGTAACATATGTCAATAATTATTTTTAATCCGTGCGGACTACTTTGCCAGCTTATTATATCAACTCACTGAAGGATTCGCTTAATAACTGTTTGGTGTACCAATGTTCGGGGTTTTTGAAAATGTCGCGGGAAATCCCATGTTTCACAATTTTTTATTACAAGTTACATCATTCCTCATGGGACAACACCACTTAAACACCTTTATGACGCGCTGAACTTTATTCTCCAATGCTTTATTTAACAAACAGTCGCAGCGCCTGTTCGCCGACCCGTTTCCCGAACAGTTCAAAAAAATCTTTCCGTTCTTCCACACCATTATTCACGCCAATGCCAATCGGACCCAGATGAATATAGGGACGTCCACAGCCGGCACCCGATGAATAGGTCAGCATCCCTCTAACCAGCATATGGCTGATCATCGACTGCAGAGCAATATCACCGCCCCCATGCATGGCGTTGGCCGTGGCAAAGGCCGCTCCCATTTTTCCACCCAACTGACACGACCAATCCTCGTCAAACCATTTTTTAAACTGCCAGCACATATTGGCCACATAGGTGGGGGTACCCATGATCACGGCTTCACTGTCGTTAATAAATTGACTGTCGACGGATTCCGGATGATTTAAATTCATCAGCCGAATCTCGAAATCTCCCGCCGTCAGCATCCCCTCTTTGATATAGCTAGCTGCCTTTTCGGTATTACCGGTTTTACTAAAATATAGAATTGTAATTTTCATTTGATCTCCTCATCCTTCCTTACTTCAGGTAAACGCCTCTTAATTCAAGCCAGGGGTCTTCCGCTGAGATCTCGTAACCCTGAACGTTATTTCTTGTTGCCACAATTTTTTCTTCATGCAGCAGGTAAAAAGCAGGAACCTCTTCCAATATCATTTTCTGCAAGTTACCGTATATCTCGGCTTTTTTAGCATCATCTGTTGTACTTTCGCCTTCTTGTACCAGTTGATCATAAGCTGGATTGTTGTAGTGACTGGCGTAATTTTTTGAGAAATGGACCTTAACGTGGTGAGGATAAGGGCCCCAAACATAATAACCGGTTCGCATCAGCATATCAAAATTCCCGGCTTTTTCAATTTCGCTAAAAGCCGCCGCTTCCACCTGCTGCACCTCCACATCAAAACCAATTTCTTTCAACTGAGCCTGACAAATTTCTGAAATTTTTAGCTCTCTCGGACTCCAGGACTGACCAACCAGTAACACAACCTTTAAGGGCTGTCCATCTTTTTCCAGAATTTTATCACCATTGTTGTCTTTCCAGCCAGCGGCTGCCAATAACGATTTGGCGGTTGCCTGATTCTGGCTGTAAAGCGGCAGATCTTTAGCCGAATACATCATAACGGGTGAATAGGCTCTTCCTTGGGCTGCCACCCCCACATCATTTAACGCATTCTTAACGATTCCCTCGGTATCGATGGCATTGGCGACAGCTTTTCGAACACTGACATCATCAAACGGTGCTTTGGCCGTGTTAAACTGAAGAAAGTCGGTAAAGGTACTGAGTTTGCGGTTGACGGTGATATCCTTATCCGCTTGCAGCTGGGCAACATCACTTTCGGGAATTTTAAGGCTCATATCGACATCGCCAGAGGTCAGCGCCATAATCCGGGTGGATGAATCCGGAATAATTTTAAAGATAACCTGGCTGAGCTTCACTTCATCTCCCCAGTACTCTTCATTCTTATCAAGAACCACTTCCTGTCCCTTGGTATAGGAATTATACTTAAAGGGTCCGGTTCCAATGGGTTTAATAAACTCACCCGTTGCACTGACACTGGTAGGGCTGACGACCGGCCAGGCAATATGGGTCATATAAGTGGGCAACGGCATGGGTTTGGGACAGGTGAACTTTACGGTATAATCATCGATTACTTCGATGTTTTCAAATTGCAGGGTTTTAGCCATTGTCACATAGGCCCGATCCCCATAGGAATATTTCACCGCTTCAGCAGTCAAAGGGGTACCGTCATGAAATTTGACATCCTGCCGTAATTTAAAGATCCAGACTTTTCCATTTTCCTGGGATTCCCAAGATTCCGCCAAACCGGGAACCATATTCAAGTCGGCATCCAATCGTACCAGGGTTTCATAAATCTGGGACCATACAAAACGGGCGTCACCTTCTGGGAATTTGGTAATATCCCAAGTATTAATATCCGTTCCGATCGCCACATCCAATATCTGATCTTTGCTGGCAGTGGATCCATTCACACTGCATCCACCAACCAGGAACATGCCCATCAAAATAATGGCTACTAGATATAATTTTTTACTTTTCACTTTTCTCCTCCTCAGGTTTTTAGATCGATCTATTAATTTTTCTATGCCGGAAAAAGATTGCTTTTTTATCATTTCTTCCGGGCAACGATAATCGTTAACCATTGTCATCAGTTTATAACGACGCTTTCCAGCAGGCTACTGTATGACCGGGTGCTTTTTCGTGCAGTTCCGGTTTGTTTTTGCAGGCTTCTTCAGATTGACAACAATGCTGAAAAAACTGACAGCTATTGCCCCCCTCCGGCCGCAGTGGTTCTGTGTTTTTTGTCTCCCAAACCGGCTGATGGGCGAGCGATGATTCTACCAGCAACTGGCTGTAGGGATGTCGGGGATGGTTATACAAGTCTGCGGCTGGGGCCATTTCTACAATCTGGCCTTTGTACATCACCGCAATCTGATCGCTCATCCATCGGACGACTTCCAGATCATGAGAGATAAACAATAACCCAATTCCATGTTTTTTCTGATTTTCTTTTAAAATGTGAAGCACCTGGGCCTGTACCGAGACATCCAGCATCGAGGTGGGTTCATCCGCCACCAGAAATTCTGGATTGAGTGATAGAATCCGCGCCAGCACCACCCGCTGAATTTGTCCGCCACTGAGTTCATGGGGATAGCGGCTTAGATGCTCTTCACTCAAACCCACCTGTTTCAAAAGACTGTCCATGTCCTCCTGTGCAGCCAAGTTTTTTGCGTACCGCTGCTGAATCCGCCGGGGCTCAGCCAGACTCTGCGCAATCTTCATCCGCGGGTTTAGCGCGCTTTCCGGATGTTGGAAAATAATCTGCATTTTCCCACAAAACTCTTTTTTCAAGCTTCCCCGTTGGGTTAAAACTTCTTGTTCATTTAAAAATATCTTTCCTCCGGAGGGCGGTGTCAGTCCCAGCATGGTTCTCGCCAGCGTGGACTTGCCACAGCCACTTTCACCAATCAACCCCAGGGTTTGGCCCTGGGCAATCGAGAAGTTCAGCTGTTCAAGCACCGACTGCTGTTTTGCATGCATGTTTCCAGTTTTGTAATGTTTGCATAGGTTTTCTACTCTAATCAGCATATAAACACCTTACCTGAGAACCGTTTACCACGCTCAAGGGTACCCTTTGATACCGGCAGGCGGCCTGTCTGATTTCACAGCGGTCATAAAACCGGCAACCCGAAATCACCTGACTCAAACTCGGGCTTTGTCCGGGGATTGGCGTCATTCCAGCCTCCGGCAAAGACTGTAACAGCCCCTTGGTATACGGATGTGCGGGCTTTTTAAGAATTTTTTGGGTCGCTGCCATTTCAATGATTTCCCCCGAATACATTACCACGATTTTATCACAAAGACATTCAGCCACTTTCAGATCATGAGTGATTAAAAGTAAGGCGGCGCCTGTTTCCGCTTTCAATTGCTTTAGCAGCTCAACCACCTGAGTTTTGACAATGGCATCCAACCCTTTGGTGGGCTCATCGGCAATCAGAAGCCGGGGTTCTCCGGTAATGCTGATGGCTGCCAACGCCCGCTGTTTCATTCCGCCACTTAACTGGTGGGGAAATTGTTCGCTGACTTTTTTTGCTTTTTTAATCCCCAGAAAAGTAAGCATGTCCACCGCTTTCTGTTTGGCGGCCGGCTTACCCATTTTTCGGTGAAGAACCAGTCCTTCCTCGATCTGTGTGCCGATTTTCATCGCCGGATTCAGAGAAGTTGACGGACTCTGGGGCAAAAGACCAATGCCGCCGCCGCGAATTTCCCGCATCGCCTGATCCGATAAGGTTAGCAAGTTCTGTTCCAGATACCGGATTTCGCCGGTGACCCTGGCATTATAGGGCAACAACTTTAAGATCGACATCCCCAGCACCGATTTTCCACAACCGGTTTCGCCGATAATTCCCACGGTTTGACCCACTTCAATGTCCAGATCGATATTTCTACAGGCCTGCACTTCCCCATTTCGCGTTTTAAATGCGGTATTCAGATTTTTTATGCTCAGTAATGTCAACTCCATCACTCCTATTCTTCGATCACTTTTCCATACCGAGGGTCACAGACATCTCTTAACCCATCCCCCAGAAAGTTAAAAGCCAGTACCGTCACCATAATAATCACGCCCGGAAAAATCGTTAAATAAGGGGCTGACTGGAGATAGTCTTTGCCATAACTTAACATCAAACCCCACATCGCCGTCGGTGGTTGCACCCCGATTCCAAGAAAACTCAGAGCCGCCGCTCCCAGAATGGCCTGACCGATGCCAATACTGGCCATCACAATCACCGGCGAAATAATATTGGGCAGCAGATGCAAAAAGATGATGTAACCATCACTGGCACCAAGGGAGCGCGCGGTTTCGACGAACTCTTTCTCTTTTTCGGCCAAAACCGCCCCTCTGACGACCCGGGCATAACCCATCCAGCCAACTAAAGCCAGAGCAAAAATAACGTTTGGCAGCCCCGGCCCCAGCAAACCTGCTACCACCAGCGCCAGAATCAACCCGGGAAAGGCCAGAAAGACATCCACAATGCGCATCAGAAATTCATCAAAGCGACCACCGTAAAACCCTGCGGTCAACCCGATCCCCACCCCAACAAAAGCTGAGACCACGGTCACACTCAAACCGATAAACAAGGCCGTCTGGGTTCCGAAGATGATCCGGCTTAAAACACAACGACCGTACTCATCGGTACCAAAGGGATAATCCCAACAAGGCGCCATCAATGCCTTTTCCAGTAATTGCTCATAGGGATCATGAGGTGCCAGAACCGGTGCCAATAGCGCCACCAGAATCAGCATCGTGATAATGAGCAGTCCGCTGAGTGCCATCTTATTTTTTAGAATATCACGTATCATCATTATTCCTTCTGATAACTTATTTTAGGATTCAAAAACAGATAAAGAACATCCACAATCAGGTTGATCAGGACAAAAATAATCGCAAACAACAAGGCACAGGCCTGAACCGTGGCAAAATCCCGGGCGTAAATTGAATCAACCAGAAGCTTGCCAATTCCCGGCCAGGCGAAAATCGATTCGACAATCACCGTTCCACCCAACAAATGACCCAGTTGAATGCCAATTACGGTGATGATCGGGATAAAGGCATTTTTTAAGGCATGTTTGAAAATGATCCGTCGTTCTGATAACCCTTTTGACCGGGCCGTGGTGACATAATCCTGATTGAGTACCTCCAGCATGCTGGATCGGGTCAGGCGGGTGGTAATGCCCGCCAGTCCCGCTCCCAGTGTCAGTGCCGGTAACACCATATAACGAAGTCCACCATAGCCAAAAACCGGAAACCATCCCAGGGTAACCGAAAATAGCAGAATTAACAGGAGTCCCAGCCAAAAATTCGGAACACTGGTTCCGATCAAGGCGCTGGACATGGTTAGATAATCCATCAGCGAATGCTGTTTGGATGCCGCAATCACACCGGCCGGAATCGCAATTACCAGCGATACCAGCAGCGCAGCAAATGATAATTTCAGGGTAGCCGGTAAGCGGATCAGAATTTCTTCCAAAACCGGTTCTCCGGTAATCAGTGAGTTGCCAAAATCACCGCTGATCATATGGGTCAGCCAATGAAAATACTGCACCATTACCGGTGAATCCAGACCTTCTGACAGCCGGATTGCTTCCACCTCTGCGGTTGTCAGGTTTTCTGCCCCATAGCGGGAAATGGCAATCATTTCCGCCATATCCCCCGGCGCCGCATGCATCAGTGTAAAGGTCAGGACGGTTACCCCGAGTATGACAATCAATAACAAGCATAAACGTTTACCGATATACCGGTACATTGCTCAACCCCCAATCGCTTCAACCTCATCCCGCTCGACACACTGCTTTTTAGCTTTCTTTTTTGCAATAATCATCTTTGCCTCCAATGCATCGCCAAATTTTGACAGCGGTTCTGTGGCAAAGTCTTCAGTCTCAACAATCTGGGCAATCGTAAAATACTGCTCAAGCAAGCTAAGATAGGCTTCAAATGTCAGATCTCTTGCAAAACTATAGATTTTTCGGCCCTTTTTAACACCTTCAAAATCTGAAAGATTATACTCAAGATCAAGCAGCGGATCTCTCGATCCTTCATCCTTGCCATAGAAAATGTGCTTGCTAATAAATAAGCCCCCTTCTTTCAGCGCCGAAAAAATCTTCGGCACCAGCTCCGGGTTTTTTCCGCCCGGATTGTAGGAGAACAATACCAGATCATAGTCATTACCAATAGCGTCCATAAAAAGATTACCCGGTTTTAAATCAATTCGATGGCCATCATATTTTTCCAGATATTTTTGGGTCGCCTCAATAACATCCGCAAAATCATAAATATCGATCTCGAGATTCTGGTTAAGCCGACTCAACGCGACTGAATAAAGACCGTGTCCCCCGCCAAGATCCAGCAGTTTTTCTGCCCTGGAAAATTCGGGCAATGATGCGATTAGACTTGTAGTTTTTTGCAGCTCACCACACATAATTTCAGAGGCGAGGGAATGAATCAGATTGTCCTTAAAATAATCAGCTTCGCTTACTTTGATCGGTCCATTTTCTATTACTTCATCAAGTCTTTCCCAGAGTGAAAAACCATTTTTGATGTTAAACAACACTTCTCCCTGAAAATACGGCGACTCACTTTTAAAATAGCATGTGCTGAGTTCTGAGTTCTTAAACACCTCGCCGCTCTGCTCAATAAAACCGATTTCAGCCAGACTCATACATATACAATCGGTCAAATCTGGATTGGTACCCAACTCTTTTGCTAAATCAACTGCTGATTTCCATTCATCCAGATGATTAAAAAAGCCTCGCTTTATCGCAGTATCGAGAATTTTAAACTGTTTAAAACTCCTCGAGCAGGTATTCAGGAATTGATACAATGGATCCGTTTCCACTATTGGTTTATTAAGCAACACATCATCATTAAACACGTTTGATCTCCTTCAACTAGCTTGTTAATTTCAGATTGTATTATCAAATGACTATCTTTTGATAATACAACGTTTTTTATATACATGTATAAAGTTGTATATACTATATAGGACAAAAAAATTATCACCTCATCTTATGATTTTCGTCCTGAAATAATATATAAGGCTTCGGTATCCACCATTATATCAACGGAAAAACAGGCCCGGAATTTTTCCGATTCTGTCATCACGTCATTTAAAGTCGTTGAAACCATTTTTACATGTTCACCCGAATGTCGGCCATTGATCGTCTCTTTGCTTTCACTGTGGGCAATCATAAACCGTCCCCCTGGTTTCAGGCAGGACGATAATTGCAGCATCAAGGCTTCTTTGTTTTCAAAATGGGGATAAGCACTATAGACGATGGCAAAATCAAATCCCTTCTGATCAAACGCATAAAAATTGGCATTTTCAAAATGAACCAGCTGACTCTTGTAATTCTTCTGTGCCTGAATGATCATTTGTTCTGATAAATCAATGGCAACAATCTCAGCTGGTTCTTGCTTTAATAAATGTGGGATCAGTATCCCTGTCCCGGTTGCAATATCCAGAATCCGACTAGCCTTTTTTATTCCTGCCAGGGTCAGAATCGCGGAAATCTTGTAGGGATCATGCTGACAGATACTGTCCCATTTTTTTGCAATGTTATTAAAATAGTCTTTTGTCGCTTGACAATTATTCACACTCAACTTCTCTACACTCCTTCTTTTTTGCAAAAAAACGCCAATGAACCAAAACTCTTTTCAAAGAGCTTCTGCCTCACTGGCGTCTTAATTAATTCTTAATTTAAGTAAGTGAATTATAACAAGATTACTGACAATTGTCAATAACTACTTTTTGAACAAATTCAATGTTATGACTACTTTTGGGACAGATTTAATCTCCGACAATCGTTCCGTTTTTTTTCAAAACAATTATTTCTTTAATCCCTTTTAAACTGTTAATTAGATAAGATTTTAAATCGCCCAGCAATGATCATTTTTTTGTTTGGTTCCAATTATAACATGTCGTCGATAAGTTGTTGTCAAGCGCACTTTGTATGGCATCGCTTTTCGTTCAATCCGATCAATGTCATCCATATAATTCTGACTGATACTTGAAAATCCCGCTTTCTTCATAATTGACTCGGTCTTTTTTCGATTCTCTTTCTTTTTCATGGGAAGCATTTCCGAAAGTTCTTTACTGTAACTCCCCGTTTTTTTCCACGGATTTCTAAACTCAGTCACAGCAATCAGAAATTTTCCGAAATTTGCTCTAATATTATCACCAACAGAATTGTCGGCCCAATTTCCATCTATAATAACAACTCTACCACCTGGTTTTAACACCCGATTCCATTCTGCAAGAGCTTTTTCCGGTGAAAGGAGCGTCCACAGCAAATGACGATTTATTACCAGATCATAATACCCATCCGACTCTGATGATAGATTTTCTGCATCTTCCACTGCAAATGTAATTTGAAGATTTTCTTTTGCTGCTTTCTCTTTCGCTTTACCCATCATGCCTTCAGATAGATCAACACCTTTAACACAATGGCCAAGTTCTGCTAAAAAAATTGCCAGAAAACCTGTTCCTGTTCCAATATCGAGTATATTTAGTGGTGTATCTCCCGCTATTTTATTCAACGCTTCACGCCAGGCATCAGCTTCTGCTTTCGATTTTATACCATGACCATAATGATTATCATATGAAGCGGAAGAAGTGTTCCAACACGAGACAATTTCACTTTTTACATCAATCATAAAACACGCACCCTTTCTTTCGTGCCTTTCAATGCATACCAGGGCTTAGCATCATTATTTAATGAAATATCCTTTCTTAGCAATATCGCTTCGGGATTGTAAAAACCAGCTTTCTGATATGCCGCCAGATGATCATCGATTGTACCATCCCGAAGCGGCATGGCATTGCTAAGTTCAGGCGGATACTGCATTTTTGTATTCGGATTCTCTAATTCTCGCTGTGCCCTTTCCTGAGGCGTAGTTATGCGTATAAAAGATAATAGCACCCCACCGGGTTTCAGTACCCTCATCCATTCCTTTATGCTTTTGACTGGATCCAGTATCAGCCATAATACTCGACTATTTATAACCGCATCAAATGAATTATCATCAAATGGTAACATATCACCATCTCCCATTACAAATTCAACCGCTGTTCCCCGATTAGCTGAATTTGATCGGCCTATCTCTAACATCCCTTCTGAAAAATCTATTCCAACCGAATGATAACCAAGCTCAGCAACCATATTAGCAAGGAAACCCGTTCCAGTTCCGATATCAAGTACTTTACCGTTTCCTTTCTTACCAATTAGTTCCTCCAAGGTCTGTCTCCACAAATCAACATTTTCTGTTGCATGATCTTCATCAAAAGTAGGCGCTCGTTCCGTCCATTTACTTGAAATAATTTCTTTAAAATTCTCCATCATATCATTCTCCCTGTTTTAATTTTTTTCTTACTGAAAAATCTAAAGGTAGCTGTGAATCAATCAGCATCTTTGTATACTTTTCCTGCGGATGATCAAATACCATTTCAGATGATCCTGTTTCGACGAAGCGCCCGTTTTGCATGACTGCCATTTCTGAGCACATCTGCCGTGCTACATACAAATCATGGGTGATAAACAAAATCGTCAACTCGCATTTTTTCTGGATCTCTTTCATCAAAGTAAGTATTTGGGCCTGAACCGAAACATCCAATGAAGAGGTTGGCTCGTCAGCTATAATCAGGTCTGGTTCCATAGATAATGCCCTGGCAAACGCCAATCTTTGAAGCTGACCGCCACTTAACTCGAAAGGATAACGATCAAGATGCTCAGGGCTTAAGCCCACCGTTTCCAGCCAATAGTTAACTTTTCGCATCTTTTCTTTTTGGTTCAGTGAAAAGTGTATATCAAGCGGTTCCATCATACTTCTTTCAATTTTCCAGCGCGGATCCATAACTCCATCTGGTTCCTGAAAAATCATTTGCACACGTCTGCGAAAATCTGAAGTTTTCAATTCATTGTTTTTCAACATATTTCTACCGTTAATATAAAGCTCACCGGTAGTCGGTTTGAGTAAACCGGCGACTATTTTTCCGATGGTCGTCTTTCCACTCCCGCTTTCGCCGATAATACCGAAACAATCACCCTTTTTTATGTGGAATGATGTATTCTCAACTGCTTTCAATGTGGTTTTTGAAAAAACACCGCCCTTATAAACCTTTGATAGATCATTTACTTGAAGCATAATAACACCTCACCTTATGTGTCTCACTCAATACCTTATCAGGTGGTTCTACTCTCATGCAGAGTTCATCTGCATACTGACACCTTGGTGAGAAAACACATCCCTCCGGTATATCGATCAAAGAAGCGCCGAAGCCCTCAATTGGATGCAGCCCTCTCGAAGGATGCGCATTGATCAACCCAATTGTGTACGGATGTTCCGGTGATCCAAAAACCTCTTCCGCCGTTCCAATTTCCAGAATTCTCCCACAATACATAATCGCAATTCTATCGCCCAGAGCTGCTGCAACACCAAGATCGTGAGTTATTATGAACATCGCCTTTTTTGTTTCATCAGTTATTCGCTTAATCAGATTAACAATCTGCATTTGAACCG
Source organism: Eubacteriaceae bacterium (assembly GCA_030156895.1). GTDB lineage: Bacteria > Bacillota > Clostridia > Eubacteriales > Eubacteriaceae > Acetobacterium. The sequence continues at coordinate 23,019 of JASGLP010000005.1, read as the reverse complement.
TAACATCAAGCCCTTTTGTCGGTTCATCGGCAATTAATATTTCCGAATCACAAGCGATACCCAAGGCTATCATCGCTCTTTGTCTCAACCCACCACTTAGCTGATGCGTATAATAATTTAGTAAGTTCTCAGGTATCCCTGTTCTAATTAAAATACGCTCAGCTTCTGCTTGCGCTTCCTTTTTGTTCATTTGCTTGTGCTTAATAAGTACTTGAACAAGATGCTCTTTGATGCTTAAGCAAGGATTGAGCGACGAAAGTGGATTTTGCATAATAATGGCAATGTTCTTGCCACGAATTTCCTGCATTTCTTTTTCCGAAGCGGTGATCAGCTCTTTATCTTTATAAATCAACTGACCTGAATAAAATACATTGGTCGGCAGTAACTTCATTATCGTCATCCCAAGTACGGTCTTACCCGAACCTGTTTCGCCAATAAAAACAAGTTTTTCTCCTTCATCAATATGAAAATTTACGCCATCGACTGCTTTAACTCGTCCTGCTGGAGAATCAAAATGCACCTTAAGATCCTGACTTTCAATTAATCGCATCAATACCATCTCCAATCAAGTTTTTATTGTCTTTTTTAAATGTGGATCTGCAAAATCTCTTAAACCATCGCCAAGCATATTAAATGAAAACATGCTTAATGCGATTGCGATACCTGGGAATATGATCATATGTGGATAAAGAGACAGATACTGCTTAGCCTCACTTAGTGTGGCACCCCACTCTGCTGTGGGAGGTTGTACGCCAAGACCAAGAAAGCTGAGTGAAGAAATTGCAAGGATTGTACTGCCAATGTGTAGTGCGGCGAAAGTAATAATCATCGGCATGACATTTGGAATGACGTGTAAAAATATAATTCTGGCATCATTACAGCCGATTCCTCTGGCCGCTGTAATAAAACTTTGTTCCTTAAGACTCAGGACAAGACTGCGTGCCATGCGCGCATAACCAATCCACCCCAGTACAATTAATGCAAAAAACATATTATTAATGGAAGGCCCTAAAACGCCAATAATGAAAAGTGTCAGAATAATACTCGGAAAGGACATCAGTACATCCACAATTCTCATGACAATTTCATCTGTTGCACCACCTACATAAGCCGCAGTGGAACCGATAATTAATCCTAAAACAGCATTTACCATCACAACACATACTGACAGACCAATCGAAACTCGGCCGCCATAGATAATCCGCGCGAATAAATCTCTACCAAAGCCATCAGTTCCAAAAACATGCCCATCCGTACCAGGTGACAGTAACCGTTTTGTCAAATCAACCGTATATGGATCAAATTTGCATATAAGCGGAGCAAAAATAACCCCACAAACCATAATCGTAATAATAATGATTGAAATCTTCATAAGTGAATTACTATTCTGGATGATATCATTCTTTTTCATTATCACTATCTTCTTTCATATCGAATTCTTGGATCGATGTAAGTGTACAAAATATCGGTTATTAAATTGATTACTACAAACATAAGTGCAATCAATAAAACAAACCCCTGTATCACAGGAAAATCTCGTAAGTACACAGCGTCAATAAGGAATTTTCCGATTCCTGGCCATGAAAAGACTGTCTCCACAACCACAACCCCTGCCAGAAGATGACCAAACTGACTCCCAATTGCAGTTACGATTGGCCCCAATGAATTCCTCAAAGCATATTTGATCAGAATGACACGTTGCGATAATCCATTCCCTTTTGCCGTGGTGATAAAGTCCTGAGATAGATTTTCCAACATACTGCTTCTAATAACCCTTGAAAGCGTTGCAGTATAACCAACAACAAGGGTCGCAACCGGCATAATCAGATTTAAATAACTACCATAACCAAAGCTGGGCAACCAATTCAGTGTTTTAGAGAAAACAATCATAAGCATCAGCCCTAACCAAAATTCTGGGATCGACATGGCCAGCAGAGTAAAAAATCTGCTAACATGATCAAATGCTCCACCATTTTTTGCCGCTGAACTTACTCCGATAAAAAATGCAAGTGGGATAGAAAAAGCTAGCGTAATTATCGTAAGCTGCAACGTCGCCTTAAATCTGGTAAAAAACTCATCCATAACTGGCTCAGAGGTATTAATCGATTCTCCAAAATCAAAACGCAATGCCATATATAACCATTCGCCTGTCTGAGTAAGCAATGGAACATCAAGATCCCTTTGTTGTAAGAATAGCTCAATTTCTTCATAAGACGGATCTTCACCCGTACGCTGTCTTAAGATATTTTCAGCAGGATTCCCAGGCGCCATGTATAATAGAACAAAAGACAGAAGGGATGCAACTATCATTATAAAAATCCCTAGAAAGAGCCTTCGAAAAATCATTTCCATATCATTCAACCTTTCAGTTCTTTTTTAGCTGGAAGAGCTGATTTAAAGCTCTTCCGCTGCAAAAATCTATCCATTATTTACTCATATCCATATCCAACAGCCGCACATTGCTCATATCAAACATATTCGATCCTACTTCATATCCGGTAACACGAGGATTGCAAGCCACCAATTTAAGGACGCTATACAGCGGCATACAGGGGGCCTGTGTATGGAGATAAGTCCACAAGGTGTCAATTTTATTATTTCTGCTCTCAGTATTTGGTTCTGTGAAAGCTGCATCGATCATTCCATCCAGCTCTGCACTATGGTAGGAATAAGCCCAATCTTTATTGGTGGAGTAATATTTATCGCCAATTCCAATACCACCAGGGATTGAAGGCATGTTTCCAGAATGGTGAACATACATATTGTAGTCTCCGGCTTTTTTCATATCACTTGCCGCACTGCTTTCAAGTGTGAGAACATCAATTTTTGCTCCAATTTTTTGCAGTTCAGACTGGAGATATACGGATACTGTATCGGCATTTGCTTCGCCCTGGGGAACAACGAGCTTAAGTTCGAGTTGTTCGCCATTCTTTTCACGTATACCATCACCATTAGAATCAATCCAGCCCGCTTCATCGAGCAACTTTTTGGCACGGTTCTGATCATATTTATAGTAATTTTTATCAACCTTATCCGGACCTAACACAAACCATGGTGCGGTGATCACATTTGAAGCTTTAGTAATATCCTCAAAGAGTGTTTTTACCATTAATTCGCGATCGACTGCCAAATTGAGTGCCATTCTAACATTTACATCGTCAAAAGGCGCTTTTGAACAGTTGTATTCAATAACCTGATAACGACCTGTTTCATCCGTCTCTACCGTATATCCTTTTGATTTTAATTCAGCGATTTGCACATATGGTATACTTGAATGATGCTCTGCGATTCCAATCATATCCACTTCATCACTCTCAAGCGCCACAACCATGGCTGTTGGATCCGCAATATAAAGCCATTCTACACCATCTAGTTTGGATGCACCTCCCCAATAGTCATCAAATCTCGTCAATTCTGCTTTAACGCTTTTTTCATAAGTAGCTTCGTTGAAATAGAATGCCCCAGTTCCAATAAAGCCGGTCAATTTTCCCTTAGGATCTCCCACCGGTTCAAGATCTGCTCCACAGATCATCGGTGCACTAGTGCTTGAAAGCGTGTTTAAAAATGATGCAAGGTATGTACCAAGGACAACTTTAAGCGTTGAGTCATCGACAACCTCTATGCTACTGACTGATTTTCCTAAAACTGCAGTATTATTGCAGGCATATTCCAGAGAGAGTTTAGCTGTGTCGGCATTAAAATCACTGCCGTCATGAAATTTTACTCCCTTTTTTAAGTGGAAGGTATAGGTCAACCCGTCGTCAGAAATATCATATTTTTCTGCCAGCCAGCCACTAAAATTACCGGCCATGTCAGACTTTACCAAATTTTCGTATACCAGTGTTTTACCTTCCATCGCACTCTTGAAATCAAAAGCAGCTGCAATTCGAAGAATTTTCTTTGTATTGGCCGAAGCTTTATCATTTGCCTTCGCTCCTGTGCACCCTGTAAACCCTGTTACCAAAACTGCCACAATAACTAGCAGGGCTAATGCCCTTACTCCCTTTTTCATAAAGTTTCCTCCAACAAATTATTTTTTATATAAAGAAACCGCAAAAGCCGAGCCCTACTGCAGTAGGACAATCAACCTTCACGGTTTAATTTATTTTATATTATTCTGTGTAGTGAAAGATATCGCAGTCTGCGTATCCCTATACTCGAGCAATAACCAATGTTTATTTTTACTCAGCACTATTTACTAGCTGGTCTATTTGTTTGATGCCGTTTTTTTTCACCCTTAAACACATACCAGCAGTTACTCTCAGTTGCCTCTGTTCCATGCATTGGCGGCAGATTCATTAATGGAATCCCTTCAACATGTGAAAACCCGGCCGCTTTGATCACATCGATAAACCCGGAAACGGGTGCCCCTTTTAGCGGTAATGAGTCCTCAATGTCCTGTTCATAATGACTGCTGTGAACCGGGCCATCCTTAATATGGACAAAGCAAAACAGCTTTCCACCGGGAACCAACAATCGGTGCCACTCGGCAACTGCTTTTAGCGGCTCGGTTAAAGTCCACATCAGTGATTTGTTGGTGACGATATCAAAGCTTTCATCTGTAAACGGAATCGCTTCAACCGAGCTTTTGATAAAATTGATTTTCAAATTTCTCGCTTCAGCATCCTGTTTGGCATAATCCAGCATGCCCACCGATAAATCCAGTCCGGTTGTCTGGTAGCCAATTGTCGCTTCGATCAAGGATACAAATCCGGTTCCGGTGCCAACATCGATAACATTTTTTGTGAGATCATCGCCTAAAAGCATTTTTATTTCAGTTGTCCATTGCTCCAAATTTTCATTCTTGCCATGATTGTCATTATATCTACCGGCATTGACGTTCCAGCGATTTTCGATTCGTTCCAACAGTGCCGGTGTCGTTACGCCTTTTACGCCCTTTATGATATACCATGATTTATCCTCACTCATGTTGCGGATTTTATCAAGTTTAATGGCTTCAACATTGGAGAACCCGGCTTCAATAAGGGTATTAATGAGTTTATTTTCATCAGCACCCTTTAACGGCAGTTGGTCTTCAATGTCCTGACTATAATGATTGCTGGACTCTCCCATTGGACCGATGGTAACAATGCATAACAGCTTCCCCCCATTTTTCAATACCCGGAACCATTCTTTGCAAGCTTCAGCCGGATTTAATAAGGTCCACATCACATGTCTGTTGACGATTACATCCACACTGCCCGCTTCACATGGAATCGTTTCGACATTGCTTTTAATATACTCAATATCCAATCCTTTTTTTTCTGCGTGCTTTCGGGACACATCCAACATGCCATTTGAAATATCCACCGCCTTACACGAATAACCGAGTTCAGCCGCCATAATGGTAATAAAGCCGGTTCCTGCCCCCACATCCATGACAACGATGTCTTTATCTGGGCCGATATGTTCTGCCAACGCTTCCATCCAGGCTTTTCGATCTTCAACCGTCGTATTTACCTGATGCCGTTCATCATATCTTAGGGCATTGACGTCCCACCGCTCTTCAACTGCTTGTATCATATTATTCATTTCTCTCTCCTACGCTACCTAAAAATTCAACTTTCATAAGTTTACTCCTCGTATTTATATTTTTGCATTGACAATCTGATTAAGCATGATGGCAGGCGACCTGACGGTTGCCCTCCCCCAGCGACTTGAGAATCGGCTTTTCAGCCTTACAAATGGCGGTACAACAATCACAGCGGGGATGAAATGCGCAGCCGGTTGCACGATTCTTTGGATCTGGTGGCTCTCCGAATACCTTGGTTTTTCCCATTTTTCGTTTATCCCCATCGATTGTTAAAACTGAACCTATCAGCATTTTCGTATAAGGATGGCAGGGATTTTCAAAAACATCTTTGGTATCCCCGGTTTCCACAAAACTGCCCAAATACATGACATTGACTTTTTCTGTCATCATGCTCACGATTCTTAAATTATGTGACACATAAACAAGTCCCAGACCATGATTAGCTTTCATCTGATTCAACAGCTGGAGAATTTGGGCCTGAACCGAACTGTCCAGAGATGCTGCTGGTTCATCCGCCACAATAAAATCCGGTTTCAGCGACAAGGCACGGGCTAATCCCAGCCGTTGTCTTTGGCCACCGGAAATTTCATGGGGGTATCGACCATAAAGCTCTTTCCCCAAATTAACATAGGACAGCAATTCGTCAATCCGCTGATTGGCCTCGCTTTTTGAAATATCATTAATAACAAATGGTTCTTCAAGCAGCTTTTTAACGGTAAACTTGGGATTTAAGGTACTGTCAGCATCCTGAAAAATAGGCTGCAGTCTCGGTCGCAGTTTTTTTATTTCACTATAGGGTAGTTTTGATATTTCTCTCCCCTCATAATTCACACTTCCTTTTGTGGGGATGGTCAATCCGACCAGCATCTTACCGAGCATCGACTTGCCACAACCGCTTTCACCGACGATCCCGACACTTTCCCCCCGATTGATTGTCAAAGAAACATCGTCTACGGCAATAATTTCTTTTCTTTTAAATACGGTTGACTCTTTGTCTTTAAATACTTTTGACAAATGCTTCGCTTCAATTAGGCACGACATTTAAACATCTCACTATTCTTTCACCCATCACAACACTTTCGGGTTTATTGGTTTTACACAACGCCGTCTTTTTATTGCACCGTGGTTCAAAGGGACACCCCGTAAAAGTCTCCATCAGATTCGGCACTGCCCCCGGGATTGTGTAATGACATGGATCTTTGACCACGTTTAGTAGTTCTACGGCATAAGGATGGAGCGGCTTCTTGAAAAAATCTTCTCTTTCTGAAATTTCCATCATGTTTCCGGCATACATTACCCCAATCCGATCGGCCATATCGTGGACAACGCCCATATCATGAGTGATCATCAAAATGGTCATGTGGTATTTTTCTTTAAGCTCCTGCAGTAATTCCAATATCTGATACTGAACCGTCACATCGAGGGAAGTTGTCGGTTCGTCGGCTATTAATAGCTGGGGATTGCAGGCCAGGGCAATCGCAATCATCACCCGTTGCTGCATCCCCCCACTAAGCTCATGGGGATAGGCGTTATAGCGATTAACCGGCATTTTAACCTCCTCCAGTTTTTTTATTGCCTGAAGCTTGGCTTCTTTTTTGGAACAGTTAAAATTGGCCCGATAGGTTTCCGCAATTTGATCCCCAATTCGCATCACCGGATTGATACAGCTCATCGGCTGCTCAAAAATAGTGGCTATTTTTTGACCTCTGATCTTGGCAAACGCTTTTTCATCCAAGCCAGAAATCGGGTGTCCCTCAAATTTTACCAAACCGTTAATCACAGCATTTTCAGGTAGCAACCGTGTTAGTGACAATGCTACCACACTTTTTCCACAGCCACTCTCGCCGACAATGCAGAATGTCTCCCCTTTGTTTAAGGTGAAATTTATATCATCAGATACATTCACATCACCAATGCTGGTGGTAAATTTAATATTTAATTGCTCAACTTCTAAAAGCTTTTCCTTTTTCATAACACCAACTCACTTTTTATTCGCGGATCCCAGTAATCCCGCAAACTGTCATCTAAAATATTGAAACTAAACACCACATAGCTGATTAATAGTCCCGGAAAAATAAACAGATGTGGAGCCGTAGTCATGAAATTCTTGGATTCATTGATCATCGCACCCAGTTCCGGGGTTGGCGGTTGAACACCGAGCCCAATAAAGCTAAGCCCCACAATCGCCATCATGGTGTGGGCGATTCGTTGAAAGGCAAAGGTTGACAGCGGCTGAAAAACACTGGGCAGGACATGCTTAACAATAGTATAATGACGATTAGCCCCCAGTGCAACCGATGCATCAATAAACGGCAATTGCTTGGCGGTTAGTACGCACCCCCGAACCATTCTGGCATAGGATGCCCAGGAAGTGAAGATTAAGGCCAGGGTAATATTAAAGGCCGATGCACCTAAGACTCCGGCAATAGCAATGGTGAATATCTTGGTCGGAAAGGCCATGAATACATCAATAATCCGCATTAAGAATTCATCCACTGCCCCGCCTAAAAAGGCTGCCACACTACCAAAAATAAAGCCAATAGTCATCGAAGCCGCAACCACAACCAGCGATATTTTTACCGATGTTCCGGTTGCATAAATCAAGCGACTAAATAGGTCTCTGCCTAATTGGTCGGTACCCATAGTATGGGCTAAACTAATCCCCTGCAATCTGACACTCATATCAACCTCAAAGGGATCGTAAGGAGCGATTAATGGTCCGGCAAAAACGATTGCTGCCAGCACCAAAATCAAGACCAGCCCTGTTTTTAAATGATTATCCATTGTTTTTTCCACTTTCATTATGAAAATCAATTCTTGGATCCAGTTGTTTGCAGATAATGTCAATAATCAAATTTGCGATAATAAAGAAAATCGCACTTAATAATACAAACCCCTGAATCACCGGGATATCCTGACTGCCTGCCGCTTTAGCAAAAAAATTCCCCAGCCCCGGCCAGGCAAACATCGATTCCACCGCGACTGCACCCCCAATAAAATGGGTTAAGTGAATTCCCAATACCGTCACGATTGGGATCATCGCGTTTCTGAGTGCATGTTTCATCATGATCTGCCCTTCACTTAACCCCTTTGACCGTGCTGTTCTGATATAATTCAAATGCAATACTTCCAGCACACTGGTTCGTACCAGCCTGATCAACGAGAATGAGCTGGAAAGCCCCAGTGCCAACATCGGTAAAATCAGGTTTTTCGGTGACGTATAACCAAACGAAGGCAGAATGTTTAGCGTAATTGAAAAGATATACACCAGGATCATCCCCAGCCAGAAATCGGGTAGCGATATTCCGACCAGCGAATAAGCCCGACTGAACCGATCAAACAATGAATTCGCCTTAAATGCCGAATACACACCGATCGGCAAAGCAATGAACAACGCTAGTATTTGGCTGGAAAAATATAATTTTGCACTTGCCTTAAAACTGTAAATGAAATCTTCCCATACATCTGATCCATCCGTCAATGATTTTCCCAAATCGCCGTGCATTGCCTTATTTAACCAGGTTGTATATTGAACCAGTATGGGTTTGTCAAACCCATACTCTTCATTAAAATCTTCAACTTGTTCTTGGGTCGGTTCTGATGTATAGCGTGCTTTTAGAATAATCTGTGCCGGCGAACTGGGCGACAAATATACTAACATATAAGCGATAAATGATGTTATGATCATCACCGGTATTAAGTAGAGTAACCTTCTGAAAATGTACTTTAACAATCCTTCACCTCTTGCTGTTTAATGCACTGCTTACTTTGAATAAAAGTCATCAAATAATGTTTTATTAACTCTTTGTTGCCGTTGAAATTTTAATTATTTTTTATAAGTTACCTGACCAAACCGCGGTTCTGACCCGATAAATTCAATCCCTTCAACACCTTCATTGGCGACCACAAATACGGCATCATAGTAAAGAGGCACGCAGGCAGCTTCGGCATCGATTGCTGCATAGAACTCTTTAAAGCCGGCTTTTCGTTCTTTTTCATCAAATGGATCAACCGCTTTTTGCACTGCTGCCGCAATTGTGTCCGATGTGAAACAGCCAGAACTACCAAACTCAGGAGCTGTTTTATCAAATCGCCCTTCATTTCGCGAGTAAATCCGTCTTTCAGGCCCACCAATATAATAAGAGCATAGATCCCAGTCGGCAGTTTTCTTGACTTCAGCATATTTAGTTGCATCCATCACATCCAGTTGCAGGTTGATACCCGATTCTTTTAGCATCGATTGTAGTAATTCGGCTAATTTTACTTCGTCAGCATTTTCACTATTGACAATCATTTTTGGGGAAAACCCTGCTAAACCAGCTTCTGCTAATAATGTTTTAGCTTTTTCGGGATCATATTTATAGCTTTGTTTCCCAAGTGCCGTGGTGTAAGGCGAGCAATCTGAAAAATAAGCATCATTTGCCGGACTGATCCAACCATCAAACAAACCAGATATTTCATCTTTGTTAATGGCATAGTTCAAAGCCTGTCTCAGTTTAATATTCTTCCAGGCCTCGTTGTTCGTATAATTAAATGCCAATACGGTTGTCATCGGCATTTCCTGCTTCAACACCTGAAAGCCTTCTTCTTTGAGAGAACTTAACACGTTTCTGGGCGTATAGGCAGATCCACCATGGTAATAGTCTACAACAGCGTCCACATCGCCAGATTGAAGTGCCAATACTCTGGCTTCATCATCTTTAATCATACTAACCGTAATTTTCTCAAGCTTTACCGGATCGCCTGCATAATTTTCATTGGGGACAAAGGTGGTATACTGATCTTTTACATAATCGGCAACCTTCCATGGCCCGGACCCAATGAATTTTACCATTGGTGTTGTGGGATCCCCCGGCGTCTGAAAGGAGTTTGGACTAACAATGGTGTTCCCATATTCTGCAAAACCTGCCAGCACAACATAGCCATCCATGCCATCCTTATAATAAAAATTGATGGTATAATCATCTGGCACTTCAATTTTTTCAATCCGATCAACTTCGGTCCAACTGGTGTTCTTCAATGCAATGTTCCGATCAAATTTAAATTTAACTTCTTTTGCCGTTAAATCACTGCCATCGGAAAACTTCAACCCTTCTTTGATTTTAAACGAAATAGTCTTTCCTGAATCCTTAACTTCCCAGCTCTCGGCAATACTGGGCACAACCTCACCATCGACAACCTCAACCAGTCGTTCGCCAGCAAAAATGGTCAACAGCATATCACCATTTCCCTTTTCTGAAGCAACTCCGGTATCTTTACCGTAGGCAACCTTCATTTCTGTTTGTTCGGACTTACTACTTGCCCCAGCGTTGCTACAGCCAACAAAACCCACCATCATCAATGCCACCATACAAAAACACAATAATCTTTTCATTCCAAATTTCATATTACTCCTCAAATTTCAACATTTTTTAAACTCCACTCAATCTCTCACTTGAAAACCTTACTTTATAACCTGTTATTCGATCCTCCTACATAATTTTTGATAAAAAAAACCGTGAGAATTGATCCCTACTACTGCGGGGCGATCAACCTTCACGGTTAAATTATATGTATCCAATTTTCGTTCGCAGTGTAAGCGTTACCTATCCGCGAATCTTGAACATAATACTACATTTATCTAGACTTGTCAATAGTTGTATATTGTTTTTGACCTGTTGAAGGGTCAAAAAACTGCTCTGGTTGCATGTCCTCCAATTGCTCTGTATAATGTCATTATCACAGAGAAAGGAAAGACCCCAAGGAACCTATCTTAGCAGGACAAACGTTCCGAGGGGTCAACCAACATGATTATTATAGCAAACTATACGTTGGACTACAACGAGGAACACGCTTTTTTTACACAGTGAGTCATGAAATGCCAGGCATCTGCCCGATATGCGGTGGCAAGCTCAATTACCGAGATAATCGGTTGCGGATTTTCAAAGAGTATGGCGGTGATAAAAAGAGGCTGCTGATTCGTCGTCTTAAATGCAAATGCGGAAGGCTGCATCACGAAATCCCGGATTTTCTGGTGCCACATAAGCACTACACGAATGAAGTGCTTGAAAATGTGCTGGATGACGTATCCACACCAGCGGATCTGTCCAGCGAAGACTACCCCTGCGAGATTACCATGAAACGTTGGAAAGACTGGCTTTCAAGGAACCGCTATCAGATTGAGGGGATGCTTCGAACCATCGGTTATAAGCTGCCTGGATTTACTGTAACACTTCTGAAATCCAGGATTTCATTACTCACAGGCCTGCGGGAAAGCGGGAGCGATTGGCTGGCAACCATCCACCGTCTGATTTATAACTGCGGATTGCGATTAACCCCTTAAACGGGAGGCGCGGCATGCACCTGATTTGTTTTGCTGTCATTGGCATGGACATGCTATGATGCGCAAAAAAGGAGGTGCTTGTTTATGACAAAACAGCGCAACACCATTGACGACTGGAAAGAGCAACTTGCCTTACAGCGTCATGAAATGATTACCCCCCTGTTGGATGATTCCCTGGATCCTCAGAAAAAACAGCAGTTAAGGGTTCGGCAGGCCCAAAAGTACGGGCTTTCGACCCGAACGATCAGCCGTTATGAGGCCGCCTATTTAAGCGGAGGCTTTTCCGGTTTAAAGCCAAAATCCCGGGATAAACGGCCATCGCCAGAACTGCCAGAAAATTTTGAAGCCCTGATCCAGGAAGCGATTCTGCTAAAAAGAGAAGTCCCCTCCCGAAGCATCAATCAGATTATTCTGATTCTGGAAATGGAGGAACGGGTTCCGCCGGGGGTACTCAAACGCTCAACCCTCCAGCGCCATCTGTTTGAAGCCGGGTTTGGTAAAAAACAGATGAAACAGTATGTGGAAGCCAAAGTCACATCCGCGGGACGGTTTGTAAAACCCCACCGGATGATGCTTCTTCAGGCCGATATCAAGTATGCCTTGAAGCTGCCCATTGGCAGGAATGGCAAAATGATCCAAACCTATTTATCAGCCGCTATTGATGACTGTACCCGCTATGTCGTTGCCTCCGGTTTTTATGCCCATCAGGAGGCAACCATCGTGGAAGATACCCTGCATCAGGCGATTTTAACATGCGGAAAACCCATGGCCCTTTATCTGGATAATGGAAAGCAATATACGTCCATACAGCTCACTAAAATATGCGCAACACTTGGTATTCGTTTAATGTATTGCAAACCATATTCTCCAGCTAGTAAGGGCAAGATCGAAAAATTTAATCATTTCGTCAATGCCTTTATGGCTGAAGCCAAAGCTGCCAAAATAAAAACCCTGGAGGCATTAAACCACCTGTGGCGGGTCTGGCTGGAAGCCTATTACCATGATAAGCCCCATGATGCCCTGGGTGAAGGGATAAGCCCCAAAATGGCCTTTAATCGGGATAGCCGCAGCCTGACCTTTCTGGATGTCAATCTGGTTGCCGAAGCATTCCTCCATCATGAGCAGCGGCGAGTTGATAAGAGTGGTTGCATCAGCTTTAAAGGGCGAAAATACGAGGTGGGCCTGAGTCTGATTGGCGCAACGGTTACCATCGCTTTTGATCCCCTGCAGGATGAAACCCTCACCATCACCTACCGTGACATGGCGGCCTTTGAATCAAAACCCCTGGCAATTGGTGAGTTTTGCCAGAAAGCGCCCAAAGTCCCGGAACATCTGTTACCAACTGAACCGGAAAGTTCGCGATTTCTGGATGGCCTGGAAAAGAAGTATGACCAGGAAAAACGTCAGGTCGCCAATGCCATCTCCTTTGGCACCTATAAAAAGGCGGTGACTGATCATGTATGAATCGTTTTTCGAGATGACCGGCACCCCTTTTGTCCGGGATATCCCCACCGCTGCCCTGTATGAATCCACTTATGGGGCAGAAATTCTGGGCCGACTGTCCTATGCCGCCGATCGTCAGCTGTTTGCCGTCCTGACCGCCGACCCGGGATGCGGCAAGTCGACCATAATCCGGAAATTTACCCAATCCCTTCCCAGTGACAGTTATGTCCTACTCTACCTGTCGGATTCGAAACTGACACCCCGGTGGTTTTATAAAGGGCTCCTCGATCAACTGGGGATTGAATCCAAATTTTACCGCGGCGATGCCAAAAGACAGTTGCACAAGGAAATCGAGATTATCCGTGGGGTCCAGAAGAAAAAAGTCGTCTGTGTGCTGGATGAGGCGCATCTGCTGGATAAAGAAACCCTGGAAGAATTTCGTTTTTTGCTTAACTTCAAATTTGATTCCATGAGCCCCATGTCACTAATTCTGGTCGGCCAGTCTGAACTCTGGGAAAAAATGAAACTCCAGCGTTATGCCGCCATCCGGCAACGGGTCGATCTGAATTGTGTGCTCCCGCACCTGGACGCCTCACAAACGGCTGCTTACATCCAGTGTCACCTTGCCTATGCCGGTTGCGATCATGAACTTTTTACAGATAAAGCCATCGATGAGATTTATCGGTGTTCCACCGGTACCATGCGGATCATTAACCGGATTTGTGAAAAATCCCTGATGTACGCCTGTCAGCAACGCAAAAAGCTCATTGATGATCACGCGGTACACTATGTCATCGAGCACGAGATGCTTGGCGGTGAGCGCTTATGATTGAGTATGAATGTTGTCAAACCGTTGGTAAACGAACCACCCGATGGTGCTGCACCATGGAACTCAAAAGAAAGCAACCCCCTTACGAACTGGAGCTGTCCGCAAAGGGACAGCGCTTTCATCTCTTGTTTGGCAAACACACTTATGGGAATTTTCTCTGCATTCCCAACTGGGACATCGGCTGTGAATTGGCCGATTACAGCGACACTTTCTGGAACACCGAACGGCTTTCCCGACACATGAAAAAAGCCGATGCTATTTCAGTCGCTCAGGCATTATCCGTGATTCGGGAGTACTTGATCTAATCCTCACGATTCGGGGCTGATGCCCCGAATTATTATCGCTTCAAATGACAGCTTTCTGAGCAGAATGAAGACAGTTAGCGAGATCAGTTCAGTGACAGCGGAGCAAATCTTTAACAGTATATACGTGTTTTTTTATTTGTATATACGTGTTTTTTTATTACTACTTTTTAAGAAGCTTTCAATATATGAACATGTCTATGAGTTTTGTGTCATTGCTTTTTATACAGATTGACTCTTGCTATATAAATTAGCGTCAAGTACGGTTTCTTTAATCCTCCTCCAACAGAAAATCAATAATATTAAGATGCTTTATTCCATTCCTTGAAAAATCGAACTTGTCTAAAGACAAGACATATTTGGGATAATTATCCTTAACCGATTCATATGCGCCAAACTCTCGATCAACAACGCTTTCATCTGCAAGCAAATATGCCACCTGATAATAAGCACGTTCATTGCCATCCATTACAATAAAATCAACCTCTCCTTTTGGGGTTTTTCCCACATAGACCTCATACCCTCGATTATTTAACTCATTGAAGATGAGATTCTCAATCAGAGCACCGATCTCTGTTTTAAATCCGGTATTCTTAATTTTTGAAAATCCCAGATCAGCCAGATAATACTTGTCAGATCGCGTCAGAATCTTTTTACCGCGAATATCATATCTTACCGCTTTGTTTAAAATAAGTGATGCGGTTATGTGTTCAAGGTACTGATAAATCGTTTCCGTCGATACTTTTCGATTGACACTTTCAAAGTACTTTGATATCGATTTTGCCGAAAATGTCTGCGACGTATTTAATACCATATATTCAATGATCCTGTTTAAGATATCAATATCCCTGCTATTGCTGTGTTGCATGATATCTTTTAAAACAATCGAATTATATAAATCACGCAGGTAGACTTTGATTTCTTCTTCGGTCTGCATCAAAAAGCGTTGTGGCATCCCGCCGTAATTCAAGTACTCCATAAAATCCTCATCACGGACCGACTCTTTTGTTAATCCTCGTAGCGTGCACATCTCTTTAAAAGAGAATGGCATCATTTTAAAGCTCACATACCTTCCTGATAAATGTGTTGCCAGTTCCCCAGACAATAACTTCCCATTAGATCCAGTAATGAAGATACTGCAATTCAGCGTCGACCGGAATGAATTAATCGCTTTTTCAAAGTTTTTAACATTTTGTATCTCATCAAAAAATAAATAAAATCGATCATCTCTATTGACCCGTTCTTTGATATAGCGATGGAAATCAATCTCATTTTCGATAAATGAATACTCAAGATCTTCAAAATTCAAATAGATGATGTGAGATTCGTCGATCCCTCTGTCGATTAATTCGGAAATAATCTGTTTTAATAAAACAGACTTCCCGGAACGACGGATACCAATCAAAACTTTGATCAGGTCTGAGTCATAAAAAGGTCTTATTTTAGTTAAGTACTGCTCTCTTCTAATCATAAACCCCTCCTTTGTGCCTATTATACCAAACAATAGACACTTTTCGTTATTTTATTTCGTTTTATCAAAATATAATTGATTATCATTACTTTATTTTGTTTAATCCACTCGTCGGCATCTTTAACCAAGAACGGCCGCCCAATCACTGTCAAGCACCTCACTCAAACTGCGCCTGATACATCTGCCAATAACTGCCGCCCTTCGCCATCAGTTCTTCGTGGGTTCCCTGTTCCACCACATCACCCTGATCCACTACCAGAATCAAGTCAGCATTCTGGATCGTTGACAACCGATGAGCAATGACAAAACAGGTTTTATCTTTCATCAGATGACGCATGGCCTCCTGGATCTTTTTCTCGGTGCGAGTATCGACGTTGGAAGTGGCCTCATCGAGGATCAGCATTTTGGCATTTAACAACATCGCCCGAGCAATCGTCAAGAGCTGCTTCTGGCCCTTGGAAATATTGGTTCCTTCATCACTCAAAATAGTTTCATAGCCATGGGGCAGATGCTCAATAAACGAATGAATGCGGGCAGCTTTGGCCGCCTGCACCACCTCGGCCATTGTGGCATTCTCTTTACCATAAGTCAGGTTTTCATAAATCGTACCATGAAAAATCCAGGTATCTTGAAGCACCATAGCAAAGGATTTTCTCAGACTGTCCCGGGTCAGTTCCTGGACCTCATTACCATCGACATAAATATTCCCGGCGTCAGTATCATAAAAGCGCATCAACAGATTAATAATGGTGGTTTTCCCGGCCCCGGTCGGGCCGACGATGGCAATCAGCTTGCCCGCCTCTACCTGCAAGCTGAGATTTTTAATAATTACCTGATTGGCATCATAGCTAAACCGGACATCTTTAAGAACAATATCACCATTTACATTGGTCAGTGCTGTCATTTTTTTTGTATCTCTGGCCTCTGACCGTTCATTTAGCAAAGCAAAGACCCGTTCAGCCGCTGCCAGGGACGACTGTAGATCGTTCATGATATTGGCCATCTCATTAATGGGTCCGGAAAACTTTCGGGAGTACAACACAAAGGAAGAAATCTGCCCAATCGACATCGCTCCGGCCAGATATAATAGTGCACCAAAGACACTGATGCAGGCCAAAGACAGGTTGTTAATAAAATTAATGGTGGGAAAAATCATACTGCCGTAGTATTCGGCCTGATAATAAGCCTCTACCGCTTCTTTATTCTTAATATTGAATTTCTCAATGGTATGCTCTTCCTGGTCATAAATTTTCAAGGTCTTTTGGCCCGACACCATTTCCTCTACAAAGCCATTGAGCTCCCCCAATTTTCGGGATCGCCGACTAAAAAGGGGCCGGGTTTTTTTAACCAGGTAACGGGACATAAAGATCGATGCCGGTACGGTAAAAGCAAAAACAAGCACCAATTTAGGCGAAATCGCCAGCATCATCAAAAATGAACCCAGGACGGTGATAACTGCTGAGGCTACCTGAATCAGGTCGCTGGAAATCGAACTATTGACCGTATCAATGTCATAGGTAATCCGGCTGATAACGTCGCCAGTCTGATGCAGATCAAAATACCCCACCGGCAGATCCATCAGCTTATTAAAGACATCCTTGCGCATCGCATAGGTAACCTGACGGCTGACCCGGATCATCAGCACTTCCAGAATATAGGTCAGTCCGGCTGAGCCGATATAAAAAATGACCATCCAGAAGGCGTAATAAAACACCTGCGAAAAATTGACCTGACCGGTTCCCAGTTCGATGGCATCAATGGCGTAACCCGAAAGCAATGGCCCCACCAGTGCCAGGAGGTTACTTCCAATGGTTAAGGCAATGGCCGCAAACAACCGCCATTTATAGCGCATCAGATAGCCGCCCAACTGGATCAGGGTACCTTTGCGGTTTTGCGGTTTCTCAAATTTTTGTGATCGTCTCATCTCAGGACACCCCCATCTGGGAATGACTGATTTCCCGATAAACGTCACAGCTTTTCATCAGATGCTTATGCTTGCCATAGCCGATGATCTCACCGTTTTCAAGCACCAGAATATGATCGGCATGGCGGATCGAACTAACCCGCTGAGCCACAATAATAATCGTGGTATCATCAAAATTTTCCTTGATGGATTTGCGAAAAGCCGCATCTGTTTGATAGTCCAAGGCACTCGATGAATCATCTAACACCAGTATTTCCGGCCGCGAAGCCAGTGCTCGGGCGATCAGAATCCGTTGCTTTTGACCGCCACTGAGGTTGGCACCTTTGATAGTCAGCTGTTCGCAGGACTTACCTGATTTTTCATCCACAAATTCTTTGGCACCGGCACAATCAATCGCTGCTGTAACGGCGTCTTTAGAGAGATTTCTGCCCAGATCGATGTTTTCCTCAATGGTGGCTTCAAAGATCATATCATTCTGAAAGGCCACCCCGAACTTTTGATGCAATTCCCGGGGATCCATCGTTCTAACGTCACGACCATCGATGAGAATCATCCCCTCGTCCACATCATAAAGCCGCATCAACAGGTTCAGCAGGGTCGTTTTGCCAGCACCAGTTTCACCGATAATTCCCAAAGTTTCCCCTTTGGCCAGTGCAAAAGAAATATTGCTCAGATTAGGTTCCTCTTTATTATACGAAAAGGAGACCTCTTTAAATTCCACAAAAACGTCCATTTTGTTCGTTTTAATCACTTCGGCTACTTCCTGAACTTTTAGTGCATCCACACTATCTAACGCCTGGATAATCCGATCTGCCGAAGCTGTGGCCTTTGGCCACATTTCAAACATTCTGGAAATGGCTACAACGGCATGAAGAATAATCGTAAAATAGGTCATAAAAGCCAGAATGATCCCCACTTCTGAGGTACCATTATTGACACCATAAGCCCCCATTACCACGACCCCAACCAAGCCCATATTCAGACAGATATTCATGGCTGGCGAAATCACCGCTACCGTCATCCGGGCTTTTTTCTCCCGGTTTACGACATCGGTATTAATGGCATCAAACCGTTTTTTCTCATAGTCTGTTTTAGACAGGGCCTTAATCACCCGGATGCCATTGATATCTTCTCTGACCACTCTGACAAAGCCGTCAAACGCCTTTTGCAGTCCAGCAAAAAGCGGCATGCTTTTTCTCGAAACCAGGGTAATCAATACCGCCATAATGGGCATAATGCCAATTAGTACCGTCGCCAAAACCGGGTCCAGGGTCATCGTGATAATGATACCACCAACCAGCATAATCGGTGCCCGAACCCCCAGCCTTTGGATGCGGATAATCATCTGGTGAATGATGTAGGTGTCGGATGTTAACCGCGAAATTACCGACGGCTTGGTTAGCGTATCCATTTGGTGATTGGAAAAATACATAACCTTGGCAAATAGATCATGCCGAATCACCTCGGTGGCATCACTGGCCACCCTGGCCGCCATACGATTGGCAATAATGTTAAAGACCAGCCCGATGATGGCACAGACCACCATCACCCCGCCCCAATAAAAAATTGGCGCTGTTTGATTTAAGGGGATCACCTGATCAATAATCGTGGCCAGAATTGAAGGAATAATCAAATCCATAATCGAACCGGTAAATTTAAAGCATACCCCAACAGCCATCCGGCCGTAAAATGGTTTTAAAAATTCGGTAATGATCCGTTTCATCTGCTCCCTCCTCGCTCTTTTTGCAGCTACATAAATTTATACTGCTATCATTTTAACCGTTTTATTGTTTTTGTTCACTATTTTTTTAGTTGCACTCAAATTTTCTTGATCACTGAAATAATTCACCCCATCGAAAAAGCGACCCCTGATGCAGAGATCGCTTAAACAACTATGATGGTTGATCTGATTTTTCCAGCTCCAGCAGCTTTCTTTTGAGCGGCAGCCCGCCGCCATAACCGACCAGACGGCCATCGGCACCAATCACCCGGTGACAGGGAATGATGATGGCAATGGGGTTCTTGTTATTGGCGCCGCCCACGGCCCGGCAGGCGTTGTCGTTGCCGATGGCCCGGGCAATGTCCTGGTAGCTGCACACCCCGCCGTAGGGAATCTCCTGGAGGGCTTGCCAGACTTTTTGCTGAAAGTCGGTGCCTTGCGGCTCGAGGGGCAAATCGAAACGCTTGCGTGTCCCGGCGAAATATTCCTGGAGCTGCTGAGCCGCTTTTTTTAGCAGGGGTGTTTCCGCACAATTCACTTCTTTAGGCAATTCCGCGCTAAAAAGCAGTCGGGTAATGGCGCTGCCATTCTCAGTCAGTACAATTGTCCCCAATGGGGTTTGATAAATAAAACCATTTTCCATCATTTTACCCTTTCGCCACACCTTTAATTAGCATAAGTTAGTGGCAGGCACCAACACCTTTATAACCATCCTTGTTATATAAATTAAGGGTTTTTAGAATATCCAAGTTTATTTTTTCGATACCTGCTGCTTCTTGTAACCACCGTTCCAACACGGCAAATGACAACTCCTGAGAAGAAGCTTTTCTATCCTCGTCATTCAGATTGATACCTTCCATCGCTAGTCGTCTAAGTTCAAACCGATCAACTTCAATGGTAGCAGTATCCGCACGTTTATAAGCTTTACCTTTACAATAGTAAGGTGTATCCTTCCCTTTTTTAACCGCTAAGCGAATAACCTTTAGATCTCCGATTGCTTCAACGCTAATTTCAAAATTCGGAACTGGAACAAGCGAATCGTTAATCATGTTTTCAATTCTTAAAGATTCCTCCGTTGCAAGATTTTTCATCCCCAAAAGTTGTCCATCATCATCGATCCCAAATAATATTTCACCATCGTTATAATTAGCGTAGGCACTGACCGTCTTTAGAAAAGTTCTTGATATTTCTTCTTTAAATTCCAAATTATAGCTTTCTTTCATTTTCACTGGTAAGCCTCCCTGTTCTTTATAGGATAATTTTACCACAAAACCGATCGTGAAACGACATATTTTTCGTTTCATCATTCGTTGCACTTTTAATCAAACTTCAGTTAATCGTTTCACTCCGTATTGCAACGATCAAAATTGTAGGACCAATTGGTTTATATGAACCGCACCCCACCCGATGGTGCCGCTTATCATAAGTTCATAAGTTAGTGGCAGGCACCACTACTTTGTTTAGTGATCAGGATCCTTGCGAATGTGATCTTAATATTTAATCACACCCAGGGCCTCCAAAATTGAACTGATCAGAATCGCAACAATGCAAAGTGGAGCGATGTATTTGACCATAATAATAAACAGTTTTTCCCGTTTAAAAGGTGAGGACAGCTTGACCTCGTCGGTGATGATCTTGGTTTCCAGCACATGGCCCACAAGGATACAGGTAAAAAAGGCCCCAACCGGCATCAGCACCGAGTTTGTAATGAAATCGAAAAAATCCAGAAAGTTGAAGCCAAAAATGAGCACTTGGCTCCAAACCCCTTGCCCCAAAGACGACGGGATACCAATCAGGACGGCCAGGGCGGCAACGATCAGGACCCCCTTTTTGCGTTCCCACTTAAATTGATCGCAAGCGGTTGCTACCACCGCTTCCATCAGCGAAATCGAAGATGTCAGGGCGGCAAACAAGACCAGCAGGAAAAAGGCGCCGCCCATCACATTGCCAAAACCCATGCTTTCAAAGACCTTGGGCAGGGTGACAAACATCAGGCCCGGGCCCTTATTAAGGGCGGCGGGGTCGCCACCGGAAAAGGCAAAGACCGCAGGGATGATCATAAAGCCAGCCAAGATGGCAATGCCGGCATCAAACATTTCAATTTGTTTGACCGATGCTTCCAGATCGTCTTTTTTGCTGAGATAAGACCCATAGGTGACCATAATCCCCATAGCCAGGGACAGCGAGTAAAACATCTGCCCCATCGCGGCCAATACAGCCTGAAAGCTGAAATTGGCCAGATCCGGGTAAAGGAAGTACCAAACCCCAGCCATCGCGCCCGGCTGCATAATCGAATAGATCGACAGAAAAACTGACATCACAATCAAAATCGGCATCAGAATTTTACTGGCCTTCTCAATGCCATCCTTAACCCCGCGGATGACCACAAAGGTGGTAGCCAGGACAAAAATAGACTGCCAGACAATCGGCTCCAGCGGTTGGGCGATGTAGCCCGAAAAATAATCCGCCCCGGCGGTGGCCATGCCGCCACCAGTTACAAAAACCACAAAATATTTAATCACCCAGCCGCCAATGACGCTGTAATAAGGCAGAATCAGAAAGGCCACCAATGAGGCAATGATGCCCACAAAACTGAAGCGTTGATCCAAAGCCCGATAAGCCCCCACCGGGCTCAGCTGGGTTTTTCGACCGATTGCCAGTTCGGCCGTCATAATGGCAAAGCCCAGGGTGACCACAAAAATCAGGTAGATCACCAGAAACAGACCGCCCCCATATTTGGCCGCCAAATAGGGAAACCGCCAGATATTGCCCAACCCCACTGCCGAACCGGCAGCTGCCAGCACAAAACCTATCTTACTTGAAAACTCACTGCGTTTATCCACAAAATTCCTCCAAACAGTTTCTATTGCAAATTTCTTCGAGTATTTCTCACGCTTGTTCTGTCCGCAAGTCCCGAACAAATTCACACCTTTACTATTTTAACCGTTTTTAAAATTTTTGCCAGTACTTAATCTACGCCAACATCATTTCTTCAAATAAAATTAAAGTTTGCTTAATCTTTTGATCTCACTTGACTATCTAAAATAGACCGATTGTAATCTATGTATAGAATAATATAATAATACATTAATATATCTTCTCTAAAAATTCTCAGCAGTAAACTCAATATTTGGCAAACTCATTGAAAAGTGAGGACGCAAAGCTAAATAAGTTAGTGGCAGGCACCACTACTTCACACCATTGACGATCAGGCCACGTCCACCATTGAAAACGCCACCTGTCAGGCGGCCTATGTTAACGACCATCAGGTGCAATCGCTGCTGGTTGTTTTTTCCCCGCCCCAATCCAGAAGAGGGTTTTATGCCTTTCAACATACGTTTAAAGATTTACCCATTTATGTCAGTTATTCAGACCATTCCAGCTACCAACCGGACCAGCTGTTTGACAGCAAGGCAACCCGGGAAATGTTCAATGATCAGGCCCCCAAGTTTGTCTATTATTTTTTCAAATACGC
>JASGLP010000089.1 GCA_030156895.1 Eubacteriaceae bacterium | reverse complement strand
AAACCGGCTGTCATCGGACGTAAGCTAAAAGTTTTAGATATTGGTACCGGCCCAGGTTTCTTTGCGATTACCATGGCATCCTGTGGATGTGACGTAACAGCTGTCGATTATACCGATGCCATGCTTCATAAAGCCCGAAAGAACGCTGTCAATCACGGGCAGACCATTAAATTTTTGCAGATGGATGCCCATCAGCTGAATTTTTCTGACAACAGCTTTGATCTGATCATTACCAGAAATCTGACTTGGAATCTGGAACGACCGGAAGACGCATATAAAGAATGGCACCGAGTACTGGCACCAGGCGGGCGGATGTTAAATTTCGATGCTAACTGGTATCTACATCTTTACGATCAGGAAAAACGGGCTGAATACTTCAATGACCGAAATAATTCCTTGAAAGAAGGAATTCCTGATCATTATGTTGATACGGATACCACAGCCATGGAAGAAATTGCAATGAACTTGCCGTTGAGCAAAACCATGCGTCCTCAGTGGGATTCGGCGGTCCTTTTAAACACCGGTTTCAAAAAAGTGATGGTGGAGCAGGACATTGGGCAAGTGGTTTGGGATCGGGAAGAGCAGATAAATTATGCTTCGACACCCATGTTTATGATCTTTGCTGAGAAATAAGAAGGCTGTAGCGCAGAAGGTGACTTGTTCTTAGTAGTAGGCAAATTTTATTAAAAACGTCTATTGAGTAACCCCGGAGGTTTTACTCGATAGGCGTTTTGTGTTTTCGAAATCTTGATTGAACTTGAGGCCGGGGTATATAAATATTGTTGTTAAATAAGTTGTTATAAAAATGATTTTAGTAACAGTTGACGGTTTAAGTTGCAAGTAATAAAAATAAAGTGTAAAATTTTTTCAAGCGTGAAAATTAAATCAACAAAATTAAGTATTGAATTAGAGGGATTTGAGGAAAAATGGAGGAAACATATGCAGGAAAAAAAGTACAGTGCTGGAATGGTCAAGTTTTCCTTCTGGTTTTCGGAATTCCGTCAGGTCTTGGGATACCTTGCTGGTGGAAAAACAATGAAGGAAATCAAGGAAATGATTCAGAGAGAAAATCTCTTCATGGCATCCTCAAAAGCTCGTTCAACGATGATCTTCAGTACGGTATCCAGGCGAATAAAAAGCCTGCCCAAAGATTTTTATCCGGTCTTTGAGCTGAGCGACATCAGTAACCAGAAAATAATTGTACTTATCGCGATCATGTTATCGGATGCCCTGTTTTTTGACTTTATGCATGAAGTCTATCGGGAAAAACTTATCATTGGCGTGGAGGAACTAAAAGATAGCGATATTACAATATTCTTTAAGAATAAACAAATTCAGGATGAAAAGGTGGCGGGCTGGAAAGACGAGACGCTTAAGCGCTTAGGAGCGTCTTATAAGAACGTTTTGATGGAAGCGGGTCTTATTGGACAGTCCAAGGGAAGCCGAAAGATTCTCAAACCAATATTAGATAAAAGGCTGGAGGATTGCCTGAAAGATAATGATTTGCTTGTAGTACTCAATGCCTTAACGGGGGTAAGATAATGGAAAACTTGGAACAGCGGCTGGATACAGCGGAAAAGCTAATAAAGACTGACAGTTTCCGTAAAAATAAAGGCCTGGGCAATGAAGTCGGCTATTATGTCTTTGATTATCCCCCTGAAAAAGAACTGATGGTCAGAGAGCGGATAAAATATCTGGAGAAGAAAAATAAAGCGGAAACTGATGGCTTTAAGTTGATGGTATTTGACCTTTATGATCTGGTCATCGATATTCTGGAAGAAGAAGGCTTTTTAGACCAGTGTTTTAAATTCGAAAAGAAAAAGGGTTTGGATCGAATTGTATCGGCGGTGGGAAACCTCCTGCAGATTAACGATGAAAACAGCCTGATAGTAAAACACATTCAAAAAAATACACCGGAGGACGCGGTCGTTTTTCTGACCGGGATTGGCAAGTGTTATCCTATTCTGCGATCACATAAAATCCTTAATAACCTCCATCAGGCCATTGACCGGGTGCCGGTGATCCTGTTTTTTCCGGGGAAATATGATGGCCAGGAGCTGGTCCTGTTTTCAGCGATTAAGGACGATAACTATTACCGGGCCTTTAAGCTGGTTGATTAGTCATATAGACAGATAAGGATGTATATAAAGGGGAGAGTGTCATGATAATTAAAGATATGTTTGTTAAACCCATCGATCGAGATATCAAAGGGGTCATTAAAGTTGGCCAGGCGGATGATGAAAACATCAGGCAGGAGCTGGAAGAATATGTGGTGACTGGTGAACTGCAAAAGCATTTTGCCGATTTTTTTGAGAGTTACCGCAAAGGAATCAACGGGACGACCGATAAGATGGGGGTCTGGATTTCCGGTTTCTTTGGCAGTGGTAAATCGCACTTTTTAAAAATCCTTTCTTATCTGCTGGAAAACAGAGAAGTAAACACAAAAAAAGCCATTGATTATTTTATAGAGGATGACAAAATTGAGAATCCCATGTTGCTGGCTAATATGAAGCTGGCAGCCAGTGTTTCAACCGATGTCATTCTTTTTAATATTGACTCGAAAAGCGAAATGACGGGTAAAAGCTCAAAGGATGCCATCGTTTCGGTATTTTTAAAAGTATTCAACGAAATGCAGGGCTATTGTGGTGCCATTCCCTATCTGGCAGATTTGGAAAGGCAGCTTGACGAAGCCGGTCGTTATGAAGAATTCAAAGAAAAATTTGCCGACGAGTTTGGCAAAAGCTGGGAGTCTTCCCGTAATAAATTTGATTTCATTCAGGATACCATTGTGGAGGTACTGGATGAAATGGGCTTTATGAGTGAGCAGGCGGGCAGAAACTGGTGTGAGAAATCGACAGAAGCCTATCCTTTAAGTATTGAGGGCTTTGCCCGGCTGATAAAAGAGTATCTGACCCAGCAGACGGACAACCACCATATTGTTTTTTTGGTGGATGAAATTGGTCAGTATATTGGTGAAGACTCAAAGTTGATGCTGAATCTTCAGACGGTAACAGAAGATCTGGGAACGGCCTGCAATGGTAAAGTCTGGATCGTGGTGACCAGTCAGCAGGATATTGATTCAGTCACTAAAACCAAAGGTAATGACTTCTCTAAAATTCAGGGACGCTTTGATACTCGCTTGTCACTGTCGTCAGCTAACGTCGATGAAGTCATCAAGAAACGAATCCTCGATAAGAACAAGGTTGGCCAGGAAACTCTGGGACTTCTTTATGAAAACAAAGAAACCATTATTAAAAATCTGATTGTCTTTAATGATGGTGTTGAGAAAAAACTTTACCGGGACGGACAGGATTTTTCTGCAGTTTATCCATTTGTGCCCTATCAGTTTAACCTGCTGGCGAGTGTATTGACTTCTATCCGGACCCATGGCGCTTCCGGCAAGCATCTTTCCGAGGGGGAACGTTCGATGATCGCCCTCTTTAAAGATTCGGCGGTAACGATAATGGATAAGGAACAGGGAACGTTAATGCCCTTCAATGTTTTTTATGATGCCTTGGATCGCTTTCTGGATCACAGCCACAGCGGGGTTATTGCCAGAGCGTTCAGTAATGAACACATTAATCCGGACCATGAAGCAAACTGCTTTAACGTCAATGTGCTAAAAACCCTCTTTATGGTCAAATACGTCAAAGAAATTACTGCCAATCTGGAAAATATCACCAGTCTGATGATCGGTGACATTGATACAGACCGAATCGCCCTTAAAAAACGGGTGGAAGAGGCCTTGAAAATTTTGATCAGAGAGACCCTGGTACAGAAAAATGGCGAGCTTTATGTTTTTCTGACCGATGAAGAGCAGGAGATCAACCGGGAAGTGGATAGCCAGTTTGTGGAAATGGCAGAGGTCATTAGAAAGGTATCCGAGCTCGTTTTTGAAGATATATTAAAGGTGACAAAATACCAGTACCCGGCTTTAAATGGTCGCTATAACTTCGCTTTTAATCAGATTGTCGATGGTCGTCCTTATAAATTAAATCAGAATCAGGTAATCGGAGTGGAAGTTATTACACCGGCTTCTGACATTAGTGATGATGAGACAAACCTCCGAATGAAATCTGGAAGAGAACAGAAAGTACTGGTCGTTCTTCCTGATGACAGAGCTTTTATTGAAGAAATTACAAATGCCCTAAAGATTGAAAAATTTCTTCAATTAGGCTCGGGGGATCGATTAACACAGTTTGAGCAAATCAAAGAATCCAAACGAACCGAATTGAGTGAAAGAAAAGAACATGCCAAACTGTATCTGATTGAAGCCATGAAAAACGCGAAAATATATGTGGTAGGTGACCGGGTTCAGACCAATAAGAAAGATGTTTCTTCAAGAATCATGGAGGCATTGGGTAAACTGGTCGATGCGGTCTATCATAAACTCGGCTATATTGACACGGCGATGGGTGACGTCAATATCCGAGAGCTGTTTAAAAACCTCAACCAGCAGGCTATTTCGCTGGGGAAAACGGAAGGTGTCAATACACTAGCACGCCATGATGTCTTATCCTTTATTGGCGATAATTCGGCCAATCACATTAAAAGCTCCATGAAAACGGTGATGGACCGATTTATGAAAGCCCCTTACGGTTTCGTGGAAGAGGATGTGGAGTGGCTGGTAGCGAAACTTTTTAAAGATGGGGATATTTCTGTAACGGTCAGCGGTGAGCCGGTAACCCTTCACAATAAATTGTCGGAGGAACTGGTCCGTTACTTCACTAAAAAAGAATTTGTCGAAAAGCTTTTGACCGAACGTCGTGAGAAAGCAAACGATAAGCAGAAAAAAGCCCTGCGGGAAGTGTCCAGGGAAGTCTTTAATATTTCGATGATGGACGATGATGACGACACCATGATGGAGGATTTTAAACACTCTTGCCGTGGTCTGATTAATGATCTGGAAAAACTGGAAATCAACTATCGAAACAATCATCTCCCCGGCAAAGAAGTTGTTAAAGATGGCCTGGCACTCTTGCGTTCGGTTGAGCGAATTCAGTCTCCGATGGATTTTTTTAACAAAGTCGATCAAGATATGGATGATTTTTTGGATTTTTCCGAAGATTATGAACCGGTAAAAAGTTTCTTCGCCGGAGAACAGTTCAGCATTTTCAGCAAAGCCCATGAGAAGATTAAAATCTATGAGGACAGTCAGAACTTTATTGCCAATCAGACTATTGAAAGCCTGGTAACAGAAATAAAGAGGATTCTTTCCAAGCCCTCACCTTATGGCGATATTCCTAAACTGCCGGAATTGTTAAGTGACTATATCCATACTTACAGCCATTACTTGAGTGATCAGCTGCCGGCGATTAACAGTGCCATTGATGCCGCGAAAGATCGGATTATAGAGGAGTTGCAGAAAAAAACATATTATGATGATTATCACGAAAAATATGCCAAGAAATTTGTCGCACTTAAAGAAAAGGCGGAGACCTGCAATAATGTGGCGACCCTTTTAAATATTAAAACAGAAGCCGATGCCCTTAAAATGCGTTTGCTGGATGAAATGACCCAACGGGATCGTCAAATAGCCTATGAAAAGCCATCGCCAGGTAGTGGAAAAGTAAATGATCCAGGAACTGATCCAAGCGGTAGTACTTACGTAGAGCCGCCTGTTAAAAAGCGAAAAAATATCTCTATCAAATCCATCAGTCACCAGGTATCCTGGCAGATTGAAAGCAAACAGCAGCTAGAAGTCTATCTGGAAGACCTAAAAGAGCAGATTCTAGCCCAGCTGGAAGAGGATACGATTGTGAATATAGAGTTTTAAAAGACGAGGATGACCATGAATAAAACAGCCATTAAAAATTTTGCAATCTGGACCAGAAATAAACTCATTGCTGATATTACTTATAAAGCAGGGCTGCTGGGAATAAGCGGAAAAGAAATTAAAGAGCCTTTGCCCCAGTCGACTTTAGAGGTCCAGTTTTTTGATGTTGGGACTAAAGATCCTTATTCGATTAGCGGAAATCAAATTAAGCAGCGTCAAGAGCTGGTTAAACTACTGAAAGAAAAGGAACAGGAAGATACGTTTAACAACCTGGTTGAGGAAGTCGCCTATACCTGGTTTAACCGGTTGCTTGCCATCCGCTTTATGGAAGTTAATGACTACCTGCCCACCCGGATTCGGGTGCTGTCTTCGGAAAAAGAGGGGAAGTCGGAGCCGGACTTGGTCACCAGTCCTTTTGATGCTGATTTAGGCTATTCCAATCAGGAGAAAGATCAGATTATTAAACTCAAGCAGGAGAACGCGTGGGATCAGCTGTTTCAGATCCTTTTTATTAAGCAGTGCAATGCCTTAAATGAAATTCTGCCAGAGCTTTTTGAAAAAACCAATGACTATTCAGAACTCCTGCTAAATCTTTCCTATACCGACAGCGATGGGGTGGTGGCCCATTTGGTTAATGATATTGCTGAAGTTGATTTCAATGTGGAAAAAGAAGGACAGGTGGAAATTATTGGATGGTTGTATCAGTATTACAATACTGAACCCAAAGATGAGGTCTTTGCGCTTTTAAAAAAGAACGTGAAAATTACCAAAGAACGAATCCCGGCGGCTACCCAGTTGTTTACCCCGGACTGGATCGTTCGCTATATGGTAGAGAACAGCCTGGGACGACTGTGGCTGGAACATTGTCAGGTTCAGTCAGGTTTATCAAGTGAGTTTATGAATGCCAGCTATTATGGCTGGAAATATTATCTGGAAGAAGCTGACCAGGAAGCGGAAGTTGAAAAACAGTTAGCTCTTGTACGGGAAAGCTATAAAGATTTCCGACCACAGGATATTAAGCTGATTGACCCTTGTATGGGCAGTGGCCATATTCTGGTTTATGCCTTTGATGTTTTAATGGCGATTTATGAAAGTCAGGGTTACAGTCAGCGGGATGCCGCCGAAAGTATTCTGGAAAACAACCTTTACGGATTGGATATCGACAAACGGGCTTATCAGCTTTCATATTTTGCCCTTATGATGAAAGCAAGACGATATAATAGGAGGATTTTTTCCAGTGGGATTAAGCCTCATATCTATGCGATTGATGAAAGCAATGGCATTACAACAGCACCAATGCACGATATGGGCTTAAATTTATCAGAAGAAGAATACGACCTTGCAGTAAAGCAGGCAATGCAGCTGGTCGAAGAATTTCATGATGCCAAAGAATATGGCAGTATTTTAAATATTACGCCCTGCGATTGGGACCTGCTTCGTCGTTTTGCTGTGCCGCGTGAAAGAAATGGTCAAATGACCTTTGACATTCATGGCGAAGAGGAAGCATCTGTTCGCATGCAAAAACTCATTGATATTGGGGAGGCTATGGCGCAAAAATACCATGTGGTAGTAACCAATCCGCCCTATATGGGCAGTA
>JASGLP010000032.1 GCA_030156895.1 Eubacteriaceae bacterium | reverse complement strand
GAGACCTATTTGTTTTTAGATGACGAATCCTATCAGTCGCACTTGCGTCTGGAAGAAGGCAAGCGTTTAAAAGAAGCGCAAGAACAAAAGAATGCTGAAATAAAGCAACGAGAAGCGGCCGACCCCACCTTAAAGGCAGTCAATGAAGCTATTGCCGAGGGGGCAGCCATCATCAAAGAGATTCGGCAAGCCAATGAAGAGATCGAAGCGCAAGAGATATCCTTAAAACTTGACCGACTGGAAAAAGTTATTTCAAAAATATTTGAGTTTGTTGAAAAGAATCCCCAGGATGTTTCAGAAATCAGAAAGTTTATGGGCTACTATTTGCCAACCACCCTTAAACTGGTGCGAGTCTATCGCGATCTGGATCAGGAAGTCATTCAGGGTGCCAATATTCAATCAACCAAAAAAGAAATAGAAAATACCCTGGATACCATCAATCATGCCTTTGAAAACCTGCTGGACGGTTTCTACCAGGATACCGCCATGGATATAGCCAGTGATATTTCGGTTTTAAATACCATCCTGGCCCAGGAAGGACTAACAAAAAAAGATTTTAAACAAGGAGATCAGAATGGACGATAATACCTATGATTCAGTTACACCAACCCTGACCTTTGAACCCTTTGAGGATGATTTTAAACCCACCGAAGTGACAAAAACCCAGGAAGCGGCTCAGGTTTTTGATGAAAGCCAGCTCTCACCGGAAGAACGTAGAATGGTCGATGATTTCGCCCAAAAGATTGATATTTCCAATTCTGCCCTGATTATGCAGTACGGTGTAGGAGCCCAGAAAAAGATCGCCGAGTTTTCTGAAAGCGCCCTCAATAATGTCCGGTCCAAGGATCTGGGTGAAGTGGGTAAGATGCTCTCTGATATGGTTAACGAACTGCGCTCTTTCGATATGGAAGAAGAAGAGAAAGGCCTGTTTGGATTCTTTAAAAAAGGCTCCAATAAGCTGTCATCCATGCAATCCAAATATGCTTCGGCGGAAACCAATGTCAACCGCATTGTTGACGAGCTGGAAAAACATCAGATTCAGCTGCTTAAAGATGTGGCCATGCTGGATAAACTCTATGATGTCAACAAGACCTACTTTAAGGAGTTGTCCATGTATATTTTGGCAGGCAAAAAGAAACTGGGTCAGATCGAGAACACGGAATTGCCGGCCCTGGTCGAAAAATCCCAAAGAAGCAGTTTGCCCGAAGATGCCCAGGCGGTCAACGATCTGTCTGCTATGCTCAATCGTTTTGAAAAGAAAATCCATGACCTGGAACTGACCCGGATGATCTCCATCCAGATGGCACCGCAGATCCGCCTGGTTCAGAATAATGACACCTTAATGGCGGAAAAAATTCAGTCTTCAATTGTCAACACTATCCCCCTCTGGAAAAGCCAGATGGTTTTGGCCTTGGGTGTGGCCCATTCCAGCCAGGCGGCCAAAGCTCAGCGGGAAGTCACCAATATGACCAATGAGCTGCTGCGCAAGAATGCTGATACCTTAAAAATGGAAACCATTGCTACAGCCAAAGAATCGGAACGGGGCATTGTGGATATCGAGACCCTCAAGCACTCCAATGAATCCCTGATCACCACCTTTGATGAAGTCCTGAAAATTCAGGTCGAAGGACGTCAGAAACGAAAAGAAGCAGAAGTTGAATTACAAAAAATTGAAAATGATCTCAAGCAGAAAATGCTGGAAATCAGACGCAAATAAAAAATGTTAAAAAGAATTAAGAATTCTTTTAATAATATAAAATTTATGGTAATATGTTTCAAAATAGGCACAAAATTAATTTTCTAGCTGAGCAACGACAATTGGCTTTTCGCTTGTCTGCCTCGGGGCGAACAGTTGCTGGAATACGCTATTAATTAGGGCATCCAAATTGGGCAATTGTACGAATCCGCGCGCAGACTACGAAATCCAATTGATCGGTGCGGAGTTTGTTGATAGAACTTAAGTGTATGGTAATATGTTTTAAATAATTTGCAGTTTTGCAGGAAAGAGGACTTATTTGGAGGACCCGTTAATAGCCGATTGTTGGGATGAATATCAAAGGACATGTATTTTTAGAACAAGTGAGGCAGGGCAGTAACATGAGCGATTATATAACGATTGCTGTTCTTGTTGTGCTGATTCTGCTGTCGTCTTTTTTTTCAGCGACAGAAACAGCCTTTTCGTCACTCAATCGGATTCGCATCAAGAACCTGGTGAAAAATGGCAATAAACGAGCAGAAAAAGTGCTTGTCTTATCGGAAGAATATGATCGGGTACTGTCGACAATCCTGATCGGGAATAATATTGTCAATATTGTTTCCGCTTCCATGGCTACTGTTTTATTTGTTGGTATTTATGGCAGCAAAGGCGTGACCATATCCACAATTGTAATGACGGTCGTGGTTTTAATTTTCGGGGAAATCACACCCAAGAGTCTCGCCAAAAAATCACCAGAAAAATTTGCCATGCTGGCTTATCCCTTATTGCGGGTCTTTATGATCCTGCTGATTCCGCTGAATTTTATTTTTATGCAGTGGCAGAAACTGATTTCGGTGCTCTTTAAAACCAAAAATGAACTGAGTATCACCGAAGAAGAACTCTTGACCATTGTTGAGGAAGCGGAGAGCGAAGGCGGGATTGATCTGCAGGATGGCGAATTGATCCGTTCAGCCATTGAATTCAACGACTTGGATGTCATCGATATTTTAACCCCCCGGGTGGATGTGGTCGCAGTTGATGAAAACAGCCGCACGGAAGAAATCCGCGAGTTCTTTTTCGACACCGGTTATTCAAGACTGCCGGTCTATCGGGATAATATCGACCATATTATCGGCTTTATAAACTACAAAGATTTTTCTCACTATGTGGATAATGGCGGCTTGCCCTTATCGGAAATTATCAAGCCCGTCGAAATGATCACCTCCTCGATGAAAATCTCAAAACTTTTAACCCTCTTACAGCAGAAAAAATGTCATATCGCCGTGGTCTTTGATGAATACGGCGGAACCGCCGGAATTGTCACCCTGGAAGACGTGATTGAAGAGCTGGTCGGGGAGATCTGGGACGAGCACGATGAGGTCATTGACGAGATGATCAAGCTATCCGAAACTGAGTATAAGGTGCTGGGAAAAGCATCTCTCTATAAACTATTTGATGCCTTTGACATGGAAGACGAATTCGATGTCAATACCGTCGGCGGCTGGATTGTGGAACAGATGGAAAGAGTGCCTCAAACTGGCGAATCCTATCAGTATAAAGGCTTAACCATCACCGTGACCGATGCCGATGACCGCCATGTTATTGAAATGAAAATTATCAGAGAAGATGAAGCGGAAGTCGAAAGCGATTGAGAATAAACTTTAAGACTGCGAAATCCAATTGTCGGTGCTGAGTAAGCTCGTGCTTTGAGGTTGTACGATTGTACAGCCTTCTTTTTTTAGTATTTTAGTTAAGGAAAATTCAGAAAAATGATATTTGAAGTAAACCCAAAAGTGACCAAACAGATCGATGAAATGCGCTACCTGACAACTGACAACAGCTGGCGTTACCGAAGCATTCTGCGCTTTTTTTACCATCAGTATGAAAAAATGAAATACTGGCTTTACAAAGAAGACGTCTACGAAGCCCTGCGGGAAAATGATCTCTTTAGCACTTATACACTTGACCAGTGCAAGCAGGATTTGGATGTTTTAATGACCTGGCGAAATCTATCGGCAATTCAGGACACGACAAAAGTTTCGACGGTCGAAGAATTTAAGAACAAACAATATCGCTATCAGCTGACAGAGTACAGTGTGGAGATTGAGCGATTAACCCTGCGTTTGGAGAATTTGCTGGTTGAAAGTGCCTCTCTGGAGCCCACCCTGCTTGAGCGCCTGCGAGACGAACTCAAAAAACTGCCCCAGATGGCCACTAAAGAGGCTAAAGAGGCAGGCAGCTGGTGGTCTGCCTTGAGCAGTGATTTTAAACGGCTGAATCAGAATTACCAGGATTACGTCCGAGACCTCTTTTCGATCAAAGCCGAAGAAATGATGCAGACCAAAGAGTTTATGGTCTTTAAGGATCGCTTTATCGAGTATCTGCGAGATTTCGTTAAAGGTCTTCAATTGCATGCCCATGCCATAGAGCATCTCTTAGGCAATTTTTCGCCAGATTTGGTGGATCAGGTTTTTAACAAAGTGGTGGATTATGAATTATCAATCCCGCGAATCGATCTGGAAGTTGACGAAAAGGATATGCGTGAAAACATTTTGGGCCGATGGGAAAGCCTCAATGTTTGGTTTCTGGGCGAAAATGGTGAACAGAGCGAAGCCTTGAAATTAATGGATATTACCAACAACATCATCCGTAAGATCACCCGCTATGCGGCGCAGATCTCCGAAAGCAAAAATGCCACCATCAATCGCCGGGAAGAATATCTGAAGCTGGCACAACTTTTTGATTCTTGCCCGGATATTAAAAAAGCCCATGAGTTGTCGGCTCAGGTTTTTGGTCTTTTTCAGATGAAGCATTTTAAATCGGATCAGATCAGAGAAACAGAGTCAATCTCCAGCCATATCTTTTCGGAAGTGCCGGGGACTTTTTTGCTCAAACCAAGAATCCGGGGCTATCAGGAGAAGGCCAGCCGATCACCCATTCGCAGTAATGCCCAGAAAAAAGCTGAAATGATGGCAAAAATCAGAGCGACCAGGCAAATGGAAGAAGAAACCATTCAATCTTACGTGGCCGATAATAAAATCGACTTTAAAAACTTGCCGGTCATTGAAAGCCATGTCCGAGTAACCCTGCTGCGCTGGCTCAGTAAAGGTTTGGGATCAAGCTCCAGGCAGGGGAAGACAGAGGATGGAAGATACTACCAGGTTCTGATGCCAAATCCGGCCGACCAAACCTGTATCCTGAACTGCCACGATGGCAGCCTGACCATGCCTGCCTATGTGATAGAATTTCTGGATCAGGAAGGGGATCAAGTATGAAGGGACTAGAAGTGCTACTGGATCAGTACTGGATCATTAAAAACGACAACAAGGCCTTGTTTTACCAGATCAAGGATTCTATTCCAGAGTATCGATCATTTTTAAGTGAAAAACTGGGCTATGGCCTGGTGATGAATCAGCATTTGATCAAGCTGGAAAAAATTCCCGGTGCCCCCCAGGCCTTTATGGGCATTCAGGAATTTACGCAAAAACTCGAGTATATTCTTTTATGCCAGCTTTTAATGTTTCTGGAAGACCGGTCTCGGGACGAGCAGTTTGTCTTGTCACAAGTGACCGAGTTTATTGTAAGCCATCCGGTTGGCCATGAAAAAATTGACTGGACCCTTTTTAGTCAACGCAAGTCTTTTGTAAAAGTCCTGCGTTTTGTCCAGGAAATGGGGATGATCAAGGTTAATGACGGGGATGACCAAAAATTTGCCCAGGATTTGGGCACGGAAGTTCTTTATGAGAGCACTGGCATCTCCCGCTATTTTGCCCGCCAGTTCACGACGGATATAATGGCTTTTAGCAGCCATGAAGAACTTTCGCAGATGGAATGGGGAGACCTGAATGCGGATCGTGGTGTGATCAGACGTCACCGTGTTTATCGAAAACTGCTGATGGAGCCAGTTGTTTACAGCTCGGGAGCAGATGATGCCGATTATGACTATATCAAAAAACAGCGGGGCATGATTGAGGATGATTTTGCCAGCTATTTATCCTACCCCTTGCAGGTTCATAAAAATGGGGCCCTCTTACTGATTCCCCAGGAAAAAAATCTGAAAGACCTTTTTCCCAATAGTAAAGTGATTTCTGATATTGTTTTGCTCTTTTGTAAAAAAATCAGAGACCGTTTATTAAGTAAAAAGCTTGAGCTCACCGATAAAGGGGGGATCAGGCTGTCAAGACCCGCCTTTGATTTATTGGTCAAAGAATTAAAAGAGGAAGAAGGCCAACGCTGGAGCAAGGAGTATCGGGAAATGACGGCATCCCTGCTGTCACAAAGACTGATTGCATATATGGAAGACTTTAAAATGCTGGCCGCTTATCTGGATGGCCGGGAAATTGAAATTTTGCCCATTGCGGGGAAACTGACGGGTGACTATCCCGAGGAGGTTAAGAAAAGTGGAAAAACAGGATAATCGCTGGGTGATCAACCGCGCTGGACTGGTTAATTTCTGGTATTATGATGAAGAAATTTTTGAGTTTTCAAATGGCCGTCTGCTTTTGCGGGGCTCAAACGGATCGGGTAAATCGGTTACCATGCAAAGTTTTATTCCCCTTTTGCTGGATGGCAATAAAAGCCCTGAGCGGCTGGATCCTTTCGGTTCCAAAGCCCGAAAAATCGAAAACTATATTTTGGGCGACGATGATAATGGCAAGGAAGAGTCCATCGGCTATCTGTTTATGGAATTTAAAAAGAAAGTTTCCAATAATCTGATCACCATTGGGATGGGCTTCCGGGCCAAAAGGGGAAAACCCATGACCTCCTGGGGCTTTTCGATCAATGATGGCCGCCAGATCGGTAAAGATTTTTTCTTGTATAAACAGGTGGGCGAAAAAATCCCCCTGACCATGCGGGAACTGCAAAATCGTCTGGCTGATGGGGGACAGGTTGTTGAAGGTCAGAAGAACTATATGAAAATGGTCAACGATCTGATTTTTGGTTTTGATGATCTGGATGAATATGACGAGCTGGTTAAGTTGCTGGTGCAGCTGCGCAGCCCCAAGCTATCCAAAGAATTCAAACCCACCGTTATTTATGAGATCATGGAGAATTCCCTCCAGCCCTTATCGGAAGATGATCTCAGACCCATGTCAGAGGCCATTGAAAATATGGATAACATCAAAAGCCGGCTGGAAGTCCTTAAGGTCAGTAAAAGCGCGGCTGATCGGATTCGCAACGCTTTTGATCGCTACAACCAGTATCTTGCGGCCAATAAGTCCCAGGCTTATCTCAAGACGCGACAGGATTATCAACAAGCTAAGCTTGAGCAAGCACAGCTAAGTAAAAATTTGGACACCGCTCAAAAGGAATTACAGGAGCTGCAAGAAACAATCACGGACTTATCGATTCAACTGACAGTTCAGGAAGACAAGAAGAAAGAACTTGAAAAACACGATTCCGTCGGGATTCGAGAAAAGATATTAAGTGCTGAAGATGAGATCGCTCGTGTTAGGACACAAAAGGAAATGAAAGACCGTCAGCATGAAAATAAACGGCAGCTTGAACGTGATCTTTTAAATCAGGTGGAAGAGGAAGAAAGTCAACTTGATCTGCTTGAAAAAGACCTGCTTGCCCAGCTGGAAGAAATGGCTGAATCGGCGCAGGTGTTTGACTTTGACGAGCATGGATTTATGCTTGACGAAATCAAAAAAGACCTGACCCAGACATATGATTTTCACTATATCAACGGGGTGCTTGAGCAAATGATCAAAAGTCTGGGTCAGGCAGTTTTGTTGCTGACCCGGCAGAAAATGGAAAATGCGGTATATCAGAGCTTATTGGCTGAGCTTGATGAGCTGAAAAAGCAGCAGGAAGAAATGGAAAGATTCCTGGATCAGGCCAATCGGCAGTTAATGGAAACCCAGGAAGAAGCGCTGGAAAAAATTTATTTTAGTCAACTCAACAATCAGGAGCTTAAGCTTAGCGAGACGGCTTTAACCGAAGTTTCCCGGGCGGTGAGACAATTTGGACCGGATTGCAGTCCCCTGGAAATAAATGGTATTTTAGAGGAAGAATATCATCTTTGCGATGAAGTTTTGCGTGAAGCCTTGCTTGTAAACAGTGGAAAACAGGCGGAAATCGATCAAAAACGTCTGGACAAAGAGGCGGAAATTGATGAATGGAACAGCATGAAAGAAGCTGAACCCAAACGAGATGAAGCCATTATAAAATCCCGGCAAAAATTAGCGGAGCTGGGAATTCCCTGTCTGCCCCTTTATAAAGCCCTGGATTTCACCGCTGAAAGTGATAAAAAAACCCAGGGTCTAATCGAAGAAGCTCTGACTGATATGGGGATTCTGGATGCTCTGATTATGCCGGAAGCATACCGTGATCGCGTTTTAAATGAAGAGAACCTGCACGGTGATAAATACCTTTTTGCCGAACCCAAACTGATGGTTCATACTATCAATCAGTATCTGCAGGTTGATGACGCGGTTTCTGATAAACAGGAAGTGCAGAATATCTTAAACTCTATTCTGATTGATGAAAGTCATCACACCCGAATGGATGAAGCGGGGAATTACCGTCTGGGAATTTTGCATGGTCAGGCCGCGGGCGAAAATGAACCCCGCTACATTGGCTTTTCGGCCAGAAAAAAATACTGGGAAGAAAGACGGGCTGAGCTTAAGGGTCAGCTGGCTCAGTTATTAGCGGACTTGGATGATTTAGGAACCCAAAAAACCAGACTCCAGGAGCGACGCGCCACCTTAAAAAGAGAGTTCTTAAAACTTTTTAATGCTGAGGATTTAATTACTGCCGCAGATGATGTTAAAAAAGCTATCTTTGATGTTACAAGCAGTAGCCAGCAACTTGCCCAGAAAAACAAAGAGGAAGAGAAACGGTTTAAAATTTTAAAGGATTTAAATGAAGAATTATTTCAGGTGACCAGACGCTTTGAACTGACTTTGGATATTGAAACTTATGAGCAGGCTCAGGAAGCGGCAAATACTTATTTTCGTCAACTCCACCAGCTTGAGAAAAAAAATATAAAGCTGGTTAATCTGAATGACACGATTAAATCATTAAAAAACCGCTACCAGGAAGTTCTGGCAGAAATAGATGACTTGATTTATGAGTTGAATCAGTTCAACAAAAACCTGACCACCCTGGAGATGACCCTAAAAAACTTGCAGGATCAACTGGCCTTAAGTGACTATCAAATGATTCAGGCTGAGATTGAAAAGTGTTTAAAAGCCATCAAAGAAATCCCCCAACAGAAAGAGGAAGCGATCAAAGGGGTGGAACGGCTAAAAATAAATTGTCAACGAATCAGACAGGATAAAGATGATCTGGAAAACAGAATCAGCCACACCCACAAGACCTTTGATTTAGTGACAATGGCTCTGCAAGAAGAACTGGCTCTTGGCTATCTGGAAAATAATCCTGACCAATCCCTGGCTGATCAGGCCGCCGCGATTTTGCAAGAGTATCCACCGGCGGAAAGTCAGAATAAAGAAAAAATAACCATGCGGCTGAAAGAAATTTTTATGGAGCAGAGCCAGTATCTGCGGGATTTTTCTGTAACCAGTCACTATATTTTTGAGGATGATTCTGCCAATCCGGAAATTGGCAGTCTCAGACAAAGACTCAATATTACAGCCAAGCTATCCGGTAAAGTCGTTAATTTTTTAGTCCTGTCCGATTATCTTAAGGAAAGTCTCACAGAAACGGAGCAGCTTTTAAGAGATAGCGATCGTGAGCTGTTTGAAGAAATTTTACTGAAAAATATTTCTAAAAAAATCAGTGCCCGAATTTTTCATAGCGAAAAATGGGTGGCAAATATGAATCGTCTGATGGAAAAAATGGACACCTCCATGGGCTTGAGTTTTAGCCTCAGATGGGCCAGCCGTAAGGCCGAGACCGAGGAACAGCTGGATACCAAAGAGTTGGTGAATCTCCTGAAAATGGACGGCAATCTCTTGCGGGAAGAAGATATGAACATTTTATCCGAGCATTTTCGGTCGAAAATTTCGCTGGCTCGAAGACTGCTCGAAGATAAGGGGATCGATCAGACCTTTCATGCCATTATGCGTGATATTCTGGATTACCGGAAGTGGTTTGAATTTAAGCTCTTCTTTAAGAAAACCGGCCAGCAGAGTAAGGAGCTGACCAATAACGCTTTCTTTAAATTCAGTGGTGGCGAAAAGGCCATGGCCATGTATGTACCCCTCTTCTCCGCGGTCAATGCCCGCTATGAAGGCGCTAATAAAGACACCGCCCGTCTGCTTTCTTTAGATGAAGCTTTCGCCGGCGTCGACGAACAGAATATCCGTGATATGTTCAGACTGCTCAATGAATTGGATTTAAGCTATATTCTCAATTCACAGATTCTTTGGGGCGACTATGATACGGTTGATGCCTTAGCCATTAGTGAGCTAATCCGGCCGGATAATGCCGATTTTGTGACCGTGCTACGCTATCATTGGAATGGCAAAGTCCGCAAACTGGTGATGGATGATGCTTCATGATTTTGTGGCTTATCTAAAATCGGATCGCGGTTACCATCGGATTCTAGAGCAGATGCGAAATAAATATCAGTCGCTGGGCCACCTGGGCGGCACTATTCGTCTGGAAAAACTAACCGAAGCGGAAAGAAACGTACTGCGCAGTCTGCTTAGAAAAGATTTTTCTAAAAAGAGCGCCAGCTTTTCTCTTGAGCTCTTCATCGCGGCCTTTGAACAAACCAGATATGCAGGTCTTGATTTTAAGGAGGTTTTGCCCCTTTACTTTGACCAGCCCTTAAGCTGGACAAAAGAAGTAAAAGATCTGGCCCAAAAGGAAAAGGCCGATTTTTTTAAAGTCTTTACAGAAAGTTATCAGAATACGGCAGCGGGATTCTGGCTTTCTGACACGTTGCAGTATAAAGATAAAGCCTATCCGATTATCAACCGCCACTACAAGAAAGATCCCAGGCAGCTGTCAAAGCTTTTAAATCAGGTGTGTCAGGGGCTTAACAAGGCAGTAGCAAGCTCGCAAAAGGTTCGTCTGCCGCTTTTTTCTTCGCAACTGACCAGAGATCCCCATGCCTTTGATATGAATCGGGAAGAGGGCCGCCTCCTCTTATATGCCTTGTGCCATTACTACAAAAGCGCTTTTCCACGCAATGCGGAAGAACAGATGGAACTTTTATACCGTGCGGGTCTTATTTATGATGAGGTATCCAATTATACGGTCTGTCGTTCAATCATGGGTTACAATCATAATCAGCCCCATCCCGGATACGCCGGATTTTTTAAAAGCAATGAGCCCTTTTCGCTATCACTTTGGAATTTGAGCAGGGTGGATCGCCTGACGGCGGTTTGTGATCGGGTTTATGTTTTTGAAAACCCCACGGTTTTTAGTGAGATGGCTGGGAGTCTGGATGATCTGCCCTGTTCCCTGGTTTGTGCATCCGGGAATGTAAAAGTAGCCACCCTGATCCTGCTGGATTTACTGATAAAATCGGGTAGCCATATTTATTATGCTGGCGATCTTGATCCCGAAGGGCTGGTGATTGCGGATAAATTAAAAAAACGCTATCAAGAAAGCCTGACTCTGTGGCGATTTACCTGCGCAGACTATGAAAAAATCTGCTCAAGCAAAAAAATCCCGGCAAATCGCCTTAAGAAGTTGGAAAAAATAAGCAGCGTCGCTTTAATAGATCTGGCTCTAAAAATGAAAGACCATGGTTACAGTGCCTATCAGGAATTACTGGTGGCGGATTACCTTAATGACATTGTAAAATGGCAAAACAATTTGGCGTAGATAAAAAAATATGTGTTATAATCAGATCAAATGATCTAATGGAGGAAATCAGGATGAAACTGGGATGGGTTACAATTAGTGTAAAAAACATGGATGAATCGCTAAAATTCTTTACCGAAACGGTAGGTATGGTCTTAAATCGTCGACAGGCCGCCGGACCAGGTATGGAACTGGCTTTTCTGGGCGATGGCCAAACGCAAATTGAACTGGTCTGTAACCAGGCAATTGCTGAGCTGGAGGTTGGCAAGACCATGTCGTTAGGTTTTGAAGTGGATTCTATTGACAAAAAAATGGCCTCGCTGGAGGTTCAGGGCATAAAAATACTGGACGGGCCAATCAAACCCAATCCACATATTCAGTTCTTTTTTGTCTCAGACCCCAATGGCTACAAAATTCAGTTTTTTGAAAATCTGTAAAGATATGATTGCATCATCGGCCTTTTTCAGGCTCAAGGCATGCCTTGAGCCTGATCTTCCTTTATAGGCTCAGGCTATCCCCGGGCTTAAGAATAATTCGCCCGGAGGCCTTAAATTCCTCGGCCATTTCTTGATCAAAGAGAGCCCCTGGTTTCATGTGAATGGGAATGCTGTGTCTGGCGCCGACAATACGGGCGCACTCAGATGCTTCCTGGGCATCCATATTATAAATTCCGTCAATCGGGAAAAAGGCATAATCGATAGCTTCATTGGCCAGGCTATTTTTCATATAATCCGTGGTCGAGGTGTCACCGGAAGCATAGATCTTCTGACCATCAACAAGCATCAGATAACCGACACATTCCTCGCGAGCATGTTTCTGGTTGTAGGCGGGAACAGCCTGAATCGTGATTTCCCCAAGGCTTTCATGACCGTAGATACTATTTTTTAAAATAGTTTCAGGGCGGATGATTTTGCACTTGTCCTTTTGCGAAATTTTTGTCAAATCATTGTGATCATAATGTTCATGGGTGATCAGAACCAGATCAGCGGGCAGGTCGTAACCGTCTCCGGCAAAAGGATCGATGTAAATAACCATTTGATTACTGGCAATAATGCGATAGCTGCCATGTCCCTGATAATATAACTTAGCCATATTTTCTCCTCCATTTTTATCATTACTTTAAATTTAGACCAAAAAAATAAAAAAGTCAATCTATTTTAAGTGTTTAAGATGATGGAGGCGAGAAGTGTTTTTATGTAATTGATTTAATCACTGTTTGTCGATTTGGAGGACAATTTGAAAAAATATCCCATCCACGCGGATTTTAAAAAATATCAGAATATGAAAACTCCGATTTCGCCACTATTATTGCCGACTATGAATCGGGTGCTTGAAAACAGCTATAATAAACGTCAACCAGCTCCAGGAGTGTCAGAAAAAATCATGACGATTCCTGGTTATGGGGATGCTGAGATCCAAATACGCCTCTATGAGCAGGAAAACACAAAAGAAGATTTGCCCTGTCTGATTTATATGCACGGCGGTGCCTTTGTTTTGAAATCGGCAGCTTTTCACAAGGATCTGATCTGTCAGTATGTCTTAAAGACGCCCTGCAAGGTTGTTTTTGTAGATTATCGCCTGGCTCCCAAACACCTTTACCCAAGCGGCCTGGAAGATTGCTACAAAGCCCTGGAATGGGTTTATCAAAATGGCGGTGAGCTGGGGATTAATAAAAACAAAGTGGCAGTGGGCGGTGACAGCGCCGGTGGTGCCCTGGCGGCTGGGGTCTGTCTCATGGCCAGAGACCGCAAAGGCCCCAAAATTTCGTTTCAGATGCTGATTTACCCGGTTACTGATGCCCGTTTAATAACGGATTCCATGAAAGAGTTTGTGGATACCCCTTTGTGGAATGCTAGACAGAATAAAAAAATGTGGCAGCTCTATCTGGGGAATCAGAATAATAGTGACCAGGCTTATGCCTCGCCATTGCAAGCGAAATCTTTTAAAGATTTACCGCCGGCATATCTTGAAGTTGCCGAATTTGATTGTCTGCGGGATGAAGGGCTTTTGTTCGCCCAAGCGCTTCGCAATGCCGGAATAAGTGTCCAGTTGGTTCAGACCAAAGGGACAATTCATGGTTTTGAAATAGCTGATGAAAGTGCAATTGTCCGGGAAAGTATCGACAGACGGGTGACAGCCTTGCAGGCGGTTTTTTAAAATTTCACTGCAACAGCTAAGTGTTAAACGACGCAAGAGATTTTTGCACCAGGCGGCTCCTGCTTATAGTATGACTATTTTTTGATTAGGATCACTTTCTTGCCTAAAAAAATAAATTGTTACAAACGTTTACAAATAAAGCCTTGCATTTTTTGTCAAAGCTGTTATAATAAATTTAAATCAAAGATCAACTAAAACTTTCTAAAAATGACAAGTTCATTGATAAGTAAATAGTAGTCAATCATCCTATATATTGGTAATGTTAGAAACAGGAAAACTGAATATAGCAAAATCGGTAAGGAAGAGAAGAGATTCAAAAGAAATTAAGAAATTAAAGAACACTCACAAGAATTAAATGAACGATGATCGAAAGTTAAAAACGATATAGAAAAGTTATCACGATTTATAAAAATCAATTTCCCTAAAAAGGAAAAAGAAAGCCGTTCTCGATCACAAAAACGAGTAAGCATTTAGTAAATAATCATCTGGTGAGTATAAAACAAAAAAATTCTTAAAAGTAATGATTGACGAAATTACCAAAGAAAGCAAAGACGATTTTTGATAAAAATCAATAGGAGGAATCCAAACGGATGACAACAGAGATTTTGGGCTGAACCGGTTCAACAGATAAAAATGATGAACCGGTATCAGTCTTTTTTGTACATAAAAAACAGGAGAAGCAGGTGAAAAAAGTTTATTTGATATTA
The DNA here is from genome assembly GCA_030156895.1 of Eubacteriaceae bacterium. Lineage (GTDB taxonomy): Bacteria > Bacillota > Clostridia > Eubacteriales > Eubacteriaceae > Acetobacterium. Next base: position 18,654 of record JASGLP010000032.1, on the reverse strand, counting down.
ACCAGTCTATTGCTGACGATCAATGTCTTAAGCATCCAGCCTGTATGGGCCATGGACCAAAGTATTAACTGGACACCGGAAGAGCTTGCTTTTATAGAAGCCCATCCGTCAATACTAGTCGGCGTCGATCCTCAGTTTATTCCCTTTGAGTTCATTGATGAAGATGGCCAATACCAGGGAATTGCCTCTGACTATCTGGAGATTATCAGCCAGAAAACCGGCATACAGATGGAAATTCAGCCGGATCTAACCTGGACTCAGGCCTATGATAAAGCCCTGCAGGGGGAGATTGACCTGCTTCCGGCTATTTCCAAAACAGCCCTACGGGAGGAGTCTTTTTTATTTTCCCAGCCCTATTATAATTTTAAAAGAGTGATTGTGATCCGCGATTCCAGCCAGAGAATCTCTTCTATTGATGATCTTTCGGGACAAACGGTTGCGGTTCAGAAGAACAGTTCACACCACAGCTTTCTGGCTGAATATGATAATATTAATCTGAGTTTGTACGATACGGTCGATGATGCCTTGACGGCGGTGGCTAACGGGACCGAAACGGCCTATGTCGGCAATCTTGCCACGACTTCTTATCTGATTCGCGCTAACGGCCTGACCCATCTTAAGTATATCGCCTTTGAAACAGATGAAAGTCAATCGATTTATTTTGCAGTCCGCAAGGACTGGCCAGAACTGATCAGCATCATTAATAAAAGTATCGATACGATTTCGCCGGAAGAAGTAATTGCCATTAATAATCGCTGGGTTGGTATCGAGGTTCAAACAGATTACAGCCAGGTATTAAAAATAATTATGCTTGTCGGGGGCATCATGCTTTTGATTTTTATGGTATCCCTTTACTGGATTGTCCGGCTCAGACGGGAAATAGAAAACCGGAAAGTTATTCAGTCAGATTTGGAAATTGCCAGAGCCGAAGCAGAGAATGCCAATCAGATAAAATCGAGTTTTCTGGCCAGAATGTCCCACGAAATTCGAACTCCCCTCAATGCCATTATGGGGATGGCCTATCTGACGAAAAAAACGCCGCTTAACCTGACTCAGAAAATGTACATAGATCGTATTAGCCAGTCGGCCAATACCATGTTGAGTATTATCAATGATATTCTGGATTTTTCTAAAATTGAAAAAGATGATCAAATTAGTTTTTGAATTGCTGGAAGGCAAAGAGCAGAAGGTGGAAAAGAGAGAATTTTTAAAGATTGATGAAGGCATCCGATACATGGGCGGAAACGAGCAGCTCTACAGAAACGTGCTAAAGACCTATGCGCAGGAAAACAAAAATGTGAGTGAGACTTTGGCAGCTCTGATTGAAAATAAGGACTATCATGAAGCGGCATTAAGAATTCATAAAATCAAGTCCAGTTCAGGCAGCATTGGCGCCAGGGATCTTTTTCAAACCGCCTCGCAATTTCAAAAAACACTTGAAAGAAATGATACAGCTGTGATTGAAGCTGATTTTAAAAAGTTTTGTATCCAGATAAATGGCGTATTATCAGCCATTGAAGATTATTTGAAAACAGCCTTTTGATAAGCTTGACACATCAGTTTCTAAAGCCGCCACAAGGGCAGAAAATTATTCTTAGAGCAGTCGGCCTTTATAGCTGGCTAATAAATTCATCTTTAAGTTTAGAAAGCATTGCAAAAAATATTCATTCATTGTAAGATAGTATTGCAAATACCGATAACAAAGGGGTTGTCAAAAAGGAGCAATGCATTGACAGAGTTCACTAACAATCAAAAAAATAAATTTCCAAACCAGTTTTTAACTGGTTTGCTTTTGTTTATCATTCTGGCAATAATCGGATTTATGCTTTTCCTGACAGAAGCAATCATCGCTTTTTACTGGTTTAGCGGCATTTTTTTTGGTTATGTGATCCAGCGGTCGAGATTTTGTTTTGTCGCCGCCTTTAGAGATCCCTCCCTGACTGGGAGTACCGCTTTGGCAAGAGGGGTGCTTATAACGCTGGGACTATCCAGTATTTTTTTCACATTGATAAAATACAGCTCTTTTATGACCAGTGGTTTTATCCCTGGTCAGACTTATATTCAGCCGATTGGTTTTAATACGATCACTGGCGGCTTGCTTTTCGGCATCGGAATGGTTATTGCCGGTGGATGCGCCTCAGGCATGCTGATGCGCATCGGTGAAGGTTTTCAAATCCACCTGATTACCCTGATTTTCTTTTTTATTGGGACCCTGCTGGGCAATACGCATTTAAACTGGTGGAAAAGTCACTTGATATTTTTACAGGAAGGGGTCTTTCTGCCGGATTATTTTGGCTGGTTTTGGGGACTGTGTCTACAGCTGATTTTAATTGGTCTGCTTTATCTATTTGCTTTAAGATGGGAAGACAAGCAGCAATTATAGATACTGGGAAGCAGGTAAGATGATGAAAAATAATTTTAAAAAATGGTTTAAACCTTCATGGCCTTATTGTATTGGCGCAATTTTACTGGCCCTGATCCAGGCTCTTACTTTAATGGTGACAAAAGAACCCTTTGGCATTACCAGCGCCTTTTCTTACTGGGCTAATGAATGTGCTAAATGGTTGGGAATCCAGGTTGCAGGCGATCCCTTACTGGATATCGCCAAGTCCCCAATTGTTTTGATTGAATCGGTTTCTTTACGCAATCTGGGAATCATTGTTGGCGCCCTTCTGGCAGTTTTATTGGCGGAGCAGTTTCGGCTGAAAAAAATAAAATCAAAAAAACAGCTTATTGGCGCTGTTTTGGGCGGGCTCTTCATGGGCTATGGCTCAAGCATCGCATTTGGCTGTAATATTGGGGCTTTTTTTAGCGGGATTGCATCCTTATCCTTATCTGGATGGGTCTTCGGTCTTTTTTTATTCCTGGGAGCCCTCATCGGGGGCAAAATAATTCTCCACTTTTTTCTTTGAAAATTCATAATATTTGTGTTTCGAAGTTAGGCTGTGTTAAAATATGAGAGAAGAATAAAGAGGAAGTGATACCATTGCATATCGAATATCTGGAAAACTTTTATAAGGTGGCAAAGGCCAAAAGCATCTCGAAAGTTGCCATCGAAACCCATCTTTCTCAGTCGGCCTTGAGTCAGCAAATTTCCAAACTAGAAAAAGATTTTGACAGTACCCTATTAATTCGCAGCAATAAAGGTGTTGAGTTAACAGAAAAAGGCAGCATTGTTTATAAATATGCTGGCAATATCGTCAGAACCCTGGAAATGATGCGGGAAAAACTGGAAGAAAGTGATCACGTTTTAAAAGACATTAATATAGAGGCCTTTTGGACCATCGCAAATTATTCATTGCCTTGTGTGATGTTTAAAGTAAAAAAACGCTTTCCCCAGAATAATTTCGAAGTACGATCCAACAAAGCTTCGGTAATTGAAGAAAATATTTTGAATAATATTTGTGATATTGGCGTGATTTATGGCAAGGCAAAGAGTCAGCGCCTTTCGTCCTACAAAATTGGCGTGGATAAGCTGGTACTGGTGGCACCGGAAAGCTATGAGATTGATGATGTAATCACCCTTAGCGAATTATGCCGCCATCCCCTGGTACTGCTTAATGATAGCATGGATTTGACCGAGCTGATCAGAGGAAAACTGCAAGAGGTTGGCTGTGGGAATCTCAATATCCTGTTTAAAAGTGACTCCATTGAATCGGTTAAGGCCTCAGTGTTAAATGAGTTCGGAGTCGGTTTCTTACCTTACATTGCAATCAAGAAGGAATTATATCGCAAACAGATGAAGGCGATTGAAATATCGGATCTGGTGATCGAGTACGAGATGTATGTGATTTATGATGAATCAGAACATAATCAGAGTGTCATCGATTTTATCAGATATTTTAAGGATATTGCCCGCAAGAGTCTATGTTAGACTTTGGTCAGAAATATTTCCCAGACCCCGGCAATGACTTCGTCAGATCGAATCTGGTGTTTTTTAAAAGTGCTCTGCATTGATTCCAGGACACAGGAGTGGTCACTGATGATTTTGATGCTTTCTCCTGATTTCAGCGTTTTGAAAATTTTTTTAGTTTTTAGAACGGGGATGGGACACATGTCACCAAGACAATCAATCGTTTGCATAAGTACCACCTTGTTTTTTGCTGTATTATATCATAAAATTTTTTAGAGGGTAAGAATAAATTGCCATTTATCGGGTGGGTTTTATCGGATGGGAGTCATCATGGAAAAAATTAGTGTGGTTATACCCGTTTATAATAGCCAGCATTCAATCAAAAAACTGGTAAACCGTGTTATAAAAGTTTTTGAAAAGCATAATCAGTCTTTGGAGCTGATTCTGGTTGACGATTGTTCAAAAGATAATAGCAGAAAAGTGTTGGCGTCACTTGCTTGTCTTGATCAGCGTGTACAGGCGTTTTTTTTAAAAAAAAATATGGGTCAGCAGGCCGCGCTTAAATATGGCATTTGTCAATCAGGTGGAGACTATGTCGTTACCCTGGATGATGATCTTGAACAGCAGCCGGAGGATATTTTCCTCCTGATTGATGAAATAAAAAGGGGTTATGATGTAGTCTACGGCATTGCAAAGCGCGATGGTTATGCGGCTCACCGTCAATTTGGTTCAAATCTGGTTGATCTTTTTTTTACGGTTTTTTTAAAAAAGCCCCCAAAAATAAAAGTCAGCAGTTTTAGGATAATGAGTCGAGCGGTGGCAGACAGGATCATTGAGGACACCACAAGCTTTGTTTATTTGAGCGCAATCATTCTAAGAGTCACTCAGAATATCGGCAATGTGACGGTGGCTTATCAGAAGCGACCCTATGGAAAATCCAATTATAATTTAAAAAAACTGAGTCTATTGTATCTGAATTTATTATACTATTACGGCATAAAAAAGGATGACGGGAAAATATGAAAATACAAATTTTAGGCGGCGGCAACAATCAGCTAAACGGCATTCGGCGAGCCATTGAAAAAGGCCATCAGGTGGTGCTGGTGGATTATTACAAAGATCCGCCGGGCAAGGCTTATGCTAGCGTCCATGAGGCGGTCTCCACCTTCGAGATTGAAAAAAATATTGCAATCGCCAAAAAACATCAAATCGACGGGGTTATGACCCTGGGTACGGATCAACCTGTTTATACCGTGGCACGGATAGCCCAGGCATTAGACTTACCGGCCTTTCTTGATACAGAAACCGCCAGGGCGGTGACCAATAAGGCGGTAATGAAAGAAAAATTAGTGGCTGCAGGGATTAAAACCGTACCTTATCTTTATTTAGATAAAAATATTACCAGGCTCCAGCTGGAGCAGGCGCTTTCCGGATTCACCTATCCCGTCGTTTTAAAACCCCTTGACAGTCAGGGACAGAGAGGGGTCTATAAACTTAATTCTTCGCAGGAAGTTCTGGCAAGCCTGCCCCAGACCCTGTCCTATTCGCGGGAAGATAAGGCTTTACTGGAAAGTTATTATGCCAGTGATGAAATAACTGTCAGTGCCTGGGCACATGAGGGCGAGGTAGAGATCCTGACCGTGACAGACCGATTGACCTTTGAATCCGGGAAAAATATTGGCATTTGTTATGCCCACCAAACGCCTTCAAAGCACCAGAACCGTTTGGCAGAGATTGCGGCACTGATCAAAAAAATTGCCCAGGTTTTTGGCATTAGATTCGGGCCAATTTATGTGCAATTACTGGTTGGAGAAAAAGGAATTTTGGTCAATGAGATCGCCTGTCGAATCGGCGGTGCTTATGAGGAAATTTTTATCCCTTACTTAACCGGATTTGATATCCTCGATCAGGTGATTGATTTTTCTTTGGGACTTACAAAAGCTTTTGAAAAGAAAAAGCTGATTGATCCCCCAAAATACCTGTCGGTGCAACTATTTTTTGCCCGACCCGGAACCATTAAAGCTATTTCGCCGATTGAAGACTTGGTGAAAGGACCGGGTCTTATCTCGGCCGGATATAATGTAAAAGTGGGACAAAGACTGGGTGAAATTGATAATGCAACGGCTCGAGCCGGTTATTTTATTGTCACGGCAGATTCAAAAGATGCCCTTGACCAGGCGGTCAAGAGCGCCTTTGATTGTTTGAAAATTGAAAATGAATCGGGTCAAAACCTGGCCATACAAGCAGACCACTATACAAACATTTAAGGCCGCGAAAAATACTTGATTAAGTCGCTTAATTGGAGAAAATGAAAGATCAAAAGGAGGATTTATGAAAAAATTGATGCTTGTGATCCTGATGGTGATGGTTCTTTTTAGCACCGCATGCACACAAACAGCAGGTGAGGGTCAGACCATTCGGATTGCGGAACAGTACGGAATCGCTTATGCCCCTGTTCAAATCATGAAAGAAAAAGGCTTTTTAGAGGAAAATTATCCAGGTATAGAAATTTCCTGGGAGCAGCTGAGCAATACGGCGGCCATTCGCGAGGCAATGGTAGCGGATCGCCTGGATGTGGGATTTATGGCGATTCCTCCGTTTTTAATTGGCTCTGAAAATGGCATGGAGTGGAAAATAGCAACCGGTTTATCATCGGTACCGACAGGTCTGGTGGCCACTGATGCGATTCAGAGTCTTAGTGATTTTTCGGAAAGTGATCGTATTGCGCTGCCGCAGCCGGGAAGCGTTCAGCACATCCTGCTGGCTATGGCCTGTGATCGGGAGTTTTCAGATCCGACAAAGCTCGACAATAATCTGGTCACCCTCTCACATCCCGATGGGATGAGCGCATTATTAGCGGGTGGCGAAATCACTGCCCACTTTACCTCAACGCCATATCTGCAGAAAGAGCTGGCGGAGACGGGTTTTCATGAAATTATTTCGGGACAGGAAGCATTTGGCGGCCAGTTCAGTTTTATAGTTGGTGTCACGACCAATAAATTCCATGATGAAAACCCTGAGTTATACGATGCTTTTGTCAAATCAGTCCAGGAGGCAATCGATTTTATTAATCAAAATCCCCAGGAAGCGGCAGCGATTTTGGCTGATGTTTATGACTTAAGCGAGGAAGAGCTTTTAACTTATATCACGGCGGAAGATACCGATTACTCTCAAACGGTTAAGGGCATTCAGACTTTTTCAGATTTTATGGTTAAAACAGGATATTTAGAAACTGGTATCAGCAATCCGGAAGCGGCCACCTGGGAGAATGTTGTTTATGAGGATTAGGGAATTCTTTTTAAAACCCTATTCCAAGCTGGTTTGGATTTTGCTGATGATGCTTGCCTGGGAATTAGTAGCTAAATTTGCGCCAGTCAGTGCATTGGCCTTTCCGTCACTGCAACAAATTTTTAAGGCGCTCTTTGATTCAATTAAAAACGGAGAGCTTGTTTACCAGATGCTTTTTTCCCTGACGCTGATCCTGGAAGGCCTCTTCATTGGAGTGGTGCTCGCCTTTATCATGTCTTTTTTATCTGTCGTCAGCAAGGTTTTTGAAAGTTTCACCGACACCTGTGTCTCGATTTTTCATCCCTTGCCGGGGATAGCCCTGCTGCCCCTGATTATTCTGTGGATCGGTACCGGAACGTCGGCAATTTTATTTGTCATTGTCCATTCGGTTTTATGGCCCATGATTTTGAATATGAATGCTGGATTTAAATCAATTCCTGATGTTTACCGAAAAATCGGTGATAATTATGAATTTAGCAGATTTCAGAGCATGATCAGAATTTTTATTCCAGCAGCATTGACCTATCTCTTGGCGGGTCTTAAAATTTCCTGGGCTAGAGGCTGGCGAGCGGTGATCAGTGCCGAAATGATTTTTGGTGCATCCGGTTCAATTGGTGGTATCGGCTGGTATATTTTTAATCGACGCGTATTTATGGATACAGCTGGTGTTTATGCGGGGATTCTGGTTATCATTGCGGTCGGAATTCTGGTGGAGGATTTTATTTTTGGAAAAATTGAAAAGAATACCATAAAAAAATGGGGGCTTTCATGAAACCATTAATAAGGATCAAAAATATATGGAAATCTTATGGGGACAAGCAGATTCTAAAAGAAATCAATCTAGACATAATGCCGGGACAGCTGATCTGCATTGTAGGGGCATCGGGCTGCGGAAAAACAACCCTTCTCAATCTTGTCGGTGGTTTTTTAAAGGCTGATCAGGGTCAAATTGATTTGCAGGGGCAAAAAATTAATAAACCAAGCAGCCAGTGTATCATGGTTTTTCAGGAGTTTGATCAGTTGTTTGCATGGAAAACAGTCAGGAAAAATGTTGAATTTCCCCTAAAAAAAATTAGAAAAAACTGTTCCCCTAAAGAGTTGCGCGAATGCGTCAGCCATTACCTAAAGCTGGTCAAACTCTCAGATTATGAAAACTATTATCCGGCTCAATTATCTGGTGGCATGAAACAGCGAACGGCTCTGGCCAGAGCCCTGGCTTTAACCCCCAAAGTTTTGCTGATGGATGAGCCCTTTGGCAGTCTGGATGCCCAGACGAAAAATGAACTGCAAGAGTCCCTCTTAGAGATTAGAGAAAAAACCCAGACAACGATTCTTTTTGTGACCCATGATATCCGGGAAGCAATGGTCTTGGCAGATCGGATTGTGGTGCTTAAAAGCGGCAGAATCATGGAAATTATCGATAATCAGAGCAAAGACAGGAGCCTGGAAAATAAGATCACTAGTCTGCTATCACCTTAAAGACGTGGACGATCCACGCTTTCTGATCAATGAAGGGCCACAATTCGGTACCATAAGTTGGACTGATAAATTGTGCCGTCTCTTGGCAATTGTTTTCCAGAAAGTTAATCATTTCATCAAAGACTGGGGTCAGATCGCCATACATTACGTTGTAGTCAGGTGAGTGCTCGAGGATAAAGGCCAGTTCTTCATAGTAAAGAATAGTATCAATTTTATTAGTTTGGATGTAATCGGCAAAGGACATGCCCTGTCTGCTCAGATATTGCAGATTTCTGACATCAAGCAGTTGACCGTCTGAAAATGCATAGTCACTGTTTAGGTTGCCCAGAACTCTATCAGAATCTTGAATGTTTTCAGTAATCTGGTCAAGATAAGTCTGGTAGCTCTGGTCATAGGGTTTTATTTGTATTACAGTTAGAAAAGTGGTTATCAGGATTAAAAATCCGGATAGCCATTTTTTGTATTGCCCAAAATTTCTGGCCAGGCAATAGATCGTTAACAGATACATAAAGGGAAAGATAAAAACAATAGAGGTGACATTGAAACGACCAATCAAAAGGAGCCCCAGATTAATACTAACAATGGTGATAAGCAATGAATTAAGATGCGTATCTTTAAAAGACTTATTAAATCCTAAAATCAGGCAGATGGCGAAGACGGCCGGAAACAGCATTAACTGAAAGCGGACATTGGGCATATAATATTCTATGCTGATGCGGTTAAAGACATGGCTGTAAAAGTTTATAAAGTCACTTAATTTATTGGATACTGAATCCCCGACACCAAAGTTTTGACCATGTTGCATATAATGGGTCAGATACAAGGGATCCATATAAATACTTAATCCGATAAAAATAAGGGCAAAAACAGAGACGGTCAGAATTAATAGGAGCAAATTTTTCATGGTCAGCTTGCTTTTGGCGATATAAAAAATATAAAGACAGCCGATTGTAAAGGCTATGATGAAACTGTTGGGATGAAAGCCAATGCTTAAACCGATGACTGATCCAATAATCAGATCGTGTCGGTAGCGGTGATGGTCAATTTTATTAAGCAGCAAATAAAATGACAGCAGGAGAAAAAATAAAATGATTATTTCCTGTCGGGCAAAATGTGAAGCATATATAAATTGGATATCCAGTGACAACAAGAGCAGGCAAAGACTGGACAAGCGCTTTGATTCAAGGATCAAAAGACACAATTTATAAAAAATAAAAAGACAGGCCATCGAAAAGATCAGCGAAATTAAGCGAAAAGTAAAAATATGATAACCAAAAATGAGAATAAAAAAAGCCTGTAACATATGAAATAGAATTCTGATGGCATGAGGGTAGCGGAGATAGGCATCAAAAAAAGGTTCAGTGACGCTGATTGAACCCCTTTCAAGGATATGGCGGGAAAGGCCGCTCAGCCAGGATTCATCAGAATGAACGTAAGGAAAGTCAGTTAGAAAAAAAAGGTTTAAAATAAAATATGAAGTTAAAAAAATATAAATAAATTGGTCCGATTCAATGAAAGTGGCCAATCTTTTTTTGTTGGATAGTTTTTTTTCTAGTAGAAATTGCATAATACTCCTTTGCACTTTGTAATAAATGTTAATCTTACAAATAATATGGGTAGTAAGAGAGTGACAGCCTGTAATCGGATTATTATTTAGTATACCATACTGTGAATACTCAGAACAGCCTCAATCCAGGAGTATTAGAAGGGCTATTAATATTTATAATAGTACATTACAAAGTCTGGGAACTAAAAGCGGTGATTATCGGTTACAATGTTGTTAAATAATTATTTAACGAGTGGAGGAAAAGAAAAATGATTAAAAAAAGTCGATTGCTCGTGTTGTTAACAATGGTTTTTGCATTGTTATTTGTGAGTGCCTGCAGTTCCAGCTCAACTGACACGAGTCAGACGGATGAAACAGCAGATGAAAAAGTGGTAGAAACTGCGGTCAATGATTATTTTGCAAACTTGCCGGATGATATTCATAAAATCAGTCAGACGGATTTTGTGGATATGGTTAAAGCTGGTGAAGACATGACAATCATCGATATCAGAAGCGCTGATGATTATGCTGCAGGCCATGTAAAAGGTGCGCTGAATATGCCTTGGGGCACAGAATTAGCGGCCAACATCAATAATATTCCCGCTGATAAACCGGTGATGATTTATTGTGTAACCGGCCAGACGGCTGGTCAGACCGTTATGCTTTTCAACCTAGCAGGGTTTGAAGCAAAATCAGTTAATCTTGGCTACAAGCTGGGGATTTCTCAGGTAGAAGGTGTTGATGAAATCATTGAAACGACGGCAAATGAGTTTGATACCACCATTGAAACTGCGATTGAACCGGACATTCAAACGGCAATTGATGACTATTATGCCGGCCTTGCTGATGTAAAAGACACACAATTTGCAAACTATAAAATCACTGAAGATGATGCCAAAGCACTTCTTGATGCCGGTGATGAAAGTATCCAGTTCCTGGATATCCGAAATGCTGATGATTACGCAGCAGGCCATATTGAAGGGGCTGTAAATATCCCATTTGCCAAGGGAATGGAAGCGGATTTCTCGACATTGCCAAGTGATAAAACAATCATTGTTTATTGCTACACCGGACAAACAGCCGGACAAACTGTAGCTGGACTGCGTTTACTGGGTTATGATGCTGTATCCTTAAATTCTGGTGCTGGTACTGATGCAACTGGAACAGCTGGCTGGACAAACAAAGGTTATCCACTGGTAACTGAATAAAATCTATCACGACATGAAATGGTTTTGGCCATTTCATGTCCTGTTTACAGGTTGTTGCGAAATGATAAGCACTTGATTGCTTAATATTTTGCCTTTATCATTTCGCAGACACCTGTTAACAGAAGTTCTCATAGAGGAGGAAGCATAATGGAATTAACACCTAAAAAGAAAATCCAACCTTATATTGGTTTGGTATTATTAATCGCTATTATAATTTTCGGCGCGGTAAAGGGGATGAAAGATCAGTTTTTGCCGCTCTTTCTAATGACTGGTGTGGCCCTTGGCTACATTTTAACCAGATCGCGTTACGGATTTGCCGGCGGATTTAAACGAATTTATGTAACCGGCGAAGGCTCTTTAAGTAAAGCCTTGCTGGTGATGTTCGCTATTTCCATGTTTTTGGCAGCTGGTTTGCAGTGGTCGGCGGTCCAGATGGGGATTGATCCACCGGGATTGAGCTCCTTGAAATTTCTTAACATTTCGATTTTACTGGGGGGCTTTTTGTTTGGTATCGGCATGATTTTAGCTGGTGGCTGCGCATCAGGAACCTTGAGTGATGTGGGGGAAGGTGAAGGCAGATCCCTGATCGCCCTGGTCACCTTTGTATTCGGATCGATTCCCGGCTTGATGGCTCAAAGTGCTTTAAATAATTCAGCCATTGGACAAATTGGAATCGAATTGTACCTGCCGGATTTACTGGGTTATGTGGGAGCTGTCCTGGTATCCTATCTGCTTTTATTGATACTTTATATTATTGTCCGAAAATATGAGGACTTTAGGAAAAAAGAAGGCACATATACTGAAACAGTTTATGAAGATGAAGAGTTGCCAATTCCGGATACGGTACCCTTTAAATTATTTTCCTATCCGACCTTTCACAAACTCTTTGTCCAGCGCTGGTCCTTTATGACCGGAGGGATTTTGCTTGCCATTATGTTTGCCTTTATCTTAATTACCGCCCGTCACAGCTGGGGAGTAACCGGGCCTTTAACGACTTGGGGGATTGCGTTTTTACAGATGTTCGGGGTTTCGTTTACAGCACCGGTTTTTCAATCGAATGTACTGGCTGCCAATAATGGGATTCTAAATGATCCCGGATCCCTGAGAAATATCGGCATCATATTGGGTGCGGCCATTGCCTTTTTATTTGCCGGCCGCTGGACATTTAACCGGGGCTTTAAATTTAAAGACAGCCTCTATTATTTACTGGGCGGATTTTTAATGGGTTTTGGTGCCAGACTGGCAGGTGGTTGTAATATTGGAGCCCTTTTCTCAGGAATCGGGAACTTTTCATTATCCGGTTGGGGATTCTTCTTTACCCTATGGTTGGGCAGCCTCTTTGCCCTGAAATTTTTTGCCGGAAAAGTGGATGTATTGCCACCTAGCCGTTATAAAAAGTAAATTAATAACTAAACAGATTGTTATTTAGAATGAAGATATAGTTAATTTTAACACCTGAGCACCGACAATTGGCTTTTCAGCTGTCTGCCTCGGGGCGAACAGTTGCAGGGAAACGCTAATAATTAGCACTTCCAAATTGGGCAACTGTACGAATCCGCGCGCAGACTGCGAAATCCAATTGGTCGGTGCGGGGTTTATTAAAACATCTTGTGTTTAAATTTAATAGACGAGGAGAGAAAAAATGGGAAAAAAAGTTGTAATTGTCGGTGGTGTAGCTGGTGGCGCATCTGTTGCCGCCAGAGTTAGAAGACTGGATGAATCGGCTCAGGTGGTCATGTTTGAAAAAGGACCCAATGTTTCCTTTTCCAATTGTTGTCTGCCCAATCATTTAAGTGGTATGATTGAAAATAGTGAAGATCTGGTGCTGATGTGTCCGGATAATTTTAATAAGCAATATAATATTGATGCACGGGTCAATCAGGAAGTGACAGGGATTGATCGTGTCAACAAAACAGTAACGGTTCAAGAGCTGGAAACAGGAAAAGTCTACCAGGAAGGCTATGATGCACTATTCCTGGCACCGGGCGCAAACCCAATCGTGCCACCTATACCTGGTTATGACAAGCCCCATGTCTTTAGTGTTAAAAATGTTGTGGACATTGATAAAATCAATAAGTTTTTACTAAATGGTGTTAAAGATGTAATCGTCGTTGGCGGTGGTTTTATCGGTGTGGAAGTTGCAGAAAATTTAAAGCTGTCCTCTCAAGGCTATCACGTTACCCTGGTTGAAAAGGCTGACCAGATCATGTGTACCATGGACTATGATATGGCTCAGATTTTACATAAAGAGCTGATGGATAATGATGTCGATCTGATTCTTGAGGATGCCATTGCCAAAATATTTGACGATTCGGTAGAACTGGAATCCGGCAAAACATTGAAGGCTCAGGCAGTTATTATGGCCATTGGTGTGACCCCGGATACAAAGCTGGCCAAAGAAAACGATCTGGCCATCGGTGAAACGGGTGCCATTTTAGTTAACCAGCATTACCAGACCAGCGATCCTGACATTTATGCAGTGGGTGATGCCATTGAAGTCTTCCATCAGCTGACCCATAAAAAAACCAAGTTGGCTCTGGCCGGACCGGCTCAGAAGCAGGCGAGATCAGCAGCGGATCATTTATATGGCCGACCCACCAGAAATAATGGGGTCATTGGATCATCCTGCATCAAAATCTTTGAAATGAATGTGGCATCAACCGGTTTAACTGAATGCGCTGCCCAAAAAAGCGGGATTCCCTATGACATGGTTTATATTATTCCCGGTGATATCGTCGGACTGATGCCGGGAAACAGTCAATTTTTCTTTAAACTGGTTTATGAAGTGCCCACCGGCAAAATTCTTGGTGCCCAGGCCATCAGTCGCGGGAATGCCACCAAACGTGTCGATGTGATTGCGGCAATGATTACAATGGGAGCAACATTGGAAGACCTGAAAGAACTGGAATTATGTTACGCACCGGCATTTTCAACCGCTAAAGATCCGGTAAACTTTGCCGCTATGGTGGCGCTAAATCTGTTAAATGGAGAATTTAAACAGGTTGCTGTCACCAAGGTTCGGGAACTGGTGGAAAATGACGCCTTTATCATCGATGCCCGTGAGCCCGGCGAATATGCCGCCAGCCATTTGATTACTGCGAAAAATATTCCCTTAAGCCAGTTCCGTCAGCGTTTGGATGAAATTCCCAAAGACCAGCCGGTTTATGTCCACTGTCGAAGTGCTCAGCGCAGCTATAACATGGCCAGAGCCTTGGGTCAGTTAGGTTTTGATAATATCATTAATATTTCAGGATCTTTCCTGGGGATTTGTATGTATGAGTACTACAACGATCAGACAAGAAACCGTAAACCCATTGTAACGGACTATAATTTTTGCTAGAATAGACATATCCAATCAATTTGTGATTGACAGGAAATTTTGACTAAAGGGGGATGTTCGAATGAAAGAAGGCAAGAATCACCGGCGATTAACCATAGTGACCTGGCTGGTTATTTTTCTGGTCTGGTATGTGATTACCGAATTTGGCCTGGTTTCACATCTGATTATCCCCTCACCGAAAGAAGTATTGAATACATTTGTTGATATTGTAAAAAACGGTTATAATGGCATTCCTTTCTGGAAGCATTTAGGGATCAGTCTCTTAAGACTTTTCCTGGCCTCCGGATTGGCCATTGTAACAGCGGTGCCGCTGGGACTTCTCAGCGGCTATTTTAAAAAGGTGGGGGCGATTGTTGATTCGATCGTTCAGTTCTACCGACCCCTGCCGCCCCTGGCTTATTATATCGTTTTGATTCTATGGCTGGGAATTGGTGAATCTTCAAAGGTAACCCTGCTTTTTTTAGCGGCCTTTGCGCCCATTTATATTGCTTGTGTGTCAGCGGTCAAAAATATCCAGCTGGAATATCTTTTGAGTGCCCAATCACTGGGAGCCAAAGGAAAAGACCTTTTTTACAGAATTGTTGTGCCGGCCTGTCTGCCGGATATCTTTACCTCGATCAGAACAGCCGTTGGGGTTGCTTATACAACCCTGGTCTCGGCTGAGATGATTGCGGCAACTTCCGGGGTCGGCTGGATGGTTCTGGATGCTTCCCGATATTTAAAAAGCAGCGTCATTTTTGTTGGTATTATCGTAATGGGAATTACCGGCGTGCTGATTGATCTAGGTCTTCGAACCATCGAAAATAAAATTATTTTCTGGAAAGGCTACCAATAGCCTAACAAAATTTAAAATTTTCAATGTAACGTGCTATATCTAAAAATATTATATAAGGAGGTAGAAATGATGAAAAAGGGAATACTTTTGTTTGCTGCTTTACTTGTCTGCATCATAGGGTTAGCAGGATGTGGAAGTCAGAATTCCAGCAGTGATCTGCCGGAAGAAGTAAAAATCGGCTATTTGCGTGTGCCAAATGATGAAATGGTCAGTAAGACCAAAGATCTCTTTGATGCTTATTTTTCGGAATTGGGCATATCCTATGAATTTATTATTTTTGATTCTGGAGCGGAAGCCAATCAGGCTCTGGCATCAGGGAGTATTGATTTTGCCAGTATGGGCAATACCAATGCCATTATTGCACTAGCTCGGGGGATTGACGTGGAAATGATCTGGATTCACGAAGTTCTGGGCGAAATTGAAGGGCTGGCTGTTAAGGAAGGCTCTGGTATCATGACTGCTCAAGATCTGGTCGGTCAGAAGATTGCAACGCCCTTCGCATCGACATCACATTATATCCTTTTAAATTATTTAAAAGAAAATGGCATCGCAGATCAGGTGGAGCTCTTGGATATGCCGACAGCGGATATCGTTGCGGCCTGGGAGCGCGGGGATATTAACGCCGCATACACCTGGCAACCCAGCCTGGGTGAGCTGACAAAGACTGGCAGCATATTGGTTGATAGTGCGGATATGGCTGAAGAAGGTTATATTACTGCCAATGTTTTGCTGGTTCAAAAAGAATTCTCAAGTAACTATCCGGATCTGGTGGCGGGCTTTATAAAAGTTTTAAGCCAAGGTGGTGATATTTATCGGGCTGATGCTCAGGAGGCAGCTGATTCTGTTGCCACAGAATTGGCCATTACATCTGACCAAGCATTGTCGCAAATGTCTGGTTCAATCTGGTTGACGCCGGAAGAAGAATTGTCTGAAGAATACATGGGGACATCAGATAGTCCCGGCCATTTTGCCCAGATTATGAAAGATACAGCAGATTTTTTGGCTGAGCAAAAATCAATAGATTCGGCGCCATCACAGGAAGCTTTTAACGAATATTTAAATCCCTTATATATTGAAATGTCATTAGAATAGGAGGTCATTATGACGGCAGATCGAATCATTGAAATTAAAAAGCTGGCAGTAGATTATCAGACAGATGAAACAAAACTGCGGGCGGTCACACAAATTGATCTGTCGATTGATAAGAACGATTTTATCTGTGTTTTAGGCCCTTCCGGTTGCGGAAAATCTACCCTGCTCAATGTGATAGCGGGCTTTATTCCTCCCAGTGAAGGCTCAATTCTGATGCAGGGCCAGCCAGTTGTTGGACCGGACTGGAATCGTGGGGTTGTTTTTCAGTCGGCCTCTTTATATCCCTGGATGAGCGTCAGGCAAAATGTGGAATTCGGGCCGAAAATCAAGGGACTTCCCAAAGGGCAAGTTTCTGAGATTGCCACCCATTTCTTAAAACAGATCCATTTACTGGATGTTGAGGATCTGCCGCCCTTTCAGCTCTCAGGCGGAATGCGCCAGCGGGTTGCTTTGGCCAGAGCTTTGGCCAATGAGCCGGCGATTCTTCTTTTGGATGAACCCTTTGGCGCGCTGGATGCCCTAACCCGGATTCATATGCAGCAGCTGGTTCGGACCATCTGGAAGGAAAATAAGAATACCATTTTTATGATCACCCACGATGTGGATGAAGCGCTGGCTCTGGGTACAAGACTGCTGGTTATGTCTAAAAGTCCGGGTTCCATTATTCGAGAATTTCAGTCAGATTTTTCATACGCGGTTGACCAAAAGACCGGGCGCCTGCAGCTGGATGAAAAATATCTGGCCTTAAGAGAAGAGATTTTAAATCTCATTGACATCTGATTCAGTTAAGGAAAGACCAATGATAGCATTTAATAAACCTTTGTTTTTAGGAAATGAAATTGACTATATGAAGAAAGCTGCCACCGATTATCAAAAGATTGCCGGTGACGGCTATTTTACTAAGGCCTGCACAGACTGGTTGCGAAATAAGGCGGCTGTCTGTGGGGCTTTTTTGACGAGCTCAGGCACTCATGCTCTAGAAATGGCTGCCATGCTGAGTGGGATTCAGCCAGGGGATGAAGTGATCATGCCGGCTTTTACCTTTGTATCGACCGCCAATGCCTTTGCCCTTCGTGGTGCTAAAATAATCTTTGTGGATATTCGACCGGACACCATGAATATCGATGAAACTATGATTGAAGCAGCAATTACTAAAAAAACGAAAGTGATCGTACCTGTGCATTATGGGGGCATCGCTTGTGAAATGGATAGCATCATGGCAATTGCTAAAACTAATAAGCTGCAGGTAGTAGAGGATGCTGCCCAGGGAGTGATGGCCAGCTATAAAAATCAAACACTGGGAAGCATTGGTCATTTTGGCTGCTATTCTTTTCATGAAACCAAAAATTTCACCATGGGTGAAGGCGGGGCGCTGTTAATCAAGGAGGATTGTTTTATGAGGCCGGCAGGAATACTCCGCGATAAGGGGACAAACCGTCAGGCCTTTATTAATCAGGAAGTTGACTTTTATTCATGGGTGGATCTGGGATCGTCCTATCTGCCCAGTGAATTAAATGCGGCCTACCTCTATGCCCAGCTGGAAGCCGCAGACTTGATTCAAGAAAAGCGTTTGGCATTGTGGGATGCTTATTACACTCAGTTGAAAGCTTTGGAAGAAGCAGGCCTTATCAGTTTGCCGGTCGTTCCTGAGCAGGTATCGCATAATGGTCACCTTTTTTATATCAAGGTGGAAAACAAAAAAGTCCGTCAAGATTTAATTGACTGGCTGAAAATGAATGGGATTATGGCTGTTTTTCATTATATTCCCTTGCATACGAGTTCGGCAGGAAAGAAATTTGGCCAGTTTGTCGGCGAGGATATCCATACCAGCAGAGAAAGCGAAAGACTTTTGCGTTTACCCCTCTATTATAGTCTGACTGAGACGGAAGTGGTTTTTGTCTGTGAAAAGATTAAACCCGAATTATTCACAAAACCATTTTCACTTAAAAAATGACCAGTATAAAAGCATACTATAGAATTTATCAGTTAAAAAAGCAAAAAGAGCTGATTATC
>JASGLP010000088.1 GCA_030156895.1 Eubacteriaceae bacterium | reverse complement strand
CTTTTGGCTGCGCCTTCGATGATGCGGGCATTGGCCTGATGGGGAATAATCAGATCAAGATCCGAAAGTTCCAGGCCTGCCATTTTAGTGACTGCTTTGAGGTCGGCACAGATGGCCGAGACAGCAAAGCGATAGACTTCGGCGCCATCCATTTTTAGATAGGGCAGGGGAGAACCCGTTTGTTGTAAAGGGTGGTTTCCCTTCATCCAGGGAATGGACAGGGCATGGGTATTGCCAGTTGATGTCAGCCGGATTGATTTTAAATCACTGCCGGCTGATAAAACAGCGGCTCCGGCGCCGTCAGCAAATAAAACAGCGGTGGCCCGATCCTGCCAGTCAACTAGTTTGGACATGGCATCCACCGCCACAATCAGAATTTTCATATCTGGATTGCGGGTGAAATAGGCATCAGCGATATCCAGACCATAAACAAATCCCGAACAGGCAGCATTGATATCAAAACAGGGACAGGAGGCCTTTAAAACTTCCTGTATCTGACAGGCCAGTGATGGCGTGATGGTGTCACCGCCCAGCGTGGGACAGATGATCAGATCAAGCTCTGAAAGATCAAGTTTTGCATTGTCAAGCGCCTGGCGGGCAGCTTCAACGGCCAAGTCTAAAATTGTTTCCTCGACACAGATGTGTCGTGATTCGATACCGGTTCGCGAGAAAATCCATTCGTGCGATGTATCCAGAAAAGCGGCAAGATCGTCATTGCTTTGTACAGTTTTTGGCAGAGCAGAGCCCGTGCCGATAATAGAAAAGGACATTATTCCTCCGTTTTGAAAAACTATTACTGGTCATGGATTTTCGACAACTTTCGGTTAAAAAAAGCGTTTAGTTTTTCCATGCCATGAATCAGCACCTCTTTTTCATGAGCACTCATCTCTTTTGCGACCTCATCGACCATCCGACGGTGAAAATACTGATGAATGCGATCAATCCGAAGACCCTTCTGTGTCAGGCGAACATAAACTACCCGTCCGTCGTGAGGACTTTTTTCTTTGACCACATATTCCTTGCGGACAAGCTTATTGACCGCAATGGTCATTGAAGGCAGGGTGACATTATGTGCCTGAGCAAGATCACTGATCGTTTTTCCGTTATTATTGTTTTTTCCCACGGTCTCAAGTAAATGCATTTCACCGATGGATAAATCGATGTTTTGGGAATGTTTAATCAGATCTTCTTCGTATTGCAGGATATGATTAAAAGTTTCCACAAGTATTTCATTGAGCTGGGAACTGAAAAGGTCCAAGCTTTCACCTCCATATTAATTAGATAGTCTAACTAATTATAAGCTTAAAAAAATATTTGTCAAGAAATTAGGGCTTAAGCAGGCAAAGTCTGGTGCTTTTTTAAGAATTCTTTTAATTAAGTTTTGACACCAGCTCATTCATCAGATCTTCAACATGAACGATTTCGCCAATCGCATAAGCATTAGCTCCGGAAAAGACATAACCATTTTCCAGATCGCCTTCCTGGCCGACAATCAGGGCGTTGCCAATACAATAGGGTGTGTTTTTAAAATCACAGGTCTTGAGACAGTTCATGGGACAGCTGGTGGGATGTTTAAGACCTTTTTTAACATCTTCCAGAAAAGCGTTTTGAATGGCGCGGCCAGGTAATCCGGCGGGACTGTCAATGATAATAATATCTTCCTTTTTGGCGTTAATCATGGCCTGTTTAAAAGCATCACTGGCATCACATTCGAAGGTTGTCACAAAACGGGAACCCAACTGAACAGCGGATGCACCTGCATCAATCACGGCTTTAACGTCATCAGCGGTAATAATGCCTCCGCCGGCAATTAAGGGGATAGGCCGTCCGACTTTATCTTCATAGGGTTTTAACTCTTCCAGAACGCCCGGGATTAAATCAGTAAGCTGAAGTTTATTAAGACTTTCCGGGGTTAGTTCTTCACGTTTAAAACCTAAGTGTCCGCCAGCTAAAGGGCCTTCTAAAACAATGGCATCGGGCACGGCTTCATAATGGCGCCACCAGTGCTTAAGAATCAGTTTGGCAACCCGTTTTGAAGAAATGATCGGGGCAATTTTTGTCAGTGAGTCCCGCGTGAGTTCCGGCAGGGTCAGCGGCAGACCGGCTCCGGCAAAAATAATATCGACGCCTGTCTGAACAGCGTTTTTGACGATTTCTTCATATTGCGTGAGGGCAACCATGATATTGATGCCAATGGGACGATTTTCAGCAATTTCCTTAGCTCTGCTGAAATGCTTTTCCAAAGCGCGGCGATTGGCCTGTTTTGGATTTTTTTTATAATCTGGTTCTGCATAACCCATTTCCACACCGGAGAGCACACCTAGTCCTCCGAATTTGGAAACCGTTCCGGCCAGGCTAGACAGCGATACGCCAATACCCATTCCACCTTGAACGATTGGTTTTGGAAATTCCAGATTTCCGATTTTAAAGTTCAAAAAAACCTCCTGTGTCAATAATTCGACTGGAGGTTATCATAGCATATTTAAGCAAAGTGTGTAAAGAAAAGTAAAAAACTTTAAGAATTTGAGTGCCGGTCATTTATTTCTGGTGGCGAAATATTAAGGGGCAGGTCGTCTTTTTTTCGCAGAAATTCCCATTTTGTTTCAGCGGTAATAATGCCCAGAAAAATGACCAGACAACCGACTAGCATCATGATTGTAAATGATTCCTGGAGGATCAGGATCGACAGCAGGGTGCCAAAAACGGATTCCAGGCTCATGATGATAGCGGCGTGGGTTGAAGAGGTATATTTTTGGGCGACGGTCTGACCCAGAAAGGTCAAGAAGGTACAAAACAGCCCTAAGTATAAGGCGTTTATAAGCCCGGTTGCTGCAATATCGAAGGTCAGCTGGCCGGTGAAAACGACAAAGAGCACGGACAAAATGGCAGCGACGGATAGTTGAATAACCGTTAGGGCAATGGGGTCATGGCCTTTTGAGTAATGGTCGATGCTGACAATTTGACAGGCATATAAAAAAGCGCAGATCAGGGTTAAAATATCCCCCGGACCGATGCCCGAGCCGGAAGCGGAATTGCTTGTTAACAGGGCAATACCAGCCAGCATAACAAAGGCGGCAATAAAATTATAACGGTCAGGCCGTTTTTTCTTATAGGCCCAGTAAATAAAGGGTACCATGATGACATAGGTGGCCGTTAAAAAAGACTGCTTGCCGGCCAGCATAAACTGCAGACCAATCATCTGGGTGGCAAAGGCCGAAAAGAGGAAAAAACCAATCACAAAACCGGCCTTAAGGGTTTCTTTAGAAAGATTTCTCAAACGTTTATGAAAAATCAGGGCTGAAAGTGTGGCGGCAATCATAAAACGAAGAGCCATCAGCATCATGGGACTCATATAAGAGAGGGCGGCCTTAGAGGAAACAAAGCCACTGCCCCAGACAAAGGCGACCACAAACAATGTCAGGTCGGCCAACAATTTTTGTTTTTTATTTTTTTCCATATTGAACTCCTTTTTATGGATAATTAACGGTTAAGATGATATATTATAACGAATAATGCGGAATAAATCAAAAGATTTGGCCAAATTATATAAAGTAGGATATAATAGATAACGGATTTAACAAAGTTTAATGAAATACCTGAGCACCGACAATTGGCTTTTCAGTTGTCTGCCTCGGGGCGAACAGTTGCTGGTAAATGTTTATCATTACTTCTTTCTAGTTGGGCAACTGTACGAATCTTCGCGAAGGCAATGAGCCAAGTAAAATTCATTTATATTTGGCGATTGCCCGCGAGCCAAAAGGAACGTAGTTCCTGTGGCCGCGCGCAGACTACGAAATCCAATTGATCGGTGCGGGGCTTATCTACAAAGCCATCAATTTAAAGAAGGAAGACATTATGAAACTTGTACTAGTGAGACATGTAGAGACTTTCGGGAATGTGGAAAGGCGTTTAAACGGCCACACCGAGTCTGAATATACGGATAAAGGCGTGCAAATGAAAGAGATTCTGGTTAAGCATCTGGTGGAGCTTGATCAGAAGCTACAGTTTGATAATATTATTGCCAGTCCCATTTCCCGGGCTTATAAAATTGCCCAGTCGGTGGGCAGCCAACTATCTAAAGACGTCATCATCGATGAACGGCTAAAAGAATTCAATTTTGGCATCTTTGAAGGCAAAACCAGAGACGAAAGCATTCGCGACCATCAGCATGAGTGGGAAGCCTGGATGGCTGATTATCTGGATTATCAGGTGCCCAAGGGTCAGAGTCAGCGGGAGTACCAGCGTCTGTGCCGGGACTTTTTAGATGACCTGGATGCCGGCAAAACCTATCTGATCGTTGCCCACGGTGGTACCATTCACAGCCTGATGACAAATCTGATGGAGCTGCCCATCGAGAGCAAGTGGCATTTTGATATTAAGCTTGGCAGCATTACGACCTTAAATGTTTATGATGGATTTGGTCAATTATCAAATATGGAGTCCCCTCCTTATGATGAACTGATTATCGAGGTGAAAAATGCTAGTGACAATCTTTGATAACCGCAGTGAAACACAAGTCAGTGATGCCATGCTGGAGGAAATTGAAACCTATATGATCCGAACCCTTCTGCATGAGGAAATTGGGGTAGAGTGCGAAATTTCTTATTCTTTCGTTAATGCTGATGAAATCAAAGCTTTAAATGCTGAATACAGAGGCAAAGACCAGGTCACCGATGTCCTGTCTTTTCCCATGTACGAAGATTTTTTGAAGCATAAAGCAGAGATTTTAAAAACGTCGGGTCAGCATCCCATTCTTTTAGGGGATGTTATTATCAATACCGATCAGGCCAGAGCTCAAGGAGAGGAATTTGGCCATGGCTTTGCCAGAGAAATCTGCTATTTATCGGTACACAGCGTGCTGCATCTGCTGGGCTATGATCATCTGGAAGATGACGACAAGCGCGAAATGCGAAAAGTGGAAAAGGAAATTATGGGTGACTGAGAAAAGGCTGGTATTTCATGATGAGACGAAAGCTAAAAAAAAGTTTTTCATTTGCGATCCAGGGGATTTATTACACGCTAAAATCGCAACAGAATATGCGAATCCACTTTTTAGTCGGGACAATCGCCGTGATTGCGGGATTTATTTTTAAAATTTCGGCTCCGGAGTGGCTGGCACTGGTAATTGTGATTTCCTTTGTCCTGATTCTGGAAATACTAAATACCGCGATTGAAACGCTCGTCGATCTCTATACCGAGGAATATCACCATCTGGCTAAAGTAGCTAAAGATACAGCGGCCGGGGCAGTTCTGATTGCTGCTATTATGTCGATTTGTGTGGGGCTGATTATTTTTGTCCCCAAATTAATTGCATTATTTTAAAAGGAAGTGAACTATGGCAGAATATAAATCTGGCTTTATCAGTGTTGTGGGACGGCCCAATGTTGGTAAATCAACCTTACTGAACCATATTATGGGTGAAAAACTCTTAATTACTTCAGACAAACCGCAAACAACAAGAAACGCTATCCGCTGTATTTATACAGATGATCAGGCGCAGATGATTTTTATCGATACGCCGGGTATGCACCGTCCCAAAAACAAATTGGGCGATTATATGCAAAAGGCCGCAGAAAATACAGTTTCTGACGTTGATCTGGTTTTATATCTGGTGGAACCGGAAACAAAAATCGGCCCTGGCGATCAGTTTATTCTGGATAAGCTAAAGGAATTAGGAACGCCAGTGATTCTGGTGATGAACAAGATTGACCGTTTACCAAAAGCGGAACTGCTGGGCGCCATTAAACTCTATGAAGACTATGATTTTTTAACAGCGATTATTCCAGTGTCAGCGCTTAAAGGTGATGGTGTTGACGTGTTGGTAAAAGAAATTAAAAACAGCCTTCAGCCGGGACCGCAGTTTTTTCCTGACGATATGATCATCGATCAGTCAGAGCGCTTTATTGTCGCTGAGCTGATTCGAGAAAAAGCTTTAAATCTTTTAAAAGACGAGGTGCCCCATGGGGTTGCCGTGGAAGTGACTTCCATGAAACCAAGAAAAAATAAGGATCTGATCGATATTGAAGCCACTATTTTCTGTGAACGCAAAACCCATAAGGGGATTATCATCGGCAAAGGCGGCTCAATGTTAACGAAGATCGGTTCACAGTCGCGCAGAAACATAGAATTCTTTCTAAAAACGCAGGTTAATCTGCAACTTTGGGTTAAAGTCAGAGCTGACTGGCGGGAAAAAAATTTCGACTTAAAGGATCTGGGATATTTTGAATAGGTAAAAAAATGGGACTGATTGAAACGAATGGCATTATCATCAAAGAAATGCCTTACCGTGACCAGGATAAAATTCTGACCGTTTTCACAGAAAAAGAAGGCAAGGTGCAGTGTATTGCCCGGGGGGTGCGCCGGCCTAAAAGTCCGCTGCTGGCCAGTACGCAGGTATTTGCCTACAGCGAACTGGTCTATTACCCCGGCAAAACCTTTGGCAATATCCAGCAGGCCCATCTGATTGAGTCATTTTACGCCCTGCGTAATGATTTGAACAAAATGGCGTTAGGATCTTATCTGCTTGATCTAATCAGCAATTCTTTTGAAGTCTATCAGGAAAGTCCGGAAATTTTAAAGCTGCTCTTGCATTGCCTTTTTTATCTGTCGGAAAATAAGGCTAAGAATGATCTGGTTATTGTTGCCGCATTTCAGATGAAACTGGTCAGCTTTTTAGGTTATCGGCCGGGCTTGACCGCCTGTATGGGCTGCCGGAAAGAAACGGATCTTTCATATTTTGATATCGAAGGTTCGGGTTTAATCTGCGGTAACTGCCGGGAGGCTGATCACTACACCTACCGGATTGAACCGGAATTGACAGGCTTTTTAAAAGACCTGCTGGCTTATCCGGTCAAACAGCTGAAAAATATGGAAATTGCCGATGAATTGGTCATTAAAGCGATGGATATTCTGGAGCATTATATCAGTCATTGTATTGGCAAGGCTTCAAAAGCTTATAGTTTTTATAAAGATATGAAAAATTTAACACTATAAAAGGAGATTAAAATGGGAAAATATCAAATGGCACACACAATGATTCGGGTTTTGGATCTGGACAAATCACTGGCTTTTTACAAAGACGTCTTGGGATTTGAGGAAATTAGACGAAGAGACGAACCGGATTATAAATTCACCCTGGTATTTTTAGGTGACGGGACCGGCACCCATCAGCTGGAACTGACCTACAATTATGATCAGGAAAAACCTTATGAAATGGGTCAGGCCTATGGCCATCTGGCCATTTTAACGGATGATCTGGAAGGCTCCTGGGAAGAACATTCAAAAATGGGTCTTGAACCAACGCCCTTAAAAGGCTTGAGCGGTGATGGGAAACCAAGATACTATTTTATTTCCGATCCGGATGGATATAAGATCGAAATTATCAGAAACTAAATTCTCGGACTTCACGATTGTGAAGTCTCAGTGTGTAGACAAACCCCGCACCAACCAATTGGATTTCGTAGTCCGCGCGCGGATTCGTACAGTTGCCCAATTTGAAATCGCTAATTATCGGCGTTTTTAAGCAACTGTTCGCCCCGAGGCGGACAACTGAAAAGCCAATTGTCGGTGCTCAGGTATTCAAAATTAACATTGTCTTCAGTCTCGGACTTCACGATTGTGAAGTCTTTTTTGTTTGCGAGGCATGTTGCCGAGCTAATGGTCTGAAAGAAGACCTGTCACCTGGCTAATTGGGAAGACAAGCTGTAAGCAAGGGCGTTTCCGGC